>DASVIG010000090.1:0-9406 GCA_036382195.1 Candidatus Nanopelagicaceae bacterium
CATTGCAAAAAGAATTCTCATACCTACCTTATTGATGCAGGGCCAAACTGACACTCTCTTTCCACTTTCGGACAGTCTGGCGACAGCCAATGAGATTCTTTCGGCCCATCCTCTCACTCCCATCTCCTTGTTCTGGCATGCGAGCGGGCATGACGGAGGTCCTGATGAAATTGGGCTCACAAATCTTAAGACCAAACTCTGGTTCGATCGCTATCTCAAGGGCGAGGGCCCAGGGCTGCCAAAATTTGAAGTGGTAGATCAAGCAGCGGGAATCTCTACTCAGGATTCCTCGCCTACCTCCAAAGTACTATTCAGTGCCCAACTTCCGAACACTCCTACCTTCACTAGCTTTCCAATTCCTGCGACCGTGCCCATGCGAATCACGAGTCCTGCAGGTGGAACGCCCTTTGCTATAAGTAGTTTGCCGGGATTTGGTGCGGCGCTGGCTCTTGCTGGTGGTAGGGAGGCTTTTCTTCCTGGTCAGAGTGCCTTTCTTACATCAATTCCGGTTACTAGTGCCATCACGATTATCGGGGGATCGACGGCGAAGATTCATATTCAAAGTACGGCCAAGGACGCAACTCTCTTTTTCTCGTTGGTGATTCGAGGAGCAGACGGGACAACGGTTCAACCTTCAGGATTAGTAGCTCCAATTCATCTGGGCAACGTTCCACCCGGCGGCGAAGATATCACTGTTGCACTTCCCGCCATCGTTCATAAAGCCAATGTAGGAGACCGGCTAGTACTAGCCGTATCGTCGACAGACTTGGCCTACGCCTATCCAATTGATGCCAGGGTCTATTCCATACAGTTGATCTCCTCAAGCCTGGCGATCCCAACTGTCGCACTTACTGCCGAGCAGCAGAAAAATTCCTGGATCAAGTGGCCCGTTGCAGTAGCCGTAGCATTTCTTGGATCAATTGTCTTCCTCTTTTTCTTCTTCAGACGCAATCGCCGCATTGGCCATCAACTCTTGTTCAAAGAGACCGATTCACTTATTGATATAGAGAACTTGTCCAAAATCTTCTCTGATGGGTACAAGGCCGTGAACAATCTCTCGTTCACGGTAGACCGTGGGCAGATAGTTGGGCTTTTGGGCCCCAATGGAGCTGGCAAAACGACCACGCTTCGTATGTTGATGGGCTTGATTACGCCAACAGAAGGAACGATGTATTTAAGCGGACATGCGATTTACCCGGGCGCGCCATCGCTTTCCAAGGTCGGTTCTTTCATTGAAGGGCCTGGTTTCATTCCTTATCTCTCTGGTCGAAAGAATCTGGAAATGTATTGGAAGGCGACCGGGCGCGATGATGATCCGCAATTGGAAGAAGTTCTAAAAATTGCAGGCTTGGGAACTGCACTGGATAAGAAAGTGAAGTCCTATAGCCAAGGTATGCGACAACGCTTGGCGATAGCACAGGCGATGTTAGGCAAGCCCGATCTCTTAATCCTGGATGAACCGACTAACGGTCTGGATCCCGCACAGATAATTGCAATGCGTGACGTAGTGAAGTCCTATGCTGCATCGGGCAAGACTGTCTTGATCTCGTCGCATCTGCTCTCAGAGGTAGAAAATACTTGTACTCATGTTGTGGTGATGCATCGAGGTCAGTTGATCGCTGCCGGATCGATTGAAGAGATCTTGTCAAAGGCTCTGACGCGTTCGGATAGGTTAGAAGACGTCTTCATGCATTTAATCGGCACCGACACTCAGATTGGCCTTTGATGACATATTCACCAAATAAGACATTGCCCTTTATCTTGGAGTTGAGTCGTCAAATTACCCGCAAACGAACATTAATCATTTATCTATTCATGGTAGGACTGCCGGCTCTGGTCGCTACGGCTTTGAAATACGGCCCTTCCCATAGCGAGAGTCGCAGAGGGGGCGGGACTCAGAGCGATCTGATCGGCCTTGCCACGCATGGTGCGGCCAATTTTTCAGCGACAATGATCTATTTCGCGACGGGATTTGTGCTGGTAGTCGTAGTGGCTATCTTCTGCGGCGATACGGTAGCCAGTGAAGCCTCTTGGTCCACCATGCGGTACTTGCTCGCTTCCCCAGTTCCAAGGACAAATTTCCTATTGAAGAAGTTCTCCGTAGCGCTAACCCTGTCACTTGGTGCTCTGCTCACTCTGCCTGTTGCCTCCTACATGATTGGAATTGGGTTTTTTGGCAGTGCTGACTTCATTTCTCCACTGGGCAATACGTATTCTCTGAATAGGATTGTTACGAGACTTTTGCTAGTTGTGGCATTTATTTTTGTCAGCTTGCTTTTCGCCGGGTCGATCGCCTTCCTTATCAGCACGATCACTGTAGTGCCGCTTGGGGCCGTGGGATCAGCAGTTGGAATTGTCATCATTAGCAACATATTGGATGCGATCTCATCTCTGGGCACCCTTCGCCAGTGGCTACCCACCCACTATTCCTATTCTTGGTTGGATCTATTCACCCAGGGCGCAGATCCAACAAATATGGTCCGAGGAGGCGCGCTTTCGTTGATTATCTCCATTCTCTGTCTCACTATTGCGGTCTCTCGATTCTCGCGTACCGACATTACCTCGTGATCTAGGTGATTTAGAGATGTCCGCTCACTATAAATTCCGAAACGTCTCACTGATTTCTCAAGGCCGAGAAAGGTGTCAAGGATCAGCCTTGGCCTCACCCGGTCTTTGCAACTGGTGGAGTAATACATATAAAAATTGAATCCTTTAAGGATTCTTTTTGCTATAAGTCGCCGCCAGGTTGGATGTTTTCGACTTCGCAGATTTTCTTAGCAATCATCTGAGATATGGCTAGATCTTCATATCCCGCCGCAATGGGGTTAGTCATCTGTGTGCCTGAGGTAGCCAGGGCATGAAAGGCGGCCAATTCGATTTCGAATGAAGGTTCATACGACTCAAAGGTTGATACGTCATGCGCCAATCCAATTCGACGTGTCGAAATCAATTTAGTCGGCACGCGCAGAATATAGGGGCTGGGGAAAATGATGTGGTAGCCCTCAGATTCGTTTACCCAACGAACCTCTTCTTGATACATGGGGTATTGATCAAGAGAGAACCATCTGATTGTTACTCTTACGTCGTCCTCAGTACGCCCGTGAATTACAAATGACTCTGAACGTGAAGTACGCGGCCAGCGGTCGACGAAGTCAATTTCAGTGATGTGAATATTCAAAGCGCGCAATACCGATAATTCGTGGATGATGCTACCCAAGATAATATCGTCGTACTCGGCACCAAAAACCTTTGCCGCCGCCTCGCCAAGGGCTTCAACCGCAACATTGTGTGCATCTTTGACAAAGCCCATAAGCAATTCCGGGGAGGGCGGAAATGCTTTCACGGAAATTTCGGAAGTTACCAGTTGGCTCTCTCCGCTTGGATGCAGCACCAGTACATCAACGGTGCGTGGGCGCTTATCGCCGATGGCTAGCACTGCGCGCGCGACGGCGGGATCGTACGTCTTCATATATCCGATCATTAAGTGACCGGTTGAGGTTTTTAAGGCGTTTTCGATGCGGCCCATCTCATTTTTGGAATAGGCCAGAGGCTTCTCACAGAAGACATTGAGGCCAGCCTCAAGTGCCGCAACAACCAATTTGCAGTGAGAGCCTGAGTTGATGATGGCGATAGTGTCGATCTTGCCCGAAGCAATCATCTCGTATGCCGACGAGAACCGTCCTTCTTCCGGGACTCCAAATCTGTCTGCTAAGTGGTTGGCGGCTGCCGTGTTGTAGTCAGCTATCGCGCAGACCAAGAAGAGGTCGCTTCGACGCGTTAAGATGGGTAAATGAACTGATGTTGCTACAGCGCCAGCCCCGACCACACCTATATTCAAAACATTGCCCGACATGGCCGTCTCCCTTTGCTGGATTGCGGTTACTAGAAAGTTCTCTGTTTCTTCTTCTCTTCATCTTGTGCCGAACGAGCATCATTTATAGAAACTTTTTGGGATTTTTCAGGGATGCCGACTTCCCAGAAAGCGCCCCCTTCAGTCCAAATTGTGGAGGCCGTTTCAAGCACGATCACAACCACTCGGGTGCTGTCTTTGGTCTCCGTAATTTTGGCGGACAGTTCCTCCACGTTAGTCACTCGATGGGCATCGGCCCCCATGGACGCGGCATGTCCTACAAAATCAACTCGTGGGACACTGGGATTTTCCGTCAACATGGTTCGGAATGAGTCAGCGCCGTTGCCAGTTTGCAATCGTGCGATAACTGCGTATCCGCCGTTATCGCAAATAACAAGGGTTAGCGGATAGTTGTGGAGGACGGCGGTATAGATATCAGAATTGAGCATGAGGTATGACCCGTCGCCAGTTATCGCAAGAACTCGACCGGCCCGTTTGTGATCCTTTTGTGCGATGGCAGCTCCAAGGGCTCCGCTGATTTCGTAACCCATGCATGAAAAACCGTATTCGCAGTCAAAGGTGGCGATTCCTTTGGTTAGCCAGTTGTTATTGAGCTCTCCCGGGAGTCCACCGGCTGCAGTAAGTACATAGTCCGCCGCACTCGCACTTTCATTGACTGCTATTACAACCTGCGCGTAAGTAGGCAGCGAATTGTTGTTGACTTTCCTGTAATTGCGATCCGTCTCGCACTGGTCTTTGCACTTCTGGGCCCGCCCTAGCCAATCTGCGTTTGCCCGACGAGTCACAATTGATTGCAGTTCGGTCAAAGTTGTTTGAGCATCACCAACGACAGGATGCGCTCTTCTTTTGGATGCGTCAAAACGCACAGTGTTGATTGCCACGATCGTTTTTTCGCCGAATAGCGTCCAAGAACCCGTCGTAAAATCTTGCAGACGGGTTCCCACTGCAATTATTAGATCCGCCTCCGTGATTAACGCGTTAACCGGGTCAGATCCGGTAACTCCAAGCGGTCCCATTAAGTTTGAGTTCGACCAGAGGAGGGATGCTTTGCCTGCCATTGTTTCTACGACTGGAATGTGATGGGTTGCTGCAAAAGTAGCTAGTTCGTCCTCGGCCAGCGAATAGTGGACGCCTCCTCCGGCAATGATTACCGGACGATTCGATCCGTTGATCAAATCCGAGCATTTGCGGAGTTCGCTGATGGAAGCTCGGGGGCGAGGAATCTCGTGAATCCGTTCGCTAAAAAAAGCTTCTGGAAAATCAAGGGTCATGGCTTGTACATCTTGGGGGAGGGCAAGAAAGGCCGGCCCGCAGGTCGCCGGATCCAGCATCGTCATAAGAAGTTGCGGTAGCGAAGTGAGAATTTGAGACGGGTTTGTAATTCGATCCCAATAGCGGACCACTGGGCGAAACGCATCATTCACCGTGGTTGATGGCTCACCGAAATGTTCCACTTGCTGGAGCACAGGGTCTGGCACCCGACTCTGGTAGGTATCTCCGGACAAGATCAACATGGGCAGACGGTTGGCAAGGGCTGTACCTGCCGCGGTCACCACGTTCAAGGCACCTGGGCCGATAGAGGTGGTGACAACCATCGCTTGTTGCCGCCGCATCGCCTTTGCGTAGGCAACCGCCGCCAAACCCATCCCTTCCTCGGTTTGACCTCGCAAAGTTGGAATGGTTGCTTGCATATCTGACAACGCATCTCCTATGCCAAGGGCATTTCCATGCCCAAATATTGCAAATACGCCTGGAAAATATGGTTCAACTTGACCGTCGATAGTGATTTTTTGGACGGTTAGCCAGCGCACGATGGCCTGCGCAGTCGTTATTACCGCCACTACTTCACCTTCCATGGGACCCGCGGATCGGGGCTTAAATTTTCCCAACTCTGACGGATCCAAGCATGGTTGGGATCGTCGCAAAAATCCATACTCCGTGGAGAGTTTTCTCCGGCTAGAACATTGAGGTAATACATTGGATAGCCAGGCAGCGCGGTACTTGGACCGTGGTAACCCCGCGGCACCAGGTAGATATCGCCGTCATGAATTGTCACGGTCTCATCAAAGGGATCCTCATATTCAAGACCCGCATAAGTTCGATGAAAACCAAAACCTTCAGGGTCGCCGTGAAAGAGCCCAAGTTTTCCAATCCTGAAGTAGTAGATTTCCTCATTAGCGATCCGGCAATTGCCCACCCCATCGTGTCGATGCGGCGGGTAGCTGGAGGTATTTCCATCGGGCGTGATCAGTTCCACTGCCATCAACCGATCCGCGTTTGAGAAATTATCGGGATGCATAAAGCCACGCACCTCGCGCGTAGCATCGCCTGCTCCGCGAATTTCAACCACGTTCAGGGCGTCGACATAGCAACTAGGAAAGCGTGCCTGTGCCACCGCCGTGGCGATGGCAACCTCGCCTGCATGAGTGGACGTGATTTCAATTCGCGAACCCGGTGAACAGTAGATCCAGTCCGAGGCGCCTTCGAAAACACCTCGGCGACCTTTGAGAGTGAACACCGTGTCATTTACTGTGACCTTGACATTGGTTACGTCGAGGGGGATGAGGGCACCTTCTGCGTTTGCTAAAACATTCTCAGTTAGAAAGTGAGGAATATTGGGTTGCAATTGAATGATTGAAAGTCCGGAGTACTTCCATCCCGCCATTTGCGGAGTTATCGATTTCATCCCTTTTTCAAAGGCAAACTTGTCGTCTGGAAAGAATCTGCGCATCATGGATCGACCAAGGTCACTGGTTGCCCGCGGAAAGGAGGCGCATTTATCCATAGTAACGAGGATCAACAGGTGAAGATACATAATTGGTCTACCATTGTTATCGATTCAGTTTTTGAATTATCGCGGGGGTGTGCACGTGACGCAGATTCTTAATCAATCCAGCATCGGGCTAGTTCCTCTCAACTGGCGATATGAAGTTACAAGAATGGAGGAATTCTTATCTGGCATTGCCAACTATGGGTTCCACGGAATTCAAATCTCCGGAGATCAGACTGAATCTTCTGATTTCTTAAGTGAGATGAAAGCCCACGGTTTGGCACCGGCCGAACAATACTTAGCGATTCGCTGCGGTGAATCAGGTCCTCTGGTCGGAAGCGAAATCGAATCTGCGAGAACGATTCAACAAGCAGTAGGTGCAAATGTGGAAATGATTGTTTTCGCTGTAGATGGAACTGAAGATCGGGATAGATGTGCGGGTCGGGCTGATAGTGGTCCGCAATTGAGCCAAACGGGTTTTACCCGGCTCGCTTCCCACATCGAAGTTTTTGCGAATCAGGCAGCCGCGAAGGGGATTAGGTCCTCTTTTCATCCCCATGCGGTCACGTACGTGGAATCTGAACGAGAGACGCGCATGCTGATGGATCAGATGGATCCACAACTCGTTGGACTATGCCTCGATGTTGGTCACTGGATAGTCGCAGGCGCAGATCCCATAAAGGCAGTTGGAGATTACGGGAAGCGAATTACGCACGTTCACGTTAAGGACGTGAGTGGTGAGGTTTTAGAAAGAATGTTGAGAGGGGAAATTTCTACAATGAATTCTGCGGTTGAGGACTTCAAACTTTTTGTCCCCGCGGGAACTGGCCTGTTAAGACTGGGGGAGTTCTTAATGGAGTTGGAGCGGTCTTCATTTAATGGATGGCTGATGAGCGAGCAAGACAGCGCATGGGCGCCTTCTGAGGCGGCTTCAGGGATATCGATCGCCAACATTCAAGCCGCGCTTTCCTAGAAAGTCGGCACCATTGGTAATAGGCTCCTTAAGATTATTCGGAACGATGCGAGGTGGCGATGGATCTTTCCAAGCAATTGGCAGGGGCACCAATTTCCTGGGGTGTGTGCGAGGCCAACGGTTGGGGTTATCAGCTAGACCCAGAACGAGTTCTTACCGAAATGCGCGAGTGTGGAATAACTGCTACCGAGTTGGGCCCTGACGGTTATCTTCCTCAAGACGCAAAAGCTCTCGCGGCTCTTCTCGCTTCTTATGACTTAACTCTATGCGGGGCATTTGTGCCTCTTGTCTTGCACAAACGTGATCGTCTTGCATCCTCTTATGAGAGGGCAAGACGCCAAGCGCAAATTCTTGCCGAGTTAAATGCAGAGAACTTTGTATTGGCCACTCCGGCCGAAGATGGTGATTATGACCATCGAGACCCGATGGATGCGAGCGCTAAAGCGGTATTTGCAGAGTCCCTACCGGCCATTGCTGAAATTGTGCAGGGCTTCGGCTTGCAGATGGTTGTACACCCACATGCTGGAACTATGTTCGAAACGCCGCAGGATGTGGACTTTTTGCTTAATGAAACAGAGGTAAATCTCTGTCTAGATACGGGCCACATAGTTGTCGGCGGAGGCGACCCGCTCCACGTGGCCATGAGTGCTGGCTCTAGAGTCAAGCATGTCCACCTAAAGGATTGCGATGCAGCTGCCGCAACTCGAATTCGCACCGGATTGAGCACTTACTCCGCTGAGGTGAAGGCCGGGATGTATCGCCCGCTAGGGCAGGGTGATGCGCAGATTGCAGAGGTGATTCGCTTTCTTGATTCCATTGATTATCAAGGGAAATTGGTGCTGGAACAAGATGTCATGCTTGGGGGCGAGCCAGAGGACGGTGGAGGCCCAGTTGAGGCCGTTATAGAGAGTATCAAATTCTTAAAGTCTTTCGTCTAGTTGGCGACCGGGGGCGGTGCAGGCCGTGCCGCTACCCAGCACCTGAATCGTTACCGTATCTTAACCTATGGTCTGCCTTGACACCCTAGACGATTGGTACAACCCCGCCCTACAGTGGCCGCACGCATATTAGGACTTGAGCCCTTGTAGCGTCTTTCTAAAATTGGAGGAGTGCAGTGTTTAAGAAAAAATACGTGAGTGTTTTCGCCGCGACGGTTCTGGCCGCTCTATCTTTGGGTGTTGGTGTGCCAAGCAGCCAAGCAGCGAGTAAGACAATTCAGGTTTATATTTCGGGAGATACAAATGTTCAAGATCTATGGGTGAACACTTTGATCCCCGCCTTCAAAGCGGCAAATCCGGGCTACGACGCCAACGTAATTTTGGATCTTCATGGAGTTCACGATGCACAAGAGACAGCCAAGATAACCGCGGCATATGCTCTGCACAAAGACGCGGGTGCAGATCTCATCGACGGTGGCTTCGTCCAGCAGTTGGGCAGCGCGGGGTTGCTATATAAGGGAACGAAGGTCCTTATTCCGAACCTCAGCACTGTCGGCCGATCAGTTCTGGCTATAGGTAAAGGTGGCATCCCTTATCGTGCATCTTCAGTTCTACTCGCTTACAACTCGACAACGGTTCCAAATCCTCCGAAGACCTTAGACGCTCTTCTAGTCTGGATTAAGGCCCACCCTGGGAAATTCACCTACAACGTGCCAAGCGGTGGTGGCAGTGGCTATGCATTCGTCCAGACCGTCGTGGACAAGTATCTGTCAACCGCAGATCGCAACACCTTGGTACAAGGTGCTAATAAGGATCTGCAGAGTAAGTGGACGCCAGGGTTGAACGTTCTCAGT
>DASVIG010000091.1:0-2844 GCA_036382195.1 Candidatus Nanopelagicaceae bacterium
TAATTTGCCGTCTTTATAAATGAGAGCCTTCGACACTCTGGCAAACCCAGATGTTCCTACAAGAGGTATATCCGAGGAAATGAAAGCGCGGAGTTCTACATCGGCACGTTTTAGGTAAACCTCACTGAAGTGACCGCGGGGAACGACTAGTTCTACCGTCGCAGGATAACTCCCCGAAACTTGGTTCCTGGTGAAAATAACATCTTCGGGACGGATTCCCACGACCTCAGTACCGCCAATTATTTGGCCCTCGCTATATCCACCCTGCACATGATTTAGGCTTCCAATGAAATTGGCAACGTATTCAGTTTCCGGACGGTCATAAAGTTCCTGCGGGGTACTAAACTGCTCAATTCTTCCGTCGTTCATTACCGCAATCCGATCCGAAATGGAGAGCGCCTCATCTTGATCATGGGTGACAATTACTGTGGTTATTCCCAGGCGGCGTTGCAGATCACGAATATCTTCCCGAACTTTTACGCGCAATTTTGCATCCAAGTTACTTAAAGGCTCGTCGAGCAGGAGGATTTCGGGTTCTTGCACTAAAGCGCGGGCTAACGCTACGCGCTGCTGCTCACCACCGGAGATTTGGCTGGGGCGAGAATCCTTATGGTGCATGAGATTCACTAAATTCAACGCTGCATTGACCCGCTTCTCGATTTCAGGCTTGCTCAATTTACGCACCTTAAGTGGGTAAGCGACATTGCCAAAGACGGTCATATGCGGCCAGAGGGCGTAATTCTGAAAAACCATTGCACTGGGACGCTTTTCTGGTCCCAAGGTTGTGACGTCTTTACCGTTCAATAAAATGTCGCCTTTGTCGGGGATGAGGAATCCGGCAATCATGCGCAACGTGGTCGTCTTGCCACAACCAGAGGGACCCAGGAGCGAAACCATCTCGCCTTTTTTAACTACGAGATTAAGGTTGTCAATAATTACTCGCCCGCCAAGGACCTTGGTGAGGCCGCCTAGGACTAGGCCATCTTCTGGGAGCGAGTCAATCATTGCATCTCTCTTTCATCACTTGATTTGGAAACCTTCTGCGAGTTGTCCGCCAACAATGTGCTTTCGAGCCAGACTGATCAGCAGTACAGACGGAAATGCGAGAAGAAGGGAGAACACGGCGGCCACTTGAATCGGATAATTCTCTACGAGCGAATACATCTCGGTCGGCATGGTGAGGATCGTTGGCGCGCCAACTAAATAAGTACCCTGCGCCTCATCAAAAGCAGCCAAGAAAGACATGACGATCGCGACCAAAATACCCGGCATGGCAAGGCGCAATGTAATCGATCGGAAAACCTTAAATTTCGAAGCGCCCGCATCTCGGGCAGCCTCTTCCAGGTTTCGTGGCACTGCCGCGAACGCCGCCGCAGGAATCCATGTCATGTAAATAACAGTTCCGAGCAATTGAATAATAATTATGCCTACAACAGTGCCCATTAAATTAAGAGCATAATAGAGAGTTGCGATAGAGGCGAAGAGTCCGATTTTCGGGAAAGAGTTGGCAGCGAAGAGTCCGATGAGGAAAGTCTTGCGCCCAGCGTAATGGAGACGACCTGCGGCGTATGCTGCTGGTAGACAAATAACCATCGATGCGAGTACAACGATCGGGCTGATTATCAAAGAATTTCGTATCGAAGTTTCTAGCGCCGAGGCGGCAAATACTTTGGTCCACCCGTGCCAAGTCCATCCATCTGAATAAAGATGCGGATACGTCCAATTCGAAACGAAGGCATGAATCCCAAGCCACAATAGCGGTCCTAGAATGAAGAACGCCAGAGCAGCCATCGTGATAGCCAGAAACGCCTTAATGGCCGGAGATGAGGTTTTGCTTCGCGTCTTGTCCTTAGGCGCCATTAGATGCGCCCGCTTTGCTTGGCGCTGCGCACATTAGACCATATATAAATCAAGGCAATTCCTGATGCTGCTGCAAAAACAATGAAAGCCATGACAATTGACTGTTGGGGGCGGTTATAGGCCCCAAAGAAGTTGGCAATCTCTACACCGAGCATTGTCGGCTGATTCGGACCCAAGAGGAGTGGAATAGTGAAAGAACCCATAATTCCAATCGCCGTAAAGGTACCCGCGATGACAATTGGGGTAATAGCCAACGGAATTAATACAGTTCTTATAATTCTGAAAAAACCTGCCCCCGCATCCTGTGCAGTCTCAATTAAGGCATCAGGAATTGATTGCAGCCCTGAAGCGACCATCAAGATGGCAAAGGGTAACGATGTCCAAATTGTTCCGATAACAATTGCAGAAACGGTCGAAGTCAGGGTCGGGAAATTAATTCCAAAATGGGAAAAAAGTGTACGCATAAAGCCATCGCCAGCATAGAAAGTGTGAATCGCCCATGAAGCAATGACAACTGGGACGAATAGTGGAACCAATGTCAACGTGGTCATAACACCAGCCAGTCGGCCGCCGATCATGCGTTGATAGATGCCGATCCCAAGGGCCATGAGTAAGACAAGAGCGGTAGCAAAAAATGTGACTAGAAGGGTGGTCCGCATATCTCCTGGAAAACGCGAATCATGAAACACATCTTTGTAAGCCCCGAAAGTTCCCCACCAATGATCCTTCTTATGAATCTCCTGGCCGATGATCGATAAAACACGATTGGGGCCAGACGTAAATCCGAGGCTAAATGTAAAGGCAATCAAAATAGGAAGACCAACAAAGCAGATAACCAAAAGCAAAGGTGGTAAGGCCATAACGAAACCAAGAGCAGAGAGTCTTGAGGCCGATTTGGCCTCAAGACTCTCTGCTACGACATCTGGTTTTTCAGAAGTCACTTGGTGCATTCTGCGACGTCACTAGGACTTCGCCTACTTACCA
>DASVIG010000092.1:0-5762 GCA_036382195.1 Candidatus Nanopelagicaceae bacterium
AGAACGCGAAGTGCCATTCTTGAGGCGACCAAAAAACTCATTGCACAACATGGTTTGCAGGTGACAAGCATGATTGAGATCGCCGACACGGCAGAAGTCTCGCGGGCCACTTTGTACAACCACTTTCGAAGCAAAGAGAGCGTGGTGCGTGGCTTGCTTGAGTCAGAGGTGACTCGCATTCTCGCTATCGCCTCAAGTGAGGGTTCAGCCGGCGGTGCGCTGGCCCGAATCTCGATGGAAATTTCGAGCGACCCTGCGTTGGCAACTATGCGCGCTTACGACAGCGCCCTTCTGACTCAACTTTTAAGCGCAGGAGCAGACCCCCTTTGGCAACAGGTTCACGAAGTCCTGATGCAAATCCTCGATTCACAGGAGCGGGTGGAGTTGGCGCTGCGCTGGCTTATCGGACAGGTATTTGCGCCGTTAACGGCCGAACAGAGCGCCCAGCAGGTCGGCGTGATAACCGGGTAAGTGCTATCGCAACCCAGAGATCGAATCGGGCGCGTCATGATGCACGAAAACTGCAATTCGATTGATGGGAACATCGACTTCCACCCATTGCTTTCCTGCGAAATTCCTCGAGCTCCAGAAGTCTCTCCAATTTCCTTCAGGCAGATAGACCTTTGCGGTAGTGATCCCAGGTTCGGTTATAGGAGCCACCAGGAGATATCGCCCCAGCATGTACTGATAGGGCACATCCCATATTTCCGGGTCGTGGGAGTAGTCAAAAAATAGTCCGGCCATAAGCGGCCTACCGGAGGCAATAGCCAATTCACCTTCAACGCAAAGATACGGAATCAACGATTTTCGAATTTCGACGAATTCACGGAAGATCGTGAGGATCTCCGGATCACTATTTCGCGTAGCAAGATTCCAAGGACTTCGGTCGTTCGATGGCACGTGATGATGATTGAATTCTGAATGAAATTGCATGATGGGACAGAACGTGGCCATTGCGGTGCCGCGGAGATAGAGCTCGGTAGTTGGGAGAGCGCCGCTGAAGCCGCCGATATCCCAACCCCAGAAGAAGATGCCACTTGCAGACGCAGTGATGCCAGCGCGTATGGATGCTTGGAAAGCCTCCCACGTCGAGTCCTCATCTCCTGCCCAGAACGTCGGGTAGGCGCTGCTTCCGGCAAAACCGGAACGTGAGAATGTCACACCATCTTTCTTCGCGTCAGACATCAGCTCATGGAAAGTTTGGGCATACCCAACCGGGAAGAGGTTGTTCATCTCCATCCCAGAACGGCCATTGAGGTACTGCAAGTCGATACCCCACGCATGTTCGCCACCGTCAGTTTTAAAGCCATCTACACCCATCTCGGTGACGAGGTAACTATGGAGATCAGCCCACCACTTACGGACTTTCGAATCGGTCAGATCCGGCATCAATGCATGACGAAACCAGAAACCTCTCGTGAGGTATGGATCTCCATTCCCATCCTTCACGACGAGATCGTTATTAATTGCATACTCCCAGATAGCGCTAACGTAAGATCCTGGCTCGCCTTTCTCCTTGATGACCGGTATCTGCCAGAGAAGTATTTTCATATCCCTGGCGTGCAGGTCGTTGATCATCTTCTGCGGATTCGGCCATGCTCCATCGGCTGGATAGGTAATCTCCTTTGCAGTCAGACCAGTAGAGCCGTTGTTGGGTCGGTATTGCGCGTCACGGAAGACAGTGAAGGTGGACTCGTCCGACCATGCTTCAATCACAATAACCCCAAGGTCAATTTCGCAGGCAATACTTTTATCTATCTCCTTCTCGACCCTGGCTTGTGTGTTCCACTCATTGCTGCTGCCCCACAATCCATATATCCAACTTGGGGGATTTTTAGGCAGATCGAATTCCGACATATATTGACTAAGAATTGAGGATGGGCTACCGGAGAAAGCCCTGATCTGACACTCTCCCTGCCCCGGAACGATATCAACTTCAAACAAGAGTCGATTGTGATTGGCAACGCCAATATCGAAGCGACTAGGGGTCGAGGACTCGATATGAAAGCCGTAATCGCTTCCGATGATCATGCCAAAAGGGGTTGGAAGATAGGTTCGGTGCCCTTGCCCTTTATATTCTTCGTAGACGATAGCATCCACCAATTCACCTCGTTGGTCGACCGAGTGAAAGCGCTCGCCAAAACCAACGACATGGTCGCAGGCTCGCAATGGCAGTGAACTCTGTATTCGGTAGACCTGGTTGGTTCGGTCTTTGAGCACAGTGGTCTCACCGAGGGAAACCCCAGCTGAAAACTCTCCGATTTGTTTAAGAAAGCCGGAATCGTCGACGCTCCAGACCAGAGACGAGAAGGTGCACTGTCGAGTCTGCTCCCCACGATCATTTTCTAACCAGTAGGTGATTTCTTGGTAGGCGTCGAGAATGGGCAATGAAATCTCCCACGCGATTTCATCGGGGTATTCGCCAGAGCGCGCGGCAGCTTCGGCCAAATGGGTGTCGGTGAGTTTCATCTTGGCGGTTTTGCCATATGGACCGTGATCTTCTGATCGCGCCAGCCCAATCCGCATCAAGGGGGAGACGGTTGTTTCGGAATCTCCCAGGAGGTGAAGGAAGACAGCCTCTACCGCATCATCCGTGCAGGCTCGTACCTTCCATGGTGCTCCAGCAATGGGATGCAGTGGAATCCGTTGGTCTGGTTCGTGACGATAAGGATGTCCCAAACCCAATGGATTATGACGTAACATGCAATCTATTTTCCTTTGAGTGGGATATTTACAACTGTCCATGCTGCATGGATATCTACCTTCACTTCAAGTCGATTCCCCTGAATGTTCATCGTTTTCAGGACGAATGCGGCGCCGTCTGTGCTACATCCGATTGAAGCCTGCTTCGAAAATCCAGCGGCTTCGATGGAAACCCTCACATTAGTCTTAGTCTCGATAGGCGCTTTAGGTGCATCCCAGAGCGAGTCTGCTTGATCCAAGAGATTGATGATGTGGATAGTAAGGCCGGTTTGTCCCGCAAATGTTCTTATCCAGAGGGTTCCGGGAGTGGCTTCAGGGCTCACCGGAACGTCAGAGAGAACTTTGATTTCGTTGTTTACACCGAATGCATTGGTAAGGGTTACATCTACACGAGATGGGTCAAAAAGCAGGTCACCTGATGCGACAAGAAAGTCATAATAATCTTGGATCGTTCTCAAGGTGGATTCTGGAGCCTGGTAGTTCTTGACGTAGTAGGCATGATGCAAGACGCGTCCATCACCACCGGTAATGAGATGCGATGCGCCTCCTGAAACGATGCTGGCAAATGCCAGTTCAAATGAGGCGACGGCTGCTGCCTCTTCTATCTCAGAAGCAATGTTTGCGAACGGGTGTAGATAAGCAGAGAGAATAATGGGCTTTGCAGCATCGAGCTCGCGTGCTTTGGATACCAGAGCAGCTAGGTGGCCATAAGTGGAGTGTGGGTCCCACACTTCAATATAAGTTGCATGCTGATTCGTCTTACTTGTAGACCAGGTTGGATAGTCGTTGACGTTGTTGAAGATGTGCCGGGACTCGGGAAGTGATCTTATGATTTCATTGAGCATTTCAGGAAATCGCGTGGCCAGGTCAACGGCAGTGCCGTCTGCCTTGAGTGCATTCTTTGGCCAGCCATACTGATCGAGGTGGAAAGCGGTGAAACCGAATTCCACTGCCTTTTTCAATTGTGAGATTAGATGCGCCAGCCATTCAGGGTCGGCGGGATCGAGTATCCAGAGGAAATTGTCGCCCAAAAGGTACGGATTTCCTTCAATGTCGAAAAGTCCCGCATCTCGCCAACGTTCCCAGCCCTCTGCGTCAACTGCATAGACCGCGGCATAACCGCAGGGTGTTGCGCCGATGTTGTTGTAGCCAGCAATCAATTCCTGAATCTTCTGGGTTGAAATATCTTGACCCAGAGGATCCCCATAATGCAATTTATCCGTTGTGAGAAATTCATGACGCCATGCCCAATCGTAAAATTGAATCGCCGTGAGATGGAGCTTCTTTGCCCACGCGATGTAATTCTCTGTCTCCACGGTATCGGCAAATTCTGCGATGAAGCCATATCGAAATCTCGTCCAAGGATCCTTCAGAACTTCAAATGCCGAACTCAATTGTGGGTCTGAGCCGTTCCTCCAGGTAATCGAGTAGGCGCCCTCAGGAAAGACCCCGAGGTTGAACGCAGTCGAAGAGGAGAAATCTGAAATTGGTACGCCAAGGCAAGAGACGGTAATGGCGCCGTCGCCAGGCGCCGTCCCAGTGATTTCCTCTGATGGAAGGTATGAGACTTTATCGAAAATCAGATCCATTTCTAGTTCACTCCTTCATTCTGCATTATGAGGTACATAGCGTGCGACCAGAGTAAGGGCGTTGCCACTGAGCCCCAGCGATTGACCCAAGGTTCAACCATCGTTGGCTCCTGAGAATCTTCGGTACTCTGTTCTGGCAGTTCCAAGTCATGAGTTGCCTGCGCGATCACCCAGTTCTTTGAATACTCATACTGACTCTCGTTGTGAGTGAGTCGGTCATACCAACCCAGCCAGGATGTGAGAAGAATCCACTCTCCGCCACCGTAATATGTGTCACCTCGATATCGGTGTATGCCGCCAGTTTTACCGCGCAGATCCGACCTAATTGCTTCAACTGTCTTTACAAATATGGGGTCATCCAGTTCGACTATCCCGAAGGGGAGAGTTAGCCAAAGTAGACTGGAATCCACTCGATCATCGTGCAGACCCTTACAGAATTTTCCATCCCGCACAAATTCCTTAAGTAGATAGTCACGAACTTCCTCGGCCTTTCGAAGATATTTCTCCTCGCCCAATAAGATGCCGGCACTCTTGAGTCCTCCCGATATTGCCGCAAGGGTCGAAGCATGTTGGGTATCTCCGAATTCTTCCCAGCAATCAAAGCAGTTTGACTGCCACGTTGCAGAGAGGTACCTCGCTACTAGATCAACGACCTCGGCATTGAAGTCGGATGTACCAAGATGCTGGTGATGCCTTCTGAGTTCATCTAGCCAAACCCCGTAGCCGTCTAACTGGTAATTCGGCCAAGCGGAATCTTCCACTTCGCCAAAAGTCTCCAGCGCCCCATCCAGCGTGTAGCGAGTCGGCAGCATCTCCTCAACCGCCGGAACTTCGCCTTGGTTGAGTCGAGCGATTAAGGATTCCGCAGTTGGTTTCTGTTGTAGAAGAGTCCTCTCTGCCCAACGGTGAAATCTGCCGGCGGCTTCGGTGTTTCCGACGATGTTCATGGCTTTTGCGCAGTAGGCGCCATCTCGCAACCAAGAGAAACGATAACTGGGGAAATTAGGAGAAGCGACAAAAGCCCCGCTGGCGGCCTGCCCTTCCGCCAGAACTTTTAAGCTATGTATGCCTAGACCTCCATCATTGAGGGTCGAGGGGGACAAGTAGGGGAAGTTCATTATTATCCTTTCAATGCATCGGCTGCGAGGCCGCGAATAAACTGCCGTTGGAAGAGAGCGAATACAACGATTACGGGAACAATTGCGATAGTGGATGCGGCAAAGACCAATCCCCAGTTTGTGAGATGTTGTCCTTGAAAAATCGAGATGCCAATCGGGAGAGTCCGCTTGTCTGGATCATTGATTATGGTGAGCGCCCAGACGTACTCATCCCAGCAGGCAAGAAAAGTGAAGATTCCAACCGTTGCCAGCGCGGGCCTAGATAATGGAAGTATCAATCGCCAAAAGCGACGGAAAGGACCTGCGCCGTCCATGATCATCGCTTCCTCGAGCTCCCATGGGAGCTCTTCAA
>DASVIG010000093.1:0-10391 GCA_036382195.1 Candidatus Nanopelagicaceae bacterium
ACGGGGCTTCGGTGCCGCAAAATGGCGAGCCGTGGCGTGAGTGACCCGCTTCACCCGATAAAGTACGCCTCACTCTCGCCCGACCAGGGGCGCAAGTGGAATTAACTACTCGTATTTGAAGGAATAATACTTCCATGTCCAGCGCCAGTCTTGTCAGTCCCAAAGTAAACCGCCCCAACCTGGTTGCCGTAGGAACGATCGTCTGGCTCTCAAGCGAACTCATGTTCTTCGCCGCGCTCTTTGCCATGTACTTCACCACTCGCGCAGTGCAGGGTCCTGCCATCTGGTTGGCATCCACAAAAATACTGAATGTTCCATTTGCGGCGGTAAATACCACCGTCCTCGTGCTCTCCTCTATTACCTGTCAGTTCGGTGTATTTGCCGCCGAACGGCTGCAGTCACGGCGCAAAGGCTCACTTCTGAATTTTCGCCTGTGGGGGATGCGCGAATGGTTCGTGCTTACCTTCTTGATGGGCTCTTTCTTCGTAGGCGGTCAAATCTACGAATATGCCAACTTGGTCCGAGAAGGTTTAACCCTCTCATCCCGCGCGTACGGCTCGGTCTTCTATATCACTACCGGTTTTCACGGCCTTCACGTAACTGGCGGTCTCATCGCATTCCTACTTGTAATGTTGAGGGTGAAGAAAGCCGGCGGATTCACTCATAAGCAGGCGACCACAGCAATTGTGGTTTCGTACTACTGGCACTTTGTAGATGTTGTTTGGATTGCCCTATTCTCCGCCATCTACTTAATTAAATAATTGATGGATCAGAACATTGAAAGGATATGAATCGTGAAGCGCCTTTCGCGTTACCGCAGACACCGCTTCGCGGGACCTGTTCTTCTCGTCTTCGCACTTTTTATGATCGGCACTACTTTCTCGGTTGCCAACGCGAGCTCTCGTCAATCTCAATCGACTCTCGCCCGCACAACTGCGATCGCTGAGGGTCGCCAGATATTCCTGAAAGGCTGCTCTTCCTGTCACGGGCTCAACGCAGAGGGTGGGTCAATCGCGCCTGCGCTCATTGGCGTGGGAGCCGCAGACGTCGATCTGCAGGTGGGCACAGGGCGGATGCCGATGGCCGACATGACGGTACAAGCCGTGCGGAAGAAACCGGCGTATAACGCTGATCAGATTGCTGCCCTTGCCGATTACATTGCCTCTCTCGCTCCTGGACCGGCGATTCCTACCGACGCTGTAGCAAACTACGAACGAGATGGAAGTACTGCAGCAGGTGGCGAACTCTTCCGCACAAACTGCGCAATGTGCCACAACTTTGCTGGACAAGGGGGCGCACTGAGCTTAGGGAAGTTCGCACCAACGTTGATGGCTTCCTCGCCCACACAGATTTACGAAGCGATGATCACTGGTCCACAATCCATGCCCGTCTTCTCTGACAAGATCATCACGCCTGCTGAAAAGCTCTCCATTATTAAATGGATCAAAGCCGCACAGAGCGAACCAAGCCTCGGTGGGGCATCACTTGGGCGAGTGGGGCCAGTGACTGAAGGTTTATTGATATGGACACTGGGACTCGGACTGCTGATTGGTATTGCAGTCTGGTTGGCGACGAAAGCGAGATAGGCAATGTCACACGAAATCGAGCGCCTTACAGATCCGGGTTTACCCGAGCACGTACATCGCAAGGCCGATACTGATCCTCAGGCGGCCAAACGAGCAGAGCGCCAAGTCGCGATCCTATTCTCGCTATCAGCGCTCGGCACGCTCCTTTTCATCGTCACTTACATAAAAGTTCCACTTAACCAATTTATCTTCCTTCCAATTCTTGGCTCCACAAATGCACACCAACTCTTTCTCGGGTTGGGCCTGGCATTCTCACTTCTCTTTATAGGACTGGGCGCTGTTCAATGGGCTAAGACGCTTATGACGGATACGGAAGTTGTTGCCGAACGTCACGAGTTTCGCTCCCCTGATGAAGACCGGGCCGGTTTTGTGGCAGCACTCAAAGAAGGCGCAGGCACAGCCGGTCTTGGGCGCCGTTCCCTGATCAAGCGTTCGCTAGGACTCTCCCTCGGCCTGGTGGGACTTTCACCTCTCCTGCTTCTGCGCGATCTTGGACCGCTTCCCAAGAAGCAACTGGAGAACACAAGTTGGGCCAAAGGTGTCCGATTGGTGACAGATCCATCCAACCGCCCGATAAAGCCATCCGATCTCGAAGTCGGGGCAGTTGCGCAAGTACTTCCAGAATTGCCACCAGGGGCCGAACGAACTCTGGAAAATGTTGCCAAGGATGCCGTTCTCCTCATCCGCTTGCGTCCCGAGGAGTTCAAACTCTCCCCCGAACGCCTATCGTGGACGCATGAAGGCATCATCGCCTTCTCCAAAATCTGCACGCACATGGGTTGCGCAGTGGCACTCTACGAACAGCAGACCAAACACCTGCTCTGCCCGTGTCATCAGTCGACATTTGATGTGCCTCGAGCAGCGAAAGTTATTTTTGGCCCCGCTGCCCGCCCGCTGCCGCAGTTGGCAATAACCGTTGACAGCCAAGGATATTTAGTGGCAAGTCAACCCTTCACCGAGCCAGTCGGTCCTAGTTTCTGGGAGCGCTCCTCATGACCGCGGGCGAAAGAGCAGCCGGTGCTGTTGCCAACTATGTCGACGAACGCACCGGCGCCGCAAAATGGGTGAAAAAGAATCTCACCAAAGTATTCCCAGACCATTGGTCTTTCATGTTGGGCGAGATCGCTCTCTACTCCTTCATCATCCTGCTCCTAACGGGCACATTTCTCACTTTCTGGTTTGACCCTTCTCAGCGCGACGTCTTCTACCACGGTGCTTACCAACCGCTAAGCGGTATCAAGATGTCGGCGGCATACGAATCCACCTTACGTATCTCTTTTGATATTCGCGGCGGACTTCTAATGCGACAGATTCATCACTGGGCCGCCCTGATGTTCATGGCCTCGATTGGCGCTCATATGCTCCGCGTTTTCTTTACCGGCGCATTCCGCAAACCCCGCGAATTCAACTGGATCATTGGCATTGGACTTCTAACTCTTGGAATCGTCGAAGGTTTCCTGGGGTACTCCTTACCCGATGACCTGCTGTCAGGTACGGGTATCCGCATTGCTGAAGCAATTATCCAGGCAATACCTATCGTCGGCTCATACCTGGCATTCTTCGCTTTCGGCGGGCCATTTCCAGGTACCGTATTTATTCCGCGCATCTTCACCGTCCACGTTCTCATTCTGCCGGGTATCTTCCTGGCGCTGATCACAGCCCACCTCATGTTGGTTTGGTACCAGAAGCACACGCAGTATCCAGGCCCTGGTCGCACAGAGAAAAACGTTGTTGGCTATCCATTGTTGCCGGTCTACATGGCAAAAGCAGGAGGATTCTTTTTTATTGTTTTTGGTGTCACTGCATTTCTCTCAGCCGTTGCGTCCATCAACCCGATCTGGCTCTATGGCCCTTACACACCAGGCCAAATCTCGGCTGGATCCCAACCCGACTGGTACATGGGTTGGCTCGATGGCTTAGTACGTATGTTCCCGAACCTTGAATCACACGTACTCGGTCACACAATTTCCTGGAATATTCTCATTCCAGGGCTCATTATCCCGGGAATCCTCTTCACCGGCATGGCGCTCTACCCATTCTTTGAAAGTTGGGTTACCGGTGATAAACGCGAACATCATCTCTTAGATCGCCCTCGCAATGCGCCCAATCGCACTGCCCTTGGAATGATGTCTGTGACATTCCTTTTGGTAACTCTGGCCAATGGTGGAAACGACATTATTGCTACACATTTTGGTCTCTCGATCAATCAGATCACCTGGTTTGACCGCATCGGCATATTCGTCCTTCCACCGATCGCATTCATCATCACCAAACGGATCTGTCTCTCGTTGCAACGAGCCGATCGCGAACTTGTCCTCCATGGTCGCGAAACTGGTCGATTGGTGCGCTTGCCCCATGGCGAGTTCGTTGAAGTGCACGAACCAATATCTCCAGAACAAACGTGGACTCTCACCCAACACGAGCAACGGCCTGCATTGGAATTGAACATGGTGGACACCCACGGTGTCCGACGTCCTGGGGGGCTGCGAAATAAGATCCGCTCGAGGTTCAGTCGAGCCATAGCCGAGCAAGTGACAAAACCCGACGATGAGAATCTCAAAGAGATCGAGCATCACTAGTACCGCTCACGCGTACGTGGTCTCCGCCAATTTTTTCAGACGGACCAATGTCTTCAAGATCGCAATTTGATTCTGCTTGTAAGCCCCCATCAACCGGAGGGCCAACGGCAACCGGGCATACGTTCCATCAAAAGTCTCTGTGACTTCGGTCTGATAGGGCGCCACTTCCCGCAACTCATATCGCCAACGGTGATGCCCAAAGTGGCGCCAGGCGATTAATTTGTTCTCCTCGAATTCGACAACCGAGTTAAGAATTCTGTACTTCACGATTATCTGCATATTCATACCAAATTTTGCGCCGCCATAAAGACGGGTAGGCCCGGTGACATCTCCGCGTAAAGTGCCGGATCCGTCGAAATCCGGGTGGCGATATGGATTGGCTAACAGTTCGAAAACAACCCTCGCTGGAGCATTGATGAGAATGCGCCCGGCCTTAATGTCTCGGTTGCCCGTCTCAAGAACCTTTGCGCGGGTTGTATCCATGGTGTCAGTAAAGCAGTCCCAAGGTGCTTTGGCCTGCTCTAGTGCCACCACTCGCCCGGTGATAGCGTCTTATCTAAATGCGTGACGCAACTGCTTTCGTAATCCAAAAACAACAGCAACCGCAACAAGAACCATCACGGCGCTAAGGGCATACGCCGTACCCAAATCGACATCCATTTCAACATAGACCTGCATCGGCCAGGTTTGAGTTCTCCCAGGAAGAGAACCGGCGAACATCATGGTCGCACCGAACTCGCCGAGAGCTCTTGCCCATGCAAGTACCCCACCAGTTGCAATTCCACTCCGGGATTGAGGTAGGGCAATGCTAAGGAACAAGGTTCGCGCGCTCGCCCTATCGGTGACCGCCGCATCCTCGACATCGGCGGGCAGACGTCGAAATGTAGATTCAGCTACGAGGACGAGAAAAGGCATTCCGACAAAGACGCCGACAAAGACGACTGCAGTACTTGTAAAGGGCATCGCCCAACCAGTCGCTTGGTAGAGATATCTGCCCAAGAGACCGTTGCGCCCCAAGAGCGCAAGAAGCGCTATTCCGGCGACAGTGGGAGGAAGAACAATCGGTGCCAGGACGAGGGGGCGGAGGAAGTTTGTCACCCGATTGCTACTGCGAGCAAGAAACCAGGCTAAGGGAATTCCGAGCACGACCGCGATTAGAGCGGACAAGGAGGAACTCCAGAGCGATAACCACATTGCGCTAACAGAATTTGGTTCGCGTAGGCGCTCAAAGAAAGTTGACCACGGAACCTTGGTGACCAATGCCAGCACGGGAAGAATGATGACGAGGCTGGCGACGATGGCAATCGAGCCCGTCACCTTGTCTATCGGGCGATGTTTCATGAACTATTTATGCTTCACTCGCCCGAAGCCGGCTTTGGAGAGAATCCTCATACCTTTGACAGAGAGTACGAGATCCACGAAAGCTTTCGCTAACAAAGCATGAGCACTCGTTGAAACTGCGCCGACGAGGTACGTCGTAGTCGCCGCGTCGACATTGCTGAACGCGATTCCGCGCAGAGTTTTGGCATGCGCGACGACATCTGTGCGATACACGATCGCTGCATCAACTTCTCCAGCCAAAATTTTCGTGACTGCACTTGTCACCTTCGGCTCCAAGGACTCCGGTTTTGACGTGACAGTCCCTTCAGCAGCCAAGGCCTTATCTGCAGCCATGCCACAGGGAACTTGATGCGCACATTG
Source organism: Candidatus Nanopelagicaceae bacterium (assembly GCA_036382195.1). GTDB lineage: Bacteria > Actinomycetota > Actinomycetes > Nanopelagicales > Nanopelagicaceae > QYPT01. The sequence continues at coordinate 5,867 of DASVIG010000093.1, forward strand.
GATCCATTTGACCTTCGGCTTGTTCAGATCCTTGATGCTAGCTATGCGAAGCGGATTGGCTAGAGGAATCGCCAGCACCACTCTATTTGTCACGAATGCCACTGGTTTCGGAATGAGGGACTTTGCCGCATTCATATCTTCTGGGGCGGCTGAAGCAAAAACATCGGCAGGGGCGCCGGCCAGCAATTGAGTCGCCAAGGTTGACGAAGACAAAAATGAAAAGGCCACCTTGGTTCCCGGATGAGCACCCTCGAATATCTTTCCGATGGAGGTAAAAGTCTCCGTCAGGCTGGATGCAGCAAAAATGGTAACTGTGCCTGGTGAAACTGATGTAGCCTGCGCAGATCCGCAAGACAGGGCCATCACGGCAATAACTAAAGAACTGGTCTGCTTCAGGTTGAGAAACATTTGCTGATTATAGGGTCAAGCGCCCTGGCGAAAGCATTTACACCTGGTCTTCAACCAGATTCAGAGAGCGAGTTGACCAGTGTTGACATACGGTTCACAGATGAAAAAAGCTCCTAGCATCATCTTATTGATAATAGGACTCTTGGTATCCGGCAATTCTGCGTATGGAGTGACGAATTCACCTCCTAACCTTGACGCGGGATGGCTCGCAAATCTCAATTACTACCGGCAGAGCGCGGGACTGAATCCTGTTACCGAAGATAAACAACGCTCCGCATCAGTGAAGAAGCACATGGTCTATTTGGTAATGAGCGACCCGAAATACTTCACCGGCGCGTATAGCAATGCTCATAGCGAGAATCCGGCTAGTCCGTATTACACAATTCAAGGTGCGAATAATGGTGATGAACTCACAAGCAATCAATCGGGTAGTGAAGCCGAAGCCATCGATTCCTGGATGGTGGCTCCTTTCCACGCAACTGGATTGATGCGAGAAGGTTTGAAAACCGTCGGTTTTGCGCGTGTATTCAACCCGGCCACTGGTTCATACGATTTCGGCATGAGCATCTTTAACAACTTATCCCAGGTGCAAACCAAAGTAATAACTTTTCCAGGAAACGGCTCTCTGTCTCGTCTCGATAGTTTCCAGGGAGAGAATCCCGACCCGCGGCAAGGCTGTGGAGCCAATTGGGAGCAGTACAAGGGTTTCCCGATCTGGGTTTCTTTATTGACTTCACCTCCATCTCAAATTAGCGCAGTGCTGACTCCCCCTGCTGGCAATGTACTGGCATCGCCGAGTGACGTCTGTGTGATCACCGAGCGAAATTTCGTCTCGACTGACTCCGTATATGGGCCCACTGGAAAGTCAATTCTCACAAGTCAACACTTGGTATTGATAATTCCCAAGGCCCCACTCAAGCCGGGTGTGCAGAATGTGACGCTTTCAATGCAAGGGCACGCCAGTATTTCATGGGCCTTCACGATCGTAGGAGCACCACCGATTATTTCCTGGACCTTGGCGAAGGCAGTTAATACGATCGCGTGGAATGAGTCTCCGGCTCAGGCAAATAACCCCGTCACAAATTACGACGTGATCATCGGCGATTTAAAGATGAAATCATTCGTCACATTTAGAACCACTGTACCAACGTTTACCTCCACCGAATTAGACCCCGCCCAGTACTGGGTCTGCATTGAAGCCGTTGGCCAGTTTCGAAACGGGAGCTGCCCGGTATTCAACTCCTTCACCATTTCACCGAGCCCTACCACTGCTAGCACAATATCGATAGCAAGTTTGCCCTCGAAAATCAGATTAGATCCAATCTTGGACAACCCGACAAATGTCACTTGGAAATACTCCAGTTCGCCCATTACCGACCCCAAAAAAATCATCCAGTCGGCCTCGGTGAAGATAAGAGTGAAAGATGCGGTTACAAACTCCTTGGACACCAATATACCGATCACGAGTCATGAATTCACTCCGCCAATCTTGAATCCCGGCGATTACCAAATGTGCGTCACTACGGAAAATTCATATGGCCAGTCGGGCTGCCTCTGGGAGGATTTCAGCGTAATACCAAGGCAGAAACAGACCATCGTGATTTCTCCTTCTTTGGCTGCCCGCCTGCCTATTCCTGGATCCATCACGGCACTCTCACTGAGTTCGTATTTAGATCCAATATCCGTTTCACTAACTCCCAGCGTGTGCACTGTGACCAGCATTAAAGGTAACTCCAACGAGATGGCCAAGACAGGTGGCTCGTGCTTGCTTCGCATTACAAATCCAGGTGACAATCTCAATCTACCGTTAGATGCCGCCGAGAAAATATCTATCGCAAAACAGGTCAAGATCAAATGCATAAATAGGAACAAATTTGCTTTTTGGATTACGGGCTACAACCCAAAATGTCCGGCCATCTAGCCAGAAGAACTATGGAAACAGAACTGATAAACCGTCAATGAGCCGAATGTGTCGGTCGCTCATATTCAGTCACAAAGCCGATGACGCTGAAGATCAGAGCGCCGATGGCAATTAATGTCAGCCACCATCCAATAATCAATCCCAAACCAGCCCCGCATGCAGAAAGCGCAACGAGCAATGGCCACCAAGAATGCGGGCTATAGAAGCCAAGATCGCCTGCTCCATCGGCAATCTCACCTACTTGGTTGTCCTCAGGAAGAAGTCCGCCCATAGCTCTGGCCGAATACCACATGTAGAAACCAACCAACCCTGCCAATCCAGCGCTCAGAGCAATTGCAGTCATACCGACTGCTTCGCCACCGACTTGCCAATACACAATCGCAATTACTGCGTAAAAAAATGCTAGGCCACCGAATAATTGCCATGAAACTTTCATCTACTTATGTCCCTCCGTCTTGATGTGGGGATGGTGGAGATCGAAGGCCGGTCGTTCACTTCGAATTCGCGGCATGGACGTGAAGTTGTGGCGAGGTGGAGGACAAGACGTTGCCCATTCCAGGGATGCGCCATACCCCCACGGATCATCGACACCGACCATCGGAGATTTACGAGTAATCCAGACGTTAATGAGGAACGGAATCATCGATGCGGCCAGAAGGAACGCGCCAACCGTTGAAACTTGATTCATGAAGGTGAATCCATCAGTCGGCAGATAATCTGCATATCGACGCGGGAATCCTTTGATGCCCAGCCAATGCTGAATCAAGAAAGTAAGGTGGAATCCAAAGAAAGTCATCCAGAAATGAACTTTGCCTAGGCGCTCATTCAACATCTTGCCGGTCATCTTCGGCCACCAGAAATAGAATCCGCCGAACATGGCAAATACGACCGTGCCGAAGAGGACGTAGTGGAAATGTGCAACCACAAAATATGAGGCCGATACTGCAAAATCTAACGGCGGAGAGGCCAGGATGATTCCTGTCAGCCCGCCCATGAGAAACGTGATGAGGAATCCGACGATCCAGAGCATAGGCGTCTCGAAAGTCACAGATCCTCGCCACATCGTGCCTATCCAGTTGAAGAATTTAACACCTGTCGGCACGCCAATAAGAAATGTCATAAAGGAGAAGAAGGGCAGCAGTACTTGACCACTGGCAAACATATGGTGGGCCCACACCGAAACCGAGAGGGCGGCGATGGAAATTGTTGCCGCAATCAAACCCTTGTAACCGAAGATCGGCTTACGGCTAAAGACCGGCAAAATTTCTGTGGCGATTCCAAAGAATGGAAGTGCCAAAATGTAGACCTCAGGGTGGCCGAAGAACCAGAACAGATGTTGCCAGAGCATGGCTCCGCCGTTTGCCGGATCAAAGATGTGGGAACCAAAGAGCCTGTCTGATTCAAGACCTAAGAACGCGGCAGCCAGTGGAGGGAAGGCGAGCAATACAAGAATTGATGTAAGGAGGACATTCCATGTAAAGATCGACATGCGGAACATCGTCATACCAGGTGCACGCATCGTGAAGATAGTCGTGATGAAGTTGACGCCTCCAAGGATCGTGCCAAGACCGCCTAGAGCTAGCCCCATCACCCAGAGATCGCCACCGATTCCAGGAGAGAATTGTGAATTAGCTAGTGGCGCATATGCCGTCCAACCAAATGACGCGGCTCCCCCGGGACTTAGGAATCCTGCAAAGGCCATGGAGCCACCAAAGAGAAAGAGCCAGTACGACAGCATATTGAGTCGAGGGAAAGCGACATCTGCTGCGCCAATTTGAAGAGGCATGATCACGTTGGCAAAACCCACGAATAGCGGCGTTGCAAACATCAACAGCATGATCGTGCCGTGCATAGTAAAAATCTGGTTGTACTGCTCAAGGCTCCAGAATTGAAGCCCCGGTTTGAAGAGCTCGATGCGCAGCCCCAACGCCAGCAAACCTCCGATAAGAAACCATGAGAAGGAAGTGATGAGGTAGAGGTAACCGATGGTCTTGTGGTCAGTCGAGGTCAGCCACTTGACGAGCAATCTGCCTTTGCTGGTTGGTGGCACCGGGAGAGCCGCCTGCATTAGCCGAGGTGGTTGTGCAAGTGTGGTCATGACTGGCTCGCCTTCAATGTCGATAGATAACTCTGGTACTGCGCCGGCGTAACTACTTTCACTGTGAAGATCATGCTCGAGTGTTCTCGGCCGCAGAG
>DASVIG010000094.1:0-13025 GCA_036382195.1 Candidatus Nanopelagicaceae bacterium
GCATTCTTTCCAAATGCACCACCAGTGCTTCCACGCTGTGGCCGTCCTGCCCCACCTGGACGCGCCGGCGCCCCAGGCGTTGCACCTGCGGTCGGTGTGCGATACGGACTTCCGGGTGCGCTGGTAGATGGACCACCAGTACGAGGTGGAAAATTACCTTGCGGTGGGCGTGGGGATGACGGCCGTGCGGCAAAACCTGGACGGACTGAACCAGGACGCGGTCCTGTCATTCCAGGACGGGGTCCACCAGTCCCGGCTGGACGTTGCGGTGGACGCGGCATCGATCCGGAGAAGGGATTATTTCCCGGACGCGGCGCTGGAGGCCGTGGAGTACCAAATGGATTATTTCCCGGACGCGGCGCAGCCGGACGTGGCATTGGAGGTCGCGGTGCGGGAACCGTCCCAGATGATGGTGCAACTGGTGTCACTGGTGGTACCGGTGTCACTGGCGCCTGTGGCGCTGGAGCCAATTCTCTGGCATCGGCAGCTGCCTTCAGCGCGCTGGCCTGTTGGGCTAGGTCCGGCGCAATCTCGGCAAGAAGCTCTACTGCAGCTTCTGGAGTGAGAGTCTCTTTTGCCGGCTTTCCGGCTGCTTTCTTAGCGGCAGCCTTCTTGACGGGCTTCTTCTCCTCTGCTGGCTTAGCATCGGGAAATAGTTCGAGCATCTTGCGCACGACGGGCGCTTCTACGGTTGATGATGCAGATCGGACGAATTCGCCCATTTCTTGGAGTTTTGCAAGTACAACCTTGCTCTCCATACCGAGTTGTTTTGCTAACTCATGTACGCGGACCTTTGCCACAGTTCTCCTGTCTTGGCCCGCAATTCTCGATGCGAGCCTTAGTTTCTTGACCTCATGATCGGGTCGAACTCATTTGAGTGTCATATCTTTCGCATCCATTTCGTCATTACTCACTGAAAGTACGCTTACTGGAAGTACTCTGCCGGCACCAAGTGCGGACTCACCCGCGCGATGTAGTCAAGTACTTCGCCGCCATCAACGTCGTTCCGTCGGAATGCCCAACGAAATGCTCCACGTTCGACTGCTCGTACTGCACATTCACGGTGCACCCAAGCGCCCCGACCTGGGGCGCGGCGATCAGGATCTGGAAGAACTCTTCCATCTACGCAGACCACCCGAAGTAGCGCCGTTGGATTCTCACGCTTGCGACAATTAATGCAACTTCGCAAAGGTGTCCGATGCGAGGATTTCATTTGCGCCGATCGCTTAAATTCAACGGTGCAACCCTACCTTCAAGGGGGCCAAATCCCCTAAAAAGCCCCCGTTATCGCGCTTCGGCATCAGAGTGAATGTCAATCCGCCATCCAGTCAAGCGCGCCGCAAGTCGGGCGTTCTGCCCATCTTTGCCAATCGCCAGAGAGAGTTGATAATCCGGGACCGTGACTTTCGCCGATCGGGTCATCACATCGACAATTTCCACCTTCTCCACTCGGGCGGGAGCTAAGGCGTGGCCCACAAAGACTGCGGGGTCTTCCGACCAATCCACGATGTCGATCTTTTCTCCATGGAGTTCATCCATTACTGCCCGAGCGCGAGTGCCCATGGGGCCGATCAGAGAGCCCTTGGGGCTCACACCCGCACGATGTGTCCGTACCGCAATCTTGGTTCGATGGCCGGCTTCGCGTGCAATGGCCATAATTTCTACTATTCGATCGGAGATTTCCGGAACTTCAAGAGCGAAGAGTTGTTTCACCAGTGCAGGATGGCTCCGTGACAATGTCACTTCCGGCCCGCGCATTCCCTGCTTCACGTCAACCACAAAACACTTAATGCGCTCACCATGTGTATATATCTCGCCCGGTACTTGCTCTTGCGGCGGGACTTTTCCTTCGACTCGACCCAAGTTGACGTACACGATCCGTGGATCGCGACCTTGCTGAACGACTCCAGAAACTACATCCCCAACCGAGGCGGTGAATTCACCCACGATGTCGGCATCATTGGCTTCGCGCATTTTCATTTTGATGACTTGGCGGGCGGTCGAAGTCGCGATACGGCTAAACCCTTCGGGGCTATCCACAATTTCATCAATCTTCTCCCCGTCTTCGCCGAGGACGGGAACCATAATTCGAATTTCACCAGTTTCACGATCCAAGTGGGCAACCGAATGCGCACGCGGTTCAGGAGTATGCAAGTAGGCCGTCAGTACAGCGGCTTCAATCGCTTGAATCAATCGCTCCAGAGAAATCTCGCGTTCGATTGTCAGCGACAGTAACGCTTTCATATCCACATGCATCAGAGATCATCTCCTTTCCGATTGAACTCAATCTCGACGAGAGCCTTCTTTATTTCTGCGAAAGTTAACTTTACTTCTCTGGCATCTTTCTCGCCGACGAGCAGTAAAACGCCATCCTCGTCAATATCAATAATGCGCCCAGCAATGACCTCTCCATTGAGCATCACAACGCGCACTAGACGCGTCTTATTTTTCATCCAGTGTCTGGGTTGCGTTAAAGGGCGGTCGACGCCTGGAGACGTGACTTCGAGGGTAAAGGGCGTATCTCCCATAAATGGGGCATCCTCTAGAACAGCGGCAATATCGCGAGAGACAGATGTGACTTCGTCCAAGTTGAGATTGGTTTCTCCATCAACCACACACGTGACAACTCGACGCTTACCCGGAGATGCAATGTGAACGTCTTCTAGAAAGAAACCTGCCGCTTCGACAACGGGCTCGAGAGCCTCTTGAATTGTTTCTACGAGCGACATGAGGTACCGCTTTCTATGAAGTTGTAGTTCGAGCATAACCGAGATTTCTGTGAGTTACCAATGATTGAAAGTATCAACCCCGACTTTAATAATCAGGAGCAACGTAACTAAGAGAAAAACTCTCCTCACCAGCGATGATCCGCCCCGAATTGCCACGTGTGCGCCTAGCATCCCGCCTGTGACATTCGCGAGCGCTAGCACTAGGCCCAGGCGCCAGAGAATCACCCCATGCAGACCAAAAACTACAATGGCTCCCAGGTTGGTTGAGACATTTACCACCTTGGAAATCGATGATGCTGTGAGAAAAGCAAACCCCAGTAGAGCAACTAATACCAGCATAAGAAAGGTGCCGGTACCAGGGCCGAAGATTCCGTCGTAGAAACCAATCACAGCACCAGCAACGATGGCAATCAAAATTCTTCGCTGTGAAGTATGACGTAGGAGTTCGATCTCCCCCATTGTCGGACGGCTCCATGTAAAAATGGCAACGGCAATCAGTAATAAAAGAACAATGGGGCGCAGAGCATGAGTTGGGATACGTGAGGCTAGCAAGGCACCGGACATCGAACCGAGGAAAGCCGGAAGTGCCATCGCACATGTGAAACGGAGATCTGGTTTGACTCTCTTTCGATACATCAGGGCGGCGGCACTAGTGCCAAAGAAAGATGAAAGTTTGTTGGTTCCTAGAACTTGCACGATGGAGGAATGAGGTAAGCCGATGAGCAACGCAGGCAACTGGATCAACCCACCGCCACCAGCTATTGCATCAACAAAGCCAGCGAACAGTGCAGCCAGCAACATGAAAAGTGTGGAGGCAATCGAGATACTGCCTAATACATGCATCAGAGAATATTCTACGAAAGTAGTTTGACGATTTCGCTAGCTGCATCAACCAAGGGAAATTCCATCCGCTCGGCTGTGCGGCGTATACGGACTTCAACTTTTCCATCGGCCAGCGATTTACCTACAACGACAATGATGGGGTTGCCAATCAATTCAGCATCTTTGAATTTCACGCCAGGGCTGGCATCGCGTCTGTCGTCTAACATCACGCGCCGGCCCAATCCCTCCAGTTGTGCCGCAAGTTCTTCTGCGACGATGAAAGGTTTATCGTCTTTGCCCGTGGCAACGACATGAATTTCGGCTGGAGCGACCTCCGCTGGCCAGCACAATCCGATCTCATCGAGGGTCTGTTCTGCAATGGCGGCTACAGCACGTGAGACGCCAATTCCATAAGAACCCATTGTCACAACTTGGGATTTTCCATCGCGGTCTAGAACCGTGAGGTCCAAGGCTTGCGCATATTTGCGACCAAGTTGGAAGATATGACCGATCTCAATTGCCCGATCGATCACTACGGGAGCCGAACATTGAGGGCATGCGTCGCCCTTGCGCACTTCTGCCGCATCAACATACCCATCGACAATGAAGTCCCTACCGTTTACGACATTGAGGGCGTGGCAGTCCTTCTTGTTGGCGCCCGTGACCCACGAAGTTCCAGGAGCAACGCGAGGATCTGCATAAAGCGTGATGCCAAGTTGCTTCGCTTCTTGTGGACCTACATATCCTTTTACCAAAGCCGGGTTCTTTGCAAAATCAGCTTCCTCGAAAAGTCGAATCTCCTGGGCGCCGGGTAGATTGGCCTGCAGGCGTTTGAGATCCACCTCCCGATCACCTGGAACGAGCACAGAGATTGTCTTGCCGTCGGCAACCAGAAGAATATTCTTTAAAGTATGCGCACCAGTGAATCCCTTGCCAAATTTTTCATTGAGCACCTGGACCAATGAATCTATCGTCGGTGTGTTCGGGGTATCAACGACCTGCATCTGCGGCACCGACGTGGAATCAACCGGCTCGACCACTGTCTTCATCGCTTCAACATTTGCAGCGTAGCCACACGCTTCACAGAGAACGTAGGTGTCTTCGCCAGTCTCGCATGGAGCCAAGAACTCCTCCGATCGCGATCCGCCCATCGCCCCGGAAGTCGCGCTGACGATGTTGTACTTCAAGCCAAGGCGATCAAAAGTCTTGATGTAGGAATCTCGATGTTTGTTGTATGACTCGTTTAGGCCCTCATCCGTGAGATCGAAGGAATATGAATCTTTCATGACGAATTCGCGCCCACGAATGATCCCGCTGCGCGGCCGCAACTCATCGCGATACTTGGTCTGAATCTGGTAGAGCGATAAAGGAAGGTCCTTGTATGACGAATACTCTCCCTTGACCATGAGAGTGAACATCTCCTCATGCGTTGGTCCTAGAAGATAGTCACCCCCTCTGCGATCTTGCAGGCGAAAAAGATCTGGTCCGTATTCTGTCCAACGATCTGTCCTCTGGTAGGCATCGCGGGGCAAGAGGGCCGGAAAATGGACTTCTTGAAATCCAGCCGCATCCATCTCCTCGCGAATAATCCGTTCGATGTTGCGCAGGGTGATGTACCCCAGAGGCAACCATGAGTAGATTCCGGCAGCGATCCTGCGGATATATCCAGCTCGTACGAGAAGGCGGTGGCTGGGGACTTCGGCATCGGCCGGATCATCGCGCAAAGTGCGGAGAAAGAGAGTGGACATTCGCAACATGTCGGCGAGCCTACCTGAGTAATTCCTTCTGGTGCGTGAAATTGCGTCTACCGAACAGTGACTGAAGGCTCGCCAGAGGCGGCTCCTGCGGTTTCCATTTCTTCGGCAAGGCGCATTGCCTCTTCGATAAGGGTTTCAACGATCATTGATTCAGGAACAGTCTTGATGACCTGACCTTTGACAAATATCTGGCCCTTTCCATTTCCAGAGGCCACACCGAGATCTGCTTCACGTGCCTCGCCCGGGCCATTAACAACACAGCCCATAACGGCTACACGAAGTGGCACGGTCATGCCTTGTAAACCCGCTTGCACTTTCTCGGCCAGGGAGTAGACATCCACTTGAGCGCGACCGCATGATGGACAAGAAACGATTTCTAGTTTCCTCTGTCTCAAATTGAGCGACTCAAGAATCGAAATTCCGACCTTGACTTCTTCTACCGGCGGCGCCGAAAGAGAGACTCGAATCGTGTCGCCAATCCCCTGCGCCAAAAGGATGCCAAAGGCAGTAGCCGATTTGATAGTTCCTTGAAAAATTGGACCCGCCTCGGTAACCCCCAGATGCAATGGGTAGTCACATTTTTCTGCGAGCAATCGGTAGGCGCTGACCATCGTGACTGGGTCATGATGTTTCACCGATATTTTGATGTCAGTGAAACCATGTTCTTCAAATAATGAGCACTCCCAGAGCGCCGACTCAACCAGAGCCTCTGGGGTGGCCTTGCCGTATTTGGCAAGTAGGCGAGGATCGAGCGAACCCGCATTGACACCGATACGAATCGGAATGCCGGCGTCCCCGGCAGCTTTTGCAACTTCTTTTACTTTGTCATCGAATTGCTTGATATTTCCGGGGTTGACTCTCACAGCAGCGCACCCAGCGTCGATGGCTGCGAAAATATATTTGGGTTGGAAGTGGATATCCGCGATCACTGGAATCTGTGATTTCTTCGCAATCTCCGCCAGCGCATCGGCGTCATCTTGACTTGGCACAGCGACTCGAACTATCTGACATCCTGCCGCCGTTAATTCAGCGATCTGCTGCAAAGTCGCGTCGACGTTGGAGGTCAAGGTCGTGCACATCGATTGGACGCTCACTGGCGAGTCGCTCCCCACCCCGATACTTCCGACCTGCAATTGACGCGTCTTGCGTCGCGGAGAAAGAGTTGGCGGAGGCAGAACTGGCATTCCTAAATCGACCATGTGCTCATTCTGCCTTACTAGGCCTTTGGTTGTTTACGGATCCTAAAGATTGAGATTGACGGGGTTGACGATATCGGCCACTAGAAGCAGGAGGGTTAGGCCTGCTAGCAGGACGAAGACGACGAAGGTGATCGGCGCAAGGACAGTCACATCAATCGCCGCTGGTCGAACCCGTCCACGGAGGCGTGCAAAGAAGGCGCGAATCTCATCGGCGATTGCCACCGCCATATGCCCACCATCAAGAGGCAAGATGGGCAGTAGGTTGAAAATGCCTACAAAGATATTGAGGCTGGCAATGATCATGATAAATGTTGCCAGGCGTTCGGTGAGTGAGAGTTTTGAACTACTGACTGCTTCACCAGAAACTCGGGCGACTCCGACTACTCCGACCAGCCCTGTTGGGTCGCGAGGTTTATCGCCCACGGTCTGTGACCAGAGTGCGGGAATCTTACTTGGAAGCGAGATCAGGGACTTCACAGAGGCGGTAATGAAATTGCCCGTTGTCGTCGCCGATTGCTTAACTGCAGTCACCGGATCGCTGCGCACGTTGGCATATTGATTGATGATCCCGACGTAACCAATACTCTTGCCGTCTACAATTCTGGACTCGGGCACAATTGTGATTGACAATTCGGGAGCGACTTTAGAGTTGGTGCTTTGGATCCTTGGATTTCCACGATCAATTCCAAATACGAGTGGCTTGCCAGCTGAACTACGAATCAGCTGGACGTCCTTTGCCCAGTCTTTGGTTAGTATCCCATTGATAGAAACAATTCGGTCGCCAGCTTTCAACCCAGCTTTCAATGCCGGTGACGGTAGCGATTTCGAAGTACACACCAAGGATCCAGTTGCCGGAGGTATGCACGGGCTGATTTGTGCAATTGTTGAGGTGACCTGGGTTGTACCAACTCCCATAAAGAGGCCGACAAGTAGAAGAAATCCCAGGATGAAATGCATCGTCGAACCAGCACCTAAGACGATCAATTTTCGCCCTCCGCTTGCGCGGTAAAACGCACGGCCTTCTTCGCCTGGGTCCATCTCATCGGTGGGCGTCATGCCTTCAATCCGGCAATACCCGCCAGCTGGAATTGCCTTAAGTCCGAATTCCGTCTCTCCCCGACGCGTCGACCAAATTCTTTTACCAAAACCTAGAAAGAACTCGGTGACTTTCATGCCATAACGTTTGGCCATCATGAAGTGACCAAATTCGTGGATCATCACCGAGAACAAAAGCGCAACAATAAACGCCAGAATTCCCAGGAGTTGCATTCGGATATCTTCTCAGGTTAAGCCGACAAATGTGTACTTTATGCTGAGTAGTACCATTAGGCCCATGACTTCGATCCCGCAGGTGCGCAAACTTCTCACAGCCATTCCAGGGCCAAAATCTCAAGAAATTCTCAAGCGCCGGAGCGAGGCAGTGTCCTCAGCCCTCGGAATGGCGATACCGATGGTCGTAGAACGTGCTGGTGGCGGGATCTTGGTCGATGTCGATGGCAACTCCGTAATCGACATGGGCGCAGGAATCGCAGTCGTCAGTGTCGGCAATAGCGCCGATCGAGTTGTCGCCAACGTAAAGGCACAGGTTGAAGCCTTCACTCATACATGTTTTATGGTTGCACCGTACCTTGGCTACATCCAAGTTTGTGAAGCTCTCAATCGCCTCACCCCCGGAACGCATAAAAAGAAATCAATCCTTCTCAACTCTGGTGCTGAGGCTGTAGAAAACGCAGTGAAGATCGCGCGTAGTTATACAAAGCGCCAAGCCATCGTTGTCTTTGAACACAGTTATCACGGTCGCACGAATCTCACGATGGCCATGACGGCAAAGAACATGCCGTACAAAGAAGGCTTTGGACCCTTCACTCCTGAAATTTATCGGATGCCGATGGCCTATCCCATGCGCTGGCCCGGTGGGCCGGAAAAATGTGCGACCGAGGCACTCGATCTCGTCATCCATAAAATGGAGAAGGAACTTGGCGCCAAAAATATCGCCGCGATAGTGATCGAGCCAATTCAGGGCGAAGGTGGGTTCATTGTCCCACCCAAAGGTTTCTTGCCCGGCTTAGCAAAGTTCGCGACAGAAAATGGCATTGTCTTTATTGCCGATGAAGTGCAGACAGGTTTCGCGCGCACCGGCCAGATGTTCGCCTGTGAAGATGAGAGCGTCGTTCCTGACCTCATTGCTACTGCAAAGGGAATTGCAGGAGGCCTTCCCCTGGCTGGTGTAACCGGTCGTGCGGAAATTATGGACTCAATACATGCGAGCGGACTCGGTGGAACTTTTGGAGGTTCGCCTGTTTCGTGCGCCGCGGCTCTGGGTGCAATCGCGACAATCGAAGACGAGGACCTCTGCGGTCGTGCTGAGTTTCTCGGCGGGATCATCTCGGAAGCACTCAATGCGATGAAGGCGAAATATCCTCTAATTGGCGAGGTTCGCGGCCGTGGGGCCATGCAAGCAATTGAACTTATCGTTCCTGGCGGCATCGAACCTAATGCCGCCGCCCTGAATTCAATCATCAAGTTCTGCCAGAATGAAGGGGTGCTCATTCTCTCAGCGGGCACTTACGGAAACGTTATTCGATTACTACCGCCTCTAGTGATTCCAGAGGATCTCTTACGTGAAGCCCTCGAAGTTCTGGATCGGGCAATAGCATCGGTTTAAGAGACCATTTTGGCAAAGACAACCACGTTGGAGAGATAGTGGCCGGTCTTGCTGTCGAACGCCCCTCCACAGGTAATGAGACGTAAACCGGCAAAATTGATATCACCATAAATTTTTGCCGTAGGGAAAGACGTCTTCAGGAAGTTGGAAGTCGCAGTGACTACAAACTTCACAATCTTTCCATCGGCCCGTGAAATTGCAATGAGGTTGCCTTTCTTTAATTCCTTTAAGTGGAAAAAGACCCCTTCTTTCCCTCCCATGTCCACATGAGCGACAATGATGGCTGGACCAAGTTCACCGGGAGTCGGTGCGCCCGTATACCAACCAGCGACATTGCCGGTAGTTGGAACTTGCAGGGCCCCCGTCTTATCTAAGCCCAACTTAATAAATTTCGACGTGACTCCGATAGCGGGGATTGAGATGAGAACTGGCGCCGAACGAGTTAAATAACGTTTCGCCGACATGGTCTTTGGAACTGCATAAGACGCAGATGCGGTAATTATAGAAATAGATACGAATGCCGCCGTTAGCACAATTGCCATCCGTGATGAATGGAGTCGCATGAATGACTTTTCAGCCATGATGCAACCTCCTGAGCGAAAGAGATTTTGACTTGGCCATGCTGCCATCACCAGTTGCTACGAAGCCAACTGGCTTCTTGGGAATCTGAGGTTTCTTCACCGTCACTTTTGGTGTCGGCGAGGGTGAAGACCCTACCGATGGCGAGATTTTCGGCGTTGGCGTCACACTCGGTTTTGGAGTGGGTGAAGGAGTCGGTGTCGGGGTTGGAATCACCGATGGCGTCACACTCGGTTTTGGAGTGGGTGTTGGCGTTGGCGTAACAGTTGGCGTTGGCGTAATAGTAATAGTTGGCGTTGGCGTAATAGTAATAGTTGGCGTTGGCGTGGGTGAAGGACAAATCATCCCTGCACAAGAAGTTATAGTTGGCGTGGGTGAAGGAGTCGGTGAAGGCGTGAGTGAAGGACAAATCATCCCTGCACAAGAAGTTATAGTTGGCGTTGGCGTAATAGTTGGGGTTGGCGTAATAGTAATAGTTGGCGTTGGAGTCGGTGTTGGTGAAGGTGTCGGTGTACTGCAGGTTGGACGGTAAACATAATTGGTTGCCGTTGTAACCTTACCCGTCAAACTTAGCAGTCTTCCCACAACTGACGCATTCGCTTTAAGAGTGATATCGCGATCAGTCATGATCGTGCCTTTAAAAGACGTTCCAGACCCTAAATTAACGAAACTGACTATAGCGGGAACATAAATTCGCCAAAAAACATTACACGCGGAAGCGCCGTTAATAAGTTTTACTTGGCTAACGTTGTCGGCCGTGGATAAACTCGAACCCAAGAAAATAAATACAGCATTGGGGTCTCCCCCACCATCCAGCGTCAAGATTCCATTAATGGAAATTAAGAAATTGGGTGTATTTACCTTATATACACCCGGCCCTAAAGTTTTACCTCCTAGATCCGCGTTCATTATTCCCGTTGGACTCTGTGTGCCTGCGGCATTAAATGCGCTCTGTAAATCGGTCTTGGCGCTTTGCGTGATTGAGTTACCCATTTGATTTGTGCTTGTGCCAGTGAGGGTCACATTCCCGGTGTTGGTATATGTAACAGTGGGATAAGTTCCCAAGTCGCCGAAAACAACTGTGTTGCCCGAATTGAATATTCCAGACCCCGCTAGAATCTCAAAATTATCTGCAGCTCCAAGCGCAATTGTGTTAGTAGCTACGCTGGCATTCATACTGGAAGCAATGAGCGCGCTCACCAAGATAAATCCAATTACTGAAACAAATTGGATTCGCCTAACTTTTTTCAATGGGCAAACGCTTTCTTCTTCATGTCAGACCTTTCGGCACAAGACGAGCCGAAAGGTTCCGAAACTTGAATTCGATAATTGATGGTAGCCCTGAAGTTCGGGTTTGTACCCAGATTTCCCCATTGAATATGGCCTTTCAATCTGGTGGCAGATTGCAGGAGATGGCGGCCACCAGCACAATTAGGCAGATGGAGCACGATCCCGTCATCCGTCCCACGTCTCGCGTCCTGTTGCTGGATGAAATTGACCGAGTCTTGTTATTTCGCGGTGAAGATCCTTTAACCCCCACTATTCGCTACTGGTTCCCTGCCGGCGGAGGGATCGAGCCTGGTGAATCCCCTGCCGATGCGGCACGACGCGAAGTGTGGGAGGAGACCGGGTTAGTTGATTTCGAACTCGGCCCGCATATCTGGAACCGCCGCCACGTATTCACATTTTATGGTGCCAATCAGGATGTCCGAGAACTCTGGTTCTTCGCCCGAGTTCACTCATTCGAAATCGATACCTCGCGATTCACGCAGATGGAACGAGATGTGGTGAAAGAACATAAATGGTGGACGCAGAGTGAACTGGCGAGTACTAACGATGTCCTGACCCCTCGCGCCCTTGCATCCCTGGTTCAGGACCTTCTGGTTAATGGCCTTCCGAAAAGTCCGGTGGACGTCGATATCTGAATGAGGATACTTGCGTTGACAGACGGCGTTCTGAACCGTTAATCTCACATCGACAAACATCGATAGGAGGAAAAATGACACGCAAGCCCATTGTCCTTTTTGTCTGCGTGCATAACGCCGGGCGATCGCAAATGGCTGCAGGATTCATGACCTCTCTGTCGCAAGGCAGGGTGGAGGTTCTCTCTGCTGGATCGGCCCCAAAGGATTCCATTAATCCGATCGTCGTGACAGCAATGGCAGAAGTCGGGATTGATATTGCCCAAAACATCCCGAAGATCCTCACAACCGAAACCGTGCAGGAATCCGATGTTGTCATCACGATGGGGTGCGGGGATGCATGTCCGTTCTATCCAGGAAAGCAGTACATCGACTGGGTTCTGGACGACCCAGCAGGCAAAGAAATCGCCGAAGTACGTGTCATTAGGGATGAAATAAAAGTACGAGTTCAATCTCTTCTGGCAGAATTGCTGTCTTATGGAAGAACCGGAGAATAATCTTGCAGCCACACATTCTTGACAACGCCGGCTGGGCCTCACTTTCAGGACCGCATGCATCGTTCGCCGAAGTAGTCGGACTTGCGCGCCGGTATCCGGTGGATGTTTCACCATTTGGTGCAATTGCAGACCACAAGGATCCCATGGCCTGGCGCGATCTTGCCGAACTCATTGGACCGGGAGAACGAATAGTTCTCTCGCGCAGTGGTTTAGAAGTTCCGGAAGCATGGCGCACCCCAGATGGGGGCTCTGGTGTTCAACTTGTCGGAGATGAAGTTGAGGGTCTAGCTGATGATGAAGCAATTCAACTGAATGCGAACGATGTCCCCGAGATGCTGGATCTTGTTTCGCGGACCAAGCCCGGTCCCTTCCTACCCCGAACCATCGAACTCGGCGGCTACCTTGGATTCCGAATCGATGGAAAGCTTGTTGCGATGGCAGGATGTCGTGTGCGCCCGGCCGGTTGGAGGGAAATAAGTGCGGTATGCACTGACCCTCTACACCAAGGAAAAGGTTTGAGTAGTCGCCTTGTTAGAGCGGTCGTCGCAAATATTAAATCCGAAGGTGACATCCCGTTTCTACACGCGTCTGTCACAAACACCAATGCCATCCGACTTTATGAGAAACTCGGCTTTCGACTACGCATACACACCACTTTCGCCGTAGTTCAAGCGCCGGCACTACCTGGTTAAATGACATTCTCTTGGCAGGGACCCGGGCGAGACTAACCTCCGTTGGAAAGGCGCATGTGTCCCAAGCGGAACCCTTGCGCTACCCCACCCTCTGAAGAACACTGAAAACAGGCTTTCACAAAGGCCGTTAGCTCCTCTCGAAGGGTTCGCCGAGGAGGTGCAT
>DASVIG010000095.1:0-5276 GCA_036382195.1 Candidatus Nanopelagicaceae bacterium
GCAGTCAGCCATCAGTAAGCACGCCACTTGCAAGCGCGCGAACCGTCGAACAGTTGGAAGAAATTGTTCAAGTTATTGAATTAACTACTGATGAAATTAACCAACTTTCCCTGATCTAAGCCATGATCACTATTCCCCTGACAAACCTCTCTGTCCATCCCCTCTGCTTAGGAGGCAACGTCTTTGGTTGGAGCGCCGACGAGACCGAATCCCACGCAGTTCTGAATGCCTACGCCCGGCACGGTGGGAATTTTGTAGATACAGCCGATGTCTATTCAGAGTGGAAAGAGGGACATATAGGCGGCGAAAGCGAGACGATAATCGGGAATTGGATGAAGGCACGTTGCAACCGCGACGCAATGGTGATCGGCACAAAAATTGGCAAACTCTCAACACGGCCGGGATTATCTTCAGCAAACATCATTGCCGCATGTGAAGATTCTTTGCGTCGCCTCCAGAGCGATCACATAGATATCTACTACTCGCATTATGATGACGAGGAGACTCCCCTCGCTGAGACATTAGAAGCTTTTACGAAATTGATTGCCCAAGGCAAAGTTCGATACATCGCATCTTCAAGTTACGCACCTGAGCGACTCGAAGAGGCACTGCGCATTAGCAAAGAGAATAACTTGGCCCCATACATCGCGGTTCAAGATCAATACAACTTGGTCTACCGCAAGGATTTCGAAAATGGTTCAGCCAAGATTCTCCGTGAAAATGGCATGTCGATCATTCCCTTCTTTGGCCTGGCCCGCGGATTTTTGACTGGTAAATATCGTCCAGGGGTGACCGTGAATTCTCTACGAGCCAAGGGTGTCGCCGATTATCAGAATGAAAGAGGCTGGTCGGCCGTTGCCCTCCTTGAAACCATCGCAGCTGCGCATAATTCGTCTATTTCCTCTATTGCCTTAGCGTGGCTCCGTGCGCAACCGACAGTTAGTGTGCCCATTGCAAGTGCTCGCACTGTGGAACAACTCGAGGAGATTGTCCAAGTTGTCGAACTAACAACTGATGAAATCAGTCAACTTTCTGCAATTACAGCTTGAAAGATTCCGGTCCGACACTCCAGGCGACATTTCCATATCGGTCAATCACCCATGCCGAATATTCTGCAAGTTCGGGTTGAGAGAACCAGAGTGCGCCATCGCGACCTTCCACCATCAATGCCGTTGCCAAAGCATCAGTCAAGCCGCCATCGGGGCCTATGACCGTGGCCGATTTCGCGCCAATCGCAATAAGTCCGGTATGCGGATCGAGGATATGCGCGCCGCGCTCATAACTGCCACTAGTAGCAATAGCGCCATCTGAAATTTCGAAGACCTGCACAACTTCTTGACGATTCTCAGGATTTACAACACCGATAGCCCATGGTGAGACTTTCCCGTCGTTGAAATAGCCTCCTCGAAGTGCCAAATCCCCCGCCGCATTTACTTGCACATGGAGGGCCCCCGCACTCACTAGGATTTCCGCGCACTGATCTGCAGCCCAGCCTTTGACCAGACCCGATGGATCAAAGCCGCCTGCTACCACCCATGGATCGAAAGCCCCATCAGTTAAATCGCGGGCAATTGCACAACGTTCCCAGACATCTTGGACTTCCCTTGAAGTCTGCTCGATGGAGATTTCATTCCTGCGTAATTGAGATACCACAGAATCCGACTTATACGTCGAGAAGACTTCATCCACATGAAAAGAGAATTCACGGACGTCGTTGATGCCTTTATGAAGAGCCACTTCATTCACGTCAGGGGAAGCGACGTCAACGAAGAGGACAGTGCCCCAGACCTCTATCTCCTGGCGTAAATGAATCACACCTGATGATGTCACATACCTGCTTTGGCAAGTGCCGCCACAAGGGATGTGTACCAACCGTAGGACGTATAGGAAGCACCAGAGACACCTTGGATCTGTGAGGACTGCGCAGCCAAAGTTTCCTGGCGAAGAATAGGAAGTGCATAAGTTGAAAATTGACCGCTTCGACCACTCGGCGCCTGTATCGCTTGGGCATCGGTAATCTTCCCATTGGAGACTGTGATCTGAACTTGTACGGTGCCATAGTTAACATTGATTGCGCTACCGGTAAAAGTTCCTGATACCCCTTTACTGACTGGGGTTGGTGCTGGAGCAACTGTCTTCGTTGGGGTTGGTGCTGGTGCAACAGTTTTTGTGTGTGTTGGCGTCGGTGCAACGGTTTTTGTCTGTGTTGGTGTCGGCGCAACGGTCTTGGTGTGTGTTGTTGCCGGCGTTGGAGTCACTTTTGCTGAGGCCACTTGAGTCTTGGTCGATCTCTTCTTTGTAGTTTTCTTCTTAGTTACTGGAGTTGCGGAAGAAGCAGGCGTTGCGGCAGTTGTCGCAGCCACCGACGTTGCAGATTGAGGAACTGCTGCCGTCGGAGATTGCGATGTCGTGGTGTTGGCGGCGACCGATGCATGTGCGGTCGCGCCCTTTCCCAGCCCTAGGCCCGTCATACCCTGCGAGCCCAGTTGAGGAGGAGTGATCGACAGAACTGCGCCGATTCCCCCTATGGTGCCTCCTGCTATAAGCAGCGCCCGCTTCATTCCGACCCCCTAGACGTTTGTCGATTTGCATCAACAATCAAACTCTCGACCACCAACCTGTGAGATTTCTTAATTCGTTCCGAGCGCATGGTGCGACTTTTCCCGTGAATTCACTCGGAGTGAAAGGCAAAGGCCTCGTCATGGAAGCGATTCTTGGGAACCCCGACATCTCGCGCTGCTTCACGGACGGCATCCACCAGAGGGCCAGGGCCGCAGATGTAGATGTCGGAATCGGCAAAGCGAGGAACCAGCTTTCGCATCGCCTTGGCGTCCATTGGATACTGCTTGCGCGAGCCCACCAGGTAATGAATCCGAGTGGTTCCGCCGGACTGAGCGGCCAGATAGTCCAACTCCTGACGTAAAACCAGGTCCTCTTGGCGAGATGCTCGGAAAATAACGTCCATCTGCACACTGTCACCGAACTCCTCCATGATCGCGCGGATCGGCGTGATACCGACACCCCCGCCAACCAGGACGACATGGGGACGCGATGAACGCCCTGCAGTAAATGCTCCATATGGCCCTTCGACGAAGACCCGGGTGCCCGGCTTTAAGAAGGCGAGTGAGCGCGAATGATCACCCAGATCTTTCACCGTTATACGGAGTAAATGTTGGCTGGGAGATGCAGATAAGGAGTAAGGATGCGACATCATGAGGTGTCCGCGTGCAACAAAGCGCCAGCCGAAAAATTGTCCGCCCTCGGCTGATAATTTGTGCAACTTACGACCGCGCATGATGATCGAGATGACACCTGGGCCTTCAACCACCACACGCTCTACGCGAAGGTTGTGGCGTATGGAACGCGCCACGGGAATCCCGATACGCCAGACCACAATCGAGAATGACATGAGCACATAGAGCACCGTCCAGAAGATTCGGTTGAGCGGATGACCTATGAACATCGGACCATTGAGCACCTGGTGCATGAACGCCAGGCCAATTGCCAAGTAGGTATAGACATGAATAATCCACCAAGTCTCGTAACTCATCTTGGCTCGAGCTTTTTTGTATGACGTTATTCCAGCAGCCATCATAAATATAAAGGCGGCTAATGCAGCCCACATCCAGAGGTACTGATGCAATATGCGCCAAAATTGAACCGCCAGTGGAACATGAAATTGACCGGCATAACCAAAAATCACGAAGAGAACATGAAACCCAACTAGGAAGAGTGAATACGGACCAAGTTTGCGATGCCATGTCACCAATCGATCGTGACCAACTCCTCGTTCCACCCACGGAATACGAGCAACCAACATGATGCCCACTAGAGCGAAGTATGTGCCGATCAGAGCACACAGACGAGAGAGGGTCGTGATCGATGAGTAGACCGAACTGATATCGGACTTGCGCAATGTCGTGAGTTCGAGTGCGACAGTAAGGCCTAGACCCAGACCCATAATCAGGGCGGCCCAATCCACCCCCGCGGTTCTGGAATGACGGCTTTTCTGGGACATGACTGTAGACAACCTTAGTTTCCTGAGAGTTAGGTGAGTGACTTCTCAGGAGCCACGGTGAGTGCGCCAGTTCCGGGACTCCGACCCAATAGGGTGGACTCATGCATGTTTTGGTCACTGGAGGGGCTGGATTCATCGGCTCTCACCTGGTGGACCGCCTCATCCAGGATGGCCATTTCGTGCTCGTTCTGGACAATCTGGAGACCGGTCGAATCGAGAACCTCAAAGGGGCTGAAAAATCTGACCAACTAGCCTTTGTCGAAGGCTCAATTCTAGATAGCGAGTTGGTAGATCGACTGGTCGCCAAAGTTGATTTCACGTACCACCTCGCAGCCGCAGTGGGAGTCTTCAACATTCTCGAAAGACCTTTGGCGAGTTTAATGACTAATCTTCGAGGCACAGAGAATGTTTTAGATGCTGCGCACAAACACTCGTGCCCAGTCTTGGTTGCCAGCAGCAGTGAGGTCTACGGAAAAAATACTTCTGACTCATTGCAAGAAGATGACTCAAGAATTCTAGGTTCTCCTTTAACTTTGAGATGGTCATATAGTCAAGCCAAGGCACTCGATGAAACCCTGGCATATGCCTACTGGAAAGAAAAGGGTCTGCAGGCGCGGATCGTGCGTTTCTTCAATACGGTGGGACCGCGGCAGCTAGGCGCCTACGGCATGGTGGTTCCGCGATTCATTGCCGCAGCTTTAGCAAATGAGGACATTACGATCTACGGAGATGGAAATCAGACGCGTTGTTTCGGTCATGTATCCGATGTCGTCGAAGCACTCATCCAAGTAACAAATTCAGAAAAGACCATCGGCACTGTCGTCAATATTGGCAATAACGAAGAGATCTCTATCAACGATCTTGCTGCAAAAATTATTGAGATGACAGGATCAAAAAGCAAAATTGTGTACGTTTCTTATGACGACGCTTACAAATTTGGTTTTGAAGATATGGAAAGGCGCGTTCCGAATATCGACCGAATTAAGGAATTGACTGGCTGGGCGCCGATTCGCGACTTGGAAACAATCATTCTCGACATGGTGAAATACTTCCAGAACAACTAATTCCAAAATCTGAACTAAAGTCGAATTACATCCACATGGTTTCTATAAGTTCCAGTGCAATCCAGGACCGGCACGCCTCGCGACAGGATCTCTGCCACCGGTAACCCCGGCTGCGCCGTGGCCACGACAGCCACATGGCAATCCCAAGACGAATCTACTGGCTGCAGCCCATCCCAGTCAGCCACCAGTGGGTC
>DASVIG010000096.1:0-17027 GCA_036382195.1 Candidatus Nanopelagicaceae bacterium
GAGCAACCTCAGGAACTCTGGCAATTATGGTTGGGGGTCCAACTACCACCATCCAAATAGTCCAACCTATCTTGGACCAACTTGGCAAGGTGACCGAAGTCGGGCCAGTTGGTTCCGGTCATGCGCTCAAGGCACTTAACAATCTCCTTTCGGCCACACATCTCTTAGCAACATGCGAGGCGATGCTTGTCGGCGAAAAGTTCGGTCTCGACAAAGAAGTGATGTTGAGAGTCTTCAATGAATCTAGCGGGCGAAGTGCTTCCACAGAAAATAAATGGCCGAACTTCATTTTGTCTGAGAAATTCAATTCGGGCTTTGGGTTGCGTTTAATGTTGAAAGACATGAACATCGCCACGAATCTGGCTGATGAAATGGGCATTCCCGATCGACTTGCTACAACAGCAACACGATTGTGGGGGGAGGCGGCGCAGTCTTTGCCTGCGACTTCCGATCACACTGAAATTCATCGTTGGGTCCAAGACTCAGAACAAGTGTCCGGATGAACATCAACGAAGTCTGATTACCACTAGAGAATCAAGAGCAGAGAAAGGGATATGCAGATGGCGCTAACAAAACGACAGGAAGAGATTAAGGACGAATTCATTAAGGTTCGCGGTACTTGGAGCCCGGTCTGGCAAAGCATTTTAGAATTGGATGCAGAGTTTCTCCACGCATACTTAGATTTCTCTGCAGTTCCTTGGCGGAAAAATCACTTGGATGACAAGCTCAAGGAGTTTATTTATATTGCAGTTGACGCAAATGCAACCCATATGTATCTGCCAGGGGTCCGTCAGCACATACGCGCGGCATTGAAACTCGGTGCCACACCTCAGGAAATCATGGAAGTCTTGGAACTCTGCGCGACGCTCGGAATCCATGCCATGAACATAGGTGTGCCAATATTGGTAGAAGTATTGAAGGAGAAAGGTTTGAGAACCGGACCTGCGCCGTTGAACGCATACCAAGAGCAGGTTAAGGCAGACTTCACCAAGAATCGTGGATACTGGCATGAGTTCTGGGATGAGATGCTGGAATTGGATCCTGAACTTTTTGCAGCTTATACAGAGTTCTCTTCAATTCCTTGGCGTCAGGGCACTCTCTCGCCCAAGATCAAAGAATTCATTTATATCGCCTTTGATACTGCAGCGACTCACCTCTATGTCAAAGGTTTGAAGTTGCATATAGTAAATGCCATCGGTTACGGGGCAACGGCCCAAGAAATCTTGGAGGTGATGGAGATTGCCAGCGTATTGGGGATTCACGCGGTAACTTCCGGAGCTCCTATCTTGTTGGAAGAGATCGCAGCCCTGGCAGCAGAGGATCCTGCCTAACCAGGGGAACCACCATGTGATTGATCGAAGTTATCTCTCGAAAACCCTTGACTATTGTCCGAATCAACTCCATGATCTGGCTTGTTGTATGTTTGCTAGGCAATCTGGCAAAATAACGTCGTTCTGGAGTGGCATATGCGACCCCATTGCCATTTTTTCAGTAAAGTGGCTCGTTTACCTAGGTTAGAACTTGTCCAAGGAGGGATTCTTCAGTGAGTACGCCGAGTGAGTCTTGGAACGTTATTCCCCCCGGGAGAGTTGCTGCCCCGCTACGGGATCAGGTTTTGAACGTGATCCGCCAGGCGATTATGAATTTTGAGTTGAAACCCGGCCAGAGGCTCATTGAGCGTGAATTGGTCGAGCAATTGGCGGTATCGCGCACGACAATCCGCGAAGTTCTCACGGTTCTAGTTTCCGATGGCTTAGTCACGGTGATTCCCCAGAAGGGTGCCATTGTCAGCGTAATTACTACCGACGAGGCGCGGGACATCTATGAGATCAGGTCTTCCCTAGAGGCATTGGCTGTTGCACGGTTCACTGAAAGGGCTTCGGCTGATGAAATTCTCCTGCTAAGACAGTCTTTCCATGAATTGAAGCAGGCCACTGATGATGGTGAGTCCAAATTGGATCTACTGCGTTCCAAGGACAATTTTTACGGCGTTCTTCTGGCCGGCGCCAGGTTTCCGTCCTTAACTCAGATCCTCACGATGCTGCAAGGCAGGGTTCGGGTTCTACGGCTCACCTCTCTCTCGGCTCCTGGGCGCTCAAAAGAGACCGTTGAGGAGATTGGACGGATTGTCGCGCTGGTGGAAGCCCGTGATGGCAACGGGGCCGCCGAGGCGATGGCCGCCCACGTCCGCAATGCCGCCCAGGCGGGCCTGACCAAGATTGCCGAGCGTGAGAAGATCCGACTTGTAGGCGAAGAGAGCTAACTCCCCCTCATTGAGGATAGAGGGCTCGGCGCTGGAAATTGGCCTGACAATCGCGTTGGTAACGATTTGATAAAGAAACGTATTTTCACTTGACACATTGTATGGCGGTATAAGTAGACTCCGCGCAGATCGTCAGACGATCATACTGTACTAAATTCTTAACCTAGGCTGCGTTGGCTTTTCATCGCAACAATAGGCTCAAACTAGCGGAAGGTAGTTGTGAATTATGAAAAGAAAACTAATAGCAGCGGTCGTCGCGGTGGTTGCGGTAAGCAGCTTAGCCCTGACTCCTGCAACGGCAGCACCCAAGCAGAAAACGGTCGGTATGGTCGCTCTCGTTGCAACCGATGCCTTGAATAAGGCCGTTATCGATGGTGCAACAAAGATCGCGAAAGCGAATGGCTGGAAAGTAAAAGTAACCGACACTCAGGGTAGTCCCGCAAAGGCCAACTCCGCGATGATCGCGTTTGCAACCACACAGAAGGTCGATGCCATCATCGTTATGGCTTTCCATAGCAGCGCCCTTGGCGCAGGCCTTCGCGCAGCAGCAAAGGCAAAAATTCCTGTCGGCAGTTGGGGCGGCGAATTAGTTCCTGGAGTTGTAGTAACAACCAGCTCTACCAACGCCGGCGTTGTTTCAGCCAATGGATTGCTAGCAGCAATGGGATCCAAGGGTGCCGTTCTCGCTTTGCAGTACCACACCGGAGTGCTCTGCTACTTCCGTGGACAGGCATTTGACGGCATCATGGCAGCACATCCACAAATCACCGTCACAAATAACGAGGTTCAGATTCCTGGACAGGTCCAGAGCGGACAGGCATACACAGCTGCTTGGTTGGCAAGTCACCCAGCAGGAAGTGAGCCATTGGCAATTTGGGGCACATGGGATGAACCCGGCATGGGAGCCGTTGCGGCTTTGAAGCAGGCCGGCAGAACCGATGTGACAGTTGTTACGATCAATGGAGGCCCTCAGGCCTTGCAGGCAGTTAAAGATGGCTCAGTGAAGCAGGTCGTTTGGCAAGATGGCGTTACCGAGGGCAGCCAGATCATGACTGGAATTATCAGTTCGATCAAGGCTGGCAAGAAGTGGGTTTCTAAGACAGTTGACGTCAAGCCTCTCCTTGTTACCTCTAGCAACATCGCAGCGTTCTTGGCTGCTCACCCAAAGGCAATGAGCTAATCAACTCAAAAACGAACTAAAGACAGGAATCAATTCGTGGAAAAGGACACCAGTGCGTGGTTACAGGTAAAGGGTTTAAGTAAACACTTTGCTGGTGTCGCAGCCCTCTCCGCGGTAGATCTAGATATCTATCGCGGAGAGGTCCACGGATTGGTCGGAGCAAACGGTTCAGGAAAATCAACTTTCATTCGATCCTTGGCTGGAGTTGTTGCCCCCGATCAAGGCGTTATTTCGCTTGAAAATAAAGAAATTGATGTGAATAGTCCCCGAGATGCTGAAAAGGCGGGCTTTGCTTTTATCCATCAGGAATTGAATCTCGTTCCTTATTTCAATTCTATTGAGAACATTCTCTTAGGTGTGCCGAAACCAACCCGAGCGGGATTTATCGACTGGAAACGATCCACAAAAATAGTCGAGGAAGTAGCCGAGCGAGTAGGGATTAATTTCTCGCTGACAAAGCGCGTTGATGAATTGAGCGTTGCAGAGCGTTGGCTCGTCATGATTAGCAAAGCTCTTGTGTACAAGGCAGACATGATCGCGATGGACGAACCAACAGCATCGCTCTCCGATGTTGAGTCGAAACGACTGTTCGAAGTCGTCCGGAGTTTGGCCGCATCAGGTGTCGCCGTTCTGTATGTCTCCCACCGTTTGGATGAGGTACTAGATCTCTCGGATCGGATAACCGTATTTCGCGACGGCCATGTAATTAAGCGGGCCATGCGAGGATCATTAGATAAACCTGGACTTATCAACGCAATCGTCGGTCGCGATATTCTGAGTGGACCAGAGGAAAAGAGCGAGTCCATTGATCTGGGAAGCGAACCGATCTTCGAAGCGAAAGGCGTCACGAGAGCCAATGCCGTTCGCAACGTCTCATTCCAACTTTTCAAAGGAGAGGTCCTCGGTTTTGGAGGCGTTATTGGGGCCGGACGCACGGAGCTTGCGCGGATAGCTTTCGGTGCAGACAAAATGGACAGTGGGAGTTTCACTTTACATGGGCGTCCGGTCGTGTCGAAATCTTCATCAGCGGCAATAGCCCATGGAATAGGCCTTATCCCCGAAGAGCGCCGTGCCGAAGGGCTTATGCTTAACAAATCCATCGATTACAACATGAATATTGTTGCGATGCGATCATTACGCAAGGTTTCTTGGTTACCTTTTTCAAATAAGAAGAAGGCAAAGGCGCGCTCGCTCCGACTTGTTAAGGAACTCGGGATTAAAATCAGTGACGTTTCCCAACCTGTTTCCGAACTATCGGGAGGAAATCAGCAGAAGGTTCTAATCGGCCGCTGGCTTGTTCCTGAAATGAAGGTACTCTTTTTCGATGAACCATCTCGGGGTGTAGATGTCGGCGCTCGTCAAGAAATACATCAAGTGATCCGCAACCTTTCAGATAGCGGTGTCGGAACAATCGTCATATCTTCTGACGCAGAAGAACTTGCGGCCCTCTGTGATCGAGTGATCGTGATGAGAGAAGGAAGAGTCAATGGAATGATTTCCGGAAGCAACGTGACAGAGCAGAATATTATTGAACTTGGCTATCACCATTCGGTAAGTAATTAGGAGGAATCTGTTATGAGTTCTGATTCAGCAAAGATGGCCGAAGTGTCAATTGAAGCGCCACGTCCAAAGCGGAGCCGGAAACAGATCACCTTAAAGATTTTATCTCGATACGGAACATTGATCGGTCTATTTGGCATGATCGTGGCATTTACGATCAAGGCCCCATCGACTTTCCCAACTCTAAGTAATTTTACCAACATCTTGAGCCAGTCGTCTCTGACCGTGATCATCGCCTCCGGTCTGACCATGACGTTGGTGGTTGGCGAATTCGATCTTAGTATTGGATACGTAGCAAGCTTCCTCGGATTAATTGTCGCCGGCTTATTGGCCCACAATAAGCTTCCCATCTTGGTAGCAATGATTGCCGTCTTGCTATTGGGCTCGTTGATCGGCACAGTAAATGGTGTTCTGGTTGCAAAAGCAAAAATCAACGCCGTGATTGCGACGTTGGGGGTAGGAACTGCTCTTGTTGGCGTTGGGTTTGCCTACAGTACTTATCCAATCGTTTCGGGCGTGCCCCCGTCCTTCAGTAACATCGCCCTGGGTTCATTGGTCTTTGGAATTCCCAACTTGATCTCAATTATGATCGTCGTCTGCACCATACTCTGGATAGTTCTAAATAAGACCGACCTTGGCCAGAAGATGCAGGCCGTTGGCGGCAACATCGAGGCGGCCAAACTCTCCGGTATCCGAGTAGATCGAGTAAAGATCTTCGCTTTTGCGATCGCAGGTATCTGTGCAGCGCTAACCGGCGCCTTGCTCGCCTCTCTTCTTGGAAGCGGAACATTGGCAGCGGCTGATGGCTACCTTCTAGATTCCTTTGCAGCTGTATTTCTTGGTTCAGCAACCTTACGCGATGGTGAATTCCATATTGTTGGTACTTTGATTGGTGCGCTGATCATTAACATTGGGTTCAACGGCCTGAGCATTTTTGGCGCCCCTACATATTTCCAGCAGATTTTCCAAGGTGGAATATTGGTATTGGCAGTTGGGCTATCAACGATCTCGAGAAAATATTCTAAGACCTAGAAATCAACCAGCAATAACAACGAGAAACTACAAGAAAGAGGAACGGATATGGATCGCTTGAAAGGTAAAGTTGCTCTCATTACGGGGGCATCACGTGGTCAAGGTCGCGCGATGGCGGAACTCTTTACACGCGAAGGGGCCACCGTTATCTCTGGTGACGTTCTTGATGCGGCTGATACAGAAAACAGTACGGTTACTTTCGTCAAGCTAGATGTTACGAATGAAAAATCGTGGAAGAGCGTGATCGACAAGATTGTTGCTGATCATGGCAAGTTGGATATTTTGGTTAACAATGCCGCCATCATTACCTATGAGCCAATTCTCGAGACGACTGTTGAAATCTGGGACAAGATTCTGGATGTAGACCTCAAGGGCATCTTCCTGGGAATGCGCGAGGCACTTCCCCACTTGATTAAGACCGGCAAGGGTTCGATCGTCAACATCTCCTCTATCTGGGGATTGGCTGCGGTCCCAAGCGCCCACGCGTACCACGCGGCAAAGGGCGGAATTCTCAACATGACCAAGAATGTTGCGGCAATGCACGGCCCAGACGGCGTTCGAGCCAACACCATTCACCCCGGCTACATCCTTTCGCCCATGAATGAGCACCAGGCCGACGACATCAATGCCGCTCTGATAGCGGGAACGTTGCTCAAGCGCCCAGGAGTCCCAATCGAGACCGCCTATGCAGTCCTCTTCCTAGCCAGCGATGAAGCAAGCTATATCACCGGAACTTCTCTTGTGGTCGACGGTGGCTTCCTAGCACCGTGATCTAAATGCAGTGGGCAGGGGCCAGGGCAGTTTCGAGCGATCTCTGTTCGAATGAGTTCTGGCCCTTTGCATTCTCTTTCGTATTTTCATGCAGGTGCGCTAACTTTTAAGAAGGTGAGGATATTTCTATGCGGAAACTGATCAATGACCCAGGTAATTTCGTCGACGAAGTCCTCGAGGGGATTCTGTTGGCACATCCCGAAAAACTCATCGCGCTGCCACATGAACCTCGCGCAATTGTGCGAGCCGACGCCCCAGGAGGTCGGGTTGGAATTGTGACGGGCGGGGGTTCAGGGCATCTGCCGGTCTTCCTCGGTTATGTAGGTGTTGGCCTCTGCTCGGCTGCGGCGGTAGGTAATGTTTTCTCCTCGCCCTCTGCTGAACAGGTACTTGCTGCTACAAAGGCCAGTGATTGCGGGAAAGGTGTCCTCTATCTATTTGGTAACTACGGGGGCGACGTCATGAACTTTGCGCTGGCTGGCGACCTGGCCGAGATGGACGGAATTCTCACTGAGACCGTTCTCGTTCATGATGACGTTCTTAGCGCTCCACGCGAACGCGAGGAATCCCGCCGCGGTGTTGCCGGAATGGTTTTTGCTTTCAAATGCGCTGGCGCTGCAGCAGAACGCGGTGACAGCCTGTCCGAGGTGACACGTGTTGCTCGAAAGGCAGTGAAGTCGATGCGCACGGCAGGTGTTGGTCTCTCGCCAACGATTCTGCCAGCAGCAGGTAAACCCACATTTGAACTCCCCGAGGGGTATATGGAGATCGGTATTGGCATTCACGGTGAACCAGGTAGCCACCGTGGTCCACTCGAGAGCGCCGACCAAGTGACCGAGCGGATCGTTTCGGCCATTCTGGATGATCTGGCTCCATCATCTGGCAGTGAAGTCGCCTTGTTGGTGAATGGATTGGGTGCTACTCCGTTGGAGGAGCTCTACCTGCTCTATCGCCATGCTCATAGGATGCTGGTTGAACGTGGCATCACCATCACCCGCCGCTATATCGGCGAATATGCGACCAGTCTGGAGATGGCAGGTGCCTCAATAACCATCATGACTTTGGATGAAGAGCTAACCCAACTCATGGATGCTCCCGCGAACTCACCATTCTTCCGGCAATGAACTCAAACGAGCTCCGCACGATGCTGGAGGATGCACTTGCCACCCTTGATTCCAGTCGCGATGAATTGCGGGACTTAGATGCAGCAATTGGCGATGGCGATCTTGGGATCACCGTTGTCGAGGGAGCTCGAGCTGTTCGCGAAGGCCTACGCACATTGCCGCCGGAGGCCGGTATTTCCTTAATCCTGCGTACTTGTGCGCAACGTTTTGCCTCAGCCAATCCTTCGACCATGTCGGCCTTGGTTGCCGCTGGATTGTTGGCGGCGAGCAAGCGACTGGGTGAAGTAGAGAATATTGACCGGGCAGGTGCGCTGGTAATACTTGAAGCGGCAACCGATGCTATCCAGACACGTGGTGGAGCAGCACTGGGGGATAAGACCGTAATCGACGCGCTCCGTCCCACGATCGACGCGCTCCAAGGGGCGGGTCCTGAAAACAAGGACGCCTTGGAAGCCATGATCAAATCTGCCCGACAAGCGGTGACCGAGACTGCATCTTTGCAATCACAGAAGGGTCGAGCCGCCTGGATTGGCGAACGTACCATGGGGCATCCCGATGGTGGGGCAACCGCATACCTGCGATTGCTTGAGGCTATCGCTGGGA
Source organism: Candidatus Nanopelagicaceae bacterium (assembly GCA_036382195.1). Taxonomy (GTDB): domain Bacteria; phylum Actinomycetota; class Actinomycetes; order Nanopelagicales; family Nanopelagicaceae; genus QYPT01. The sequence continues at coordinate 8,534 of DASVIG010000096.1, forward strand.
CGCCATCGTTTGCCAGTTGAGAGGGATGAATCACCAAGTTGAAAGAGCACTAGGAGAAGGAGGCGATATATGGAGAGCTATAAGGTGACGGCCCTAAAGTCCGCGACCCTCGCAGTGGATAAGGCTGCAATGACATATATGTCTGGCTTTGGTACAAAAATCAATTTGCCGGTGTGGGTGGCCGCAATAGAAGGCAATGGGATTAAGGCCTTGGTTGACACGGGAATCCGCGACCATGATAAGTGGGATCGAGAACTCGGCCCCTGTTGGCGCGAGGAGGATGAAAGTATTGAGAATGCGCTGGCGGAAATGGGTTGGAAGCTGGGCGATATCGACCTGGTAATTAATTCGCACCTGCACTATGACCACGCCGAGAACAACACCTTGTTTAAGAATGCGCGTTTTGTTGTCTCGAGGGTCGAGTGGGAATACGCGAAGAACCCGATTCCATCGCAGGTGAAACTTTATGATTTCGAGTGGACTGACGAATCGATCAATCATATGAATTATCAACTCATTTCAGTCGATGACTTCGACCTCCTTCCTGGTATACGGCTTATTCAAACTCCCGGACATAGCAAAGGCCACCAGTCGGTGTTGATCAATACCGACGAAGGTCTGCTCTGTGTTGCTGGTGATGCGGCCTGTCTGCCAGAGAGTTTCGCGCGGCCGACACCACCCGGCGGAGCTACATCGATTGAGGAAGGTTTTGCCTCACTCGAACGGATCAGGGAGAGTGCCAATCTGGTTTTCATGAATCATGACCCAAACCTGGAAAAATATCAGAATTCAGGTTTCCCAACGATTCCGGCAATCGGAAGCGAGGCACGAGTTAATGACATTATTACTCTACCTCTGCGAGGGGCCCACTAACTTTCCTCGAACGGAGACCGTCGACGGTCAAAATTGCCAATGCACTCCAAATCAGCCCGAAGCAGATCCATCGCGCAGTGGACATTTTCTCATGGCGTACGAGGACTCCGATAATAAATTGAATGCTGGGGTTGATGTACTGCAGCAGGCCAATCATGGAAAGTGGGAGCCGGGTTGTGGCGCCGTTGAAAAGCAGCAGTGGCACCGTTGTGACGATACCTGCACCTGCCAGCAGGAGAGTTTCGCGGGTTCCATGCCCAAATTGGCCAGTACCTTGATGACTTAGATAGAGCAGATAGAACAGAGCCGGTATTCCAATAACCATGGTCTCTGCATTGAATGTCTCAAGAGCAGCGCTATCCATATGTTTTTTCAGCAGTCCATAAGACCCAAATGAAAAAGCCAAGGTCAGCGCTATCCACGGCAGGGTTCCATAATCGATGGCGAGAATCACGACGCTAATCGTTCCTAGGGCAACAGCCACCCATTGCCATCGGCTCAATCGTTCTTTGTACAGCACTACCCCAAAGAGAATGAGGACCAACGGGTTGATGTAATAACCGAGCGCCGAATCAACTGTGTGAGCGTTGTTGACCGCCCATATGAAGACGCCCCAATTAATTGAGAGAGCAATAGAGGAGAGAACCAGCCACTTAAATGTCACAAAGTGGGTAAGCAGAGAAAAAGACGCTCGGACACTTTTTCGAAATACCAATAGAAAGGTGCAGAAGATAATCGACCAGACGATTCGGTGGGACAGAATCTCAAATGCGCTCGCTGGTTTTAAATACGGCCAATACAGTGGAAAAAATCCCCAGAGTATGTACGAAGTGACACCGAAGATGTAGCCGGTGCGGGTCCGCTGGGATCCACTATCCATTTAAACTCATCGATAATTGGTAAATTGAACTGCGAAATCCCACTTTGCCTCTTTGATTATTGCGATCGCTTCTTGCAGGTCGTCCCTGCTTTTGCTAGTGACCCGCAGTTCATCGCCTTGTATCTGGGACTTCAATGATTTTGGACCTTCATCGCGTAGGAATTTTGCAACTTTCTTTGCATTCTCGGTTGTAATGCCTTCTTTGAGAGGACAGTTAATCTTGTAGATTTTGCCGCTGAGTGTCGGCACGCCTGGATCAATATGTTTGAGAGAGACTCCACGTTTGACCAATTTGTCTTTCAATACGTCCAAAGTTGCTTTCGCTCTATCTTCCGTGCCGGCTTCGATTGAAATCTTCTCGCCTTCCAACTCCAACTTTGCGCCAGTGTTTTTGAAATCGAATCGAGTATCGATCTCGCGAATTGCTTGATTGACAGCGTTGTCGAGTTCCATACGGTCGATCTTGGAAACAACATCGAAACTGCTATCTGCTGCCATGGGAGAATCCCTTCCTAGTCCGCACCTTCGTGCCAATCTGGCAAAGGTATCCGCTTACTTTCCAACATCCATAATTGCCGTTCCAGCCCGGGATTGAGGCCAATATTCTCAGATACTGCCCAGTAAGTGGGCGTTTCCTGTTAGGCAGGTCACCGTCAATGGTGTTCACCTCGGCTGTACAGATGGTTAGATTATGCACCTTCAGTACGCCCCAAGGACCGATTAAGGAGAGTCAGTGACGACTTCAATAGCTGCCAATGAAGACATTGTCCAACAATTTGTGGTTCACAGCAAACTTCTCGAATGGGTTGACGAAGTCGCTGCGCTGACTCAACCAGATGAAATTTATTGGTGCAACGGTTCCGAAGAAGAGTGGGAAGAAATCACCACGCAATTGGTCGATGCAGGAACGCTCGTGCGGTTGAAGAAGAAACCTAACTCGTTCTGGTGCGCATCTGATCCTACCGACGTAGCTCGCGTTGAAGATCGCACTTTCATCTGCTCGGTAGATGAATCTGATGCCGGTCCTACCAATAACTGGATGGAACCCACGGCGATGAAGGAAATTCTTACTGATCTCTATCGTGGCAGCATGCGCGGTCGAACGATGTACGTCATTCCATTTTGCATGGGCCCGATTGAAGCCGAGAATGCCATGTTCGGTGTTCAAATCACTGACAGCGCCTATGTTGTGGCTTCGATGCGGATTATGACTCGCATGGGAGATGCAGCGCTTGATGCTTTGGGTACGGACGGCAGATATGTAGCTGCGTTGCACTCAGTCGGCGCACCTTTGATTGACGGGGCCGAAGATATTGCCTGGCCCTGCAATCCAACAAAATACATCGTGCAATTTCCAGAAGAACATGCCATCTGGTCCTATGGATCCGGTTACGGCGGAAACGCTCTGCTTGGCAAGAAATGCTATTCACTCCGAATTGCCTCTGTAATTGGCCGCGATGAGGGATGGCTGGCCGAACACATGTTGATCCTTAAGATCACGCCACCTCATGGCAACCCACATTTCATTGCGGCGGCATTTCCTTCGGCTTGCGGAAAGACAAATTTAGCGATGCTCGAGCCGACTGTGGAAGGGTGGACTGTTGAAGTCCTGGGTGACGACATTGCGTGGATGCGCTTTGGCGATGATGGTCGTTTGTATGCGATGAATCCAGAAAGTGGATTTTTCGGAGTTGCACCTGGCACCGGTTGGAAGACCAATGCCAATGCAATGCGAACGATCGAAAAGGGAAATTCGATTTTCACCAACGTTGCCTTGACTGATGATGGCGATGTCTGGTGGGAAGGTATGACCGAAGAGCCTCCCGCACATTTGATTGATTGGAAGATGCGCGACTGGACACCTGAATCCGGTGAAGTTTCCTCTCACCCCAATTCCCGATTCTGCACGCCAGTGGATCAATGCCCGATAATCGCACCAGAGTGGAATAGCCCCAATGGCGTCCCAATTTCTGCCATCTTCTTCGGCGGGCGCCGCAAAACCACGATCCCGTTGGTTATTCAATCAAGGGATTGGGAGCATGGTGTCTTCTTGGCATCCACCCTCTCTTCAGAGACCACAGCCGCAGCAACGGGCGCGGTTGGCGTTGTACGGAGAGATCCCTTTGCAATGCTGCCTTTCATCGGCTATCACGTCGGGGACTACTTGCAACATTGGTTGAAACTCGGCGCAGCGCATGATCAATCCAAGTTGCCTAAAATTTTCTACGTGAACTGGTTCCGCCGTGGTGCAGACGGAAAATTCCTCTGGCCAGGTTATGGCGAGAATTCTCGCGTCATTAAATGGGCGATCGAACAGATTGAAGGAGCCGATGGCTCCATCCCTACGCCAATCGGTCATGCTCCAAAACCTGGTGCTCTAGATGTTGAAGGACTAGACGTCAGCGATGAAGATGTTGCTGCTGCTCTTCTTGTTGATCCAGCAGAATGGAAACAAGAGATCCCAATGATCGAAGAGTGGTTTGCCAGCATCGGAGAGAAGCTCCCCTCAGAGTTAATTTCTCAATTGGAGAAATTGAAGGCAGCGCTCTAAGTCGAAGCAGTGATTAGCGTGCCACCCCTTACTTGAGGTAATCTGCCTCTCGCCGTAAAGCATCACGACCCTGGCGGGTTGCCCGAGCGGCCAATGGGAGCGGACTGTAAATCCGCCGGCTACGCCTTCCAAGGTTCGAATCCTTGACCCGCCACCAAGTATTAAGCGTGGATTTGGCATGCTAACTCGCTTCTTGGAGACGACGTCCTAATACGTATCGCTGAATCGCAATGACAGCAGCACCACGACACCACTCCGTGTTATCTCCTGGAGTAGTGACTAAATCGATTTTGTGCGCCCTTGGATTTCGATCGGCCTGAATTCCTTCTTGGATTGCATCTGCGGCGACGTCCACAAGTCGAACACCTTCACCGCCCAAAATAATGCGCTCTGGCGCGGTCAAGTTTGCGATCGCGGCAAGCATGCGGCCAAGTCCACGGCCAGCATCATCCACAACTCTCCTTGCCACTGGATCGCCTTGTCCGGCAAGGTCGAGAACTTCTTCATAACTCACTGGTCGATTGAAAACAAATGAGACTGCTCGGCTAATGGCGGGTTGGGTCAGAAGGCTATGAGCGCAACCACGGTGTCCGGAGGGGCATAGTGGTCCGAATGGATCCAGGGGCCAATGTCCAACCAGACCGATACCCGAATCTGCGTCAACGACTATGTCGTTATGAATCACAAGTCCGTAGCCGATGCCCGCACCGATTGTGATAACTGCAAAACGATCGAGGCCACGACCAGCGCCAAACCAATGTTCTAATTCTGTAAAAGCGATTAGGTCATTTTCGATAACGGTAGGAATACCCGTTAATTTTTCGAGCATCGAGCCAAGGGCCACATTCGACCAACCAAGAAATGGCGCACTTGTCACGACGGTATGGTCCTCGACCAAGCCACCGATACCGACCCCAATTGCCGTGACCGACGGGACATGTTTGGCGAGATCTTTAGCCAATTGACTGATTATCTTGGCTACAACTTCAGGTTCGCGGGAGGGGAGGATGGCAGAAGCGGATGCGCAAACATTGGCTCGCAGATCAGTCGCCACACCCACGACCTCCTCGCCAGTCAATTTCATTCCAATGAAATGCTGAGAGTCAACCACGACATCCAGTGGTGTTGACGGGCGACCAGCGCGCCCCTCGGCGCGCTCGGCTACCTCCACCAGGAGACCGCTTTCGATGAGCGGCGTGCTCAACCTGGTAAGGGATCCCGGTGAAAGGTTAAGACGTCTGGCGATCTCGCTCCGTGAAATAGGTCCATTGATAAGGACTTGGAGTGCGACGGATTGGGTCACGCCGGTATCTGGCGTCCACGGGGGTATAGCAATTCGCATAAAAACTCTCTTCTAGGACCAAGCGGTAAGTGTGCCACAACATTTACTTTCTTCAAAGAACAAAACAACCCGAATGGGACCTAAATACGTGACTATTGACACAGAATTAGTTCCATCATAAAATAAACTCCGATACGAAAACTCTTTGTGAAGAGCCCACCAGTATCCCGAACATGACAGGAGAAATGCAATGAAACATTCGACGAAATGGGGACCGGCGGTGGCCCTTGTGGCATCCGTCGCATTGTTGGTCAGCGGCTCTTCCTCTGCCTCCAGCAGCGCCGCCACTGCCTCACCAGCCGCTGTTACGCCAGTTACCATAACCTTCTGGCACTCTTACAGCGAAGCAGGGTCCGAAGTACAAACCATCACAGATAACTTAATTCCGCGTTTTGAAGCCGAACACCCGGGAATCACGGTAAAACAGGTTGCTATTCCATACGACAGTTTGCACCAAAAATTGCTCACTGCCGCAGCTGGCGGAGATCTTCCAGACGTAGTTCGTTTAGACCTTTCGTGGGTAGCCGAATTAGCAAATCTCGGAGTGCTTTCCAAACTCAATACCGAGATGAGTGATTTCACTAAGTATTCAAAACTTGTCTTTCCTGGAACGCTGGCCTCTAATTATTTCAAGGGTAGTTATTACGGGCTTCCACTTGACACAAATACTCGCATCATGTTCTGGAATAAGGCCGCATTTGCCAAAGCTAAAATTTCTAAAGCACCGGCTACTTTTGCAGAACTCGTGGCAGATGCTCCTAAATTGAAGAAGGTTGGCATTTACGTATTCGGAGAGAGTGGAACCGGCGGATGGAACACGTTACCTTGGATCTGGTCGGGTGGCGGAGATATTACCGATGCAAAATTCACTAAATCAACTGGTTATCTTAACAGCGCAAAAAATATCGCAACTGTTCAAATGTTGGTTAATATGTATAAAAAGGGCTATATCCCTAATTTAATTACCGGGAATAAGAGCGCACTTGGTACATCCGATGGATTGGCAAAGGGTAAATACGCCTCGATCCTTGATGGCCCTTGGATGGTTCCTGTCATGAAGGGCATGTATCCAAACTTTAAATTGGCGATGGCTCCGGTACCAGCAGGACCTGGTGGAAGCGTCAGTGTTGTCGGCGGTGAAGATGTTGCAATGATGTCTACAACGACTCAGAAAGCAGCGTCACTTGAATTGATTCGCTACATGTTAAGTCCTGATTGGCAGCTATCGATGGCCAAGGTAGGGCAAATGCCTGTGCGAAAAGATTTGAATGCAGTTCTTCCGTCAGTCCAGTCTTACTACAAACTATTTGCTCAGCAATTGCTAACTGCAAAGCCACGCATTCCTTCGCCCAATTGGACGAAGATCGATCAAATTGTCAACGATCAAATGCAAAGGGCTCTGAATGGTTCGATGACTGTCAAAGCTGCGCTAACCGCCGCTGCGAAAGCGATTGATCCACTTCTCGTTGCATAGTTAAGTTTGACGGATCGAATATTCTGTACAACATAGTTCGAGGGGGATAGATGAGTGAAGTGACAAACTGGAAGATTGAGCGTTCTTCCAGTTTGTCATCCCTTACGCCCCAACAAAAGAAGTCAACTTCTCGCCGTCGCAAATCGATAGAAAATCACGCAACTGCCTACCTCTTTTTGCTTCCCGGAATTGCCGTCTTTTTTCTAACAATCATTTATCCAATTGTGAAGTCGCTCCAAATTTCATTTTACAATTGGAAAGTACTTCCGGGAATCCCGAGTCCATTTCTTGGTTTCGGTAATTACACACGCGCACTCCATGACCCCGTATTTTGGCGTGCACTTGTCAACTCTGGCTTCTATATGTTAGTAACGGTACCGCCGCAGATCCTTCTGGGACTTTTGGCTGCCATGTTATTAAACAACAAGATCCGCGGCCGCACCACATTTCGTGTTCTCATATATCTCCCTGTAATCACTAGTTGGGTAGTCGTCGCCCTTCTCTTTCTATATCTCTTTAGAGGCGACGGAGGCTTCTTCAACTGGATTCTCAGAGGGATGCATCTAACAAACCACGATGTGCAATGGTTTGGGAGTCGTTGGCCAGCAATGTTGGCAATGGGTGCCCTTGGAATCTGGAAGGGTATTGGCTGGTCTATGGTCATCTTTCTGGCCGCTCTTCAAACTGTCAACCCTGAACTTACTGAAGCTGCCGCGATTGATGGGGCAGGCCCATTACGGCGATTCTTTGCAGTGACTGCCCCTGCGGTGCGAAGGTCCACAACATTCATCAGCATGATGCTGGTAATCGGTGGCTTTAATGTCTTCATTCAGGTTTATCTCATGACCGAAGGTGGGCCGTTAGGTTCCACAGAAGTTTTGCTCACATATATGTACAAACAAGCTTTCTCGTATCTGGATTTCGGTTATGGATCTGCAATCGCTTTTTTAATGACTGGAATAATTTTGGTGCTTTCCGGAGTTCAATGGCGATTCTTTAGGCCAAGTGATAATTCATGATTGTAGCGAACAAGAAATATGTCAAGTTCATGCAGGTCGCACGATTTGTGACGCTATGTTTTGGTTCAATCATAATGATTTTACCGTTTGCCTATATGGTTTCAACAAGTTTCAAGAAGCACACTTACGTTTTTGAGTCACCCCCTCGCTTTATTCCAAAAGAACCTACCATCGCCAATTATGTTGAGGCATGGGGTAAGAACAACTTTTCGCGATATTTTCTCAATAGCCTTTTTGTCACCACTACAAGCACGATCGTCACAGTGGTACTCGCCTCAATGGCGGCCTTTGCCTTTGCTAAGTTCACTTTTTTCGGCAAGAAAGCCCTTTTTATCCTGCTTCTTGCAGGTCTCGT
>DASVIG010000097.1:0-9585 GCA_036382195.1 Candidatus Nanopelagicaceae bacterium
TCCGGTGGTGAACAGCAGCGCGTTGCCTTAGCCCGCGCTTTAGTTCAAGAACCCGACATCCTTTTGCTCGACGAGCCTCTCAGTAACTTGGATGCAAAATTGCGCGTAAAAGTTCGGGAAGATATTCGTGATCTGCAACGCCGCCTGGGAATAACCACAGTAATTGTCACGCATGATCAAGATGAAGCGCTCTCCATTTCGGATCGGATTGCGGTAATGAACGACGGAAGAATTGAGCAGTTTAGTACTCCGCAGGAACTTTATGACCGTCCGGAAACCGAATACGTTGCCAATTTCATTGGAAGCCTAAATCGTGTGCAGGGTGGATATAGTGACGGCCAAATAATTGGCGGTACCGAGGTCGTGGGAATCCGTCCCGAAGATGTTATTTTCACCAGGAACCAAGTTCCAGGGAGTTATCCTGCGACGGTAGAGCTAGTCGTTCCCCGCGGTCACTTCAGTGAGGTCTACCTAAAACGTGCCGATGTAGAACTCCGCGCTTTCATTTCCTCGGATATACCTCTTGTAGGAACATCTGGGTTTGCCAGAGTGTCGAAGGCTCTCATTTATAAAGACGGCAAATTAGTCAGAGTTGCGTAGGCTCAAACATGTCTTCGACCATTGCATGTGCTCATCGCGGAGATTCGAGCAATTATCGCGAAAATACTTTGGCTGCTATCCAATCGGCGATGGCTGCCAACGTTGAAATTATTGAAATCGATGTTCGATTGTCCAAAGATGGCCAGGTAGTTGTTCTGCACGATCCGACTTTAGAAAGGCTCTGGGGAGTGTCAGCAGACGTTGCAGAACGCGATTGGATTAACATTCGCGAATTGGGCGAAGGTGAGATTAGCATTCCACTACTGAGTGACGTGCTTGCCATGTTTGTCGGTTCATCTTCAACGCTCATGATCGATATGGAAGAGGCAACCCCTGCAGCTCGTGCCTACGCTGTGGTCGCAGATGGACCCCTTGACCAATCGCGCGTTCGTTGGTGCGGCAATCTAGAAGGTATGCGCCAGATTCGCGCACTTTCTCCAACGGCCGTCATTTGGATGCCTTGGAATGAGCTTGCCTTTCCATTGAGGAGTGACATCGCCCCTCTTAGCCCGGAATTCATCAACCTGAATTATTCGTTTGTTACTCGCCAGCGCGTTGCCGACTTCCACGCTATGGGTTACAAAGTGGCGGTCTGGACTGTTGATGATGAAGCAACTATGCGATGGGCGATATCTATCGGGGTTGATTCCATAACAACCAACCAACTTGCGATGCTGCAGGCCTTGATTCGAGAAGATGCACCGAGTAAGGGCACGGTAGAAGCATCGATCGAAGAGATTGATCTGAACAAGGCGATGCTTGTAGCCCGCGACCTTGGCAAGTGGGCAATCACGGTTGCCAGTTCGATGGATCCACGGGAGATCTCACTTAAACAAAACCCGGCAGACATCGTCACCGAAATTGACGTGATGATCGAAACTCACGTACGCGAGGTAATAGCAGCCAATTTCCCCGGACATAATTTTGTCGGCGAGGAAATGGGTGGAAGTTTCCAGAGCGATACACCTTCTTGGTATTTGGACCCGATCGACGGGACAACAAATTTTGCGAATCGCATGCCTTGGACTTCTATGTCCTTGGCTCTGGCGTTTAATCGCACTCCATTGGTTGCTGTAGTTATTGACCCGTGGAGAAATTCGCTTCTCGAGGCGCGGGCGGGTATGGGGGCAAAACTGAACGGGCGAGAGATTCATGTCGAAGATCAATCCGGCGTAACGAACCCTCTGAGTAGTCGAATTGTCGCTACTGAGTTGGCGGCCTATAAACCCTGGCCTGGAATGTTAAATTTGCTAAGCGCCTTGGCGGAGAATTTTTGTACCATGCGAATCATGGGATCGGGCACCTTGACTCTAGTCGGCGTATCCGTTGCACGTGGCGTTGGTTCCGTCATCGGACAGTACAGCCCCATAGATCACTTAGCTGCCGCGCTTATCGTGCATGAAGCCGGCGGAGCGGTGCTCGATGAAACCGGCAAGGTAAATCTTTTCCCCGAGTCAGGTGGAATAATGTGCGCCACGCAAGCCGCAGCGAAACCGCTTTTTGAAATATGGAAGAAAGCGATCTCGTAGGTAATCGGATTTAGAACTTTTGCGCTTTGAAGGTCAGCAACTCGGTCCCCCCCACCTCGGCACCGTCGTCAGGGGCGACATGAAGGAAAAGACCATCGGACTCGACTGTGAGTGCGAATGGGTTACGCGTCACAACATGAGCGGCGCTGCTGAAAATTTGGATAGGAGTTTCATGGACAATGCGGCGGTTGATGAAGTCGATGATGGCCATGCCGCCCAACTCGTATTCCCCGTTGCCATTTGGCTGAGGCAGAACGGCGATCCCGCTACAGATCCCTTGACCGTTTCCGGCGAACTGACAGTCCTGGTAGTCGATGAAACTACTCGGGTTCTCCCAGTGTTCACGTTCCTCGCCGTCCGCGCCCCAGGCATAGAACCGCCGAGAGCCCCAGTTACCGCCATAAATCGTCCCCGTGCCGAAATCGCTAACTGCCCAGCCGATGGAGTCCCTGATCCGAAACCGCTCACTCACCTGGAAAGTTTTTGGATCGACGGTCAGCACCATACTGTTGCCACCGGGTCGGTATTCCCCCACCGGAACCCATATATTGCTGCCGTCGAAGTCGATCCCACCCGGATGGTACATATCGCCTGCGCCGATCAGGATGTCCTGCATCAACTTTCCATCGCGGTCCACCACAAACATGTGTCCGATGCCGCGCCCTGGTGTCGATCGGACCGGGTCGAGCGCGTGCAAAGGGGCTTCTAGGACCTGCACCGAGGAAAGAAAGATGTAATCTCCCGCGAAGGCCAGTCCTTGTGGGTGGTGGGTTGGGAAGGCAAGCGGAATTCGCCGCACCAGTTCCCAATGCGTATGGCGATTGGCTCGGGTAACGGCCTCCAGGACAGTGGTTGCAGTCATACTTGAGGCTCTCTCCTCTGGTCTACTTATAAAAACTCCGGTTGATTCGAATTCGGCTTAGACAGATGGGGACCGTGACGAGAATTCTTCACGAGAGTTTATCCGACAGGATGTCATTATGTATATTCATCGAGTTCACTCTTCTACATTGCGAAACTCGCCATGTGGTTATGATTTAGGTCGCACAACAGGAGGTTCAATGTGACCACACGGGATGCTGTCGGATCAATGGAGCCGACTCTTTTAACGGCAGCAAGGACCATGAAAACGTCCTTATGGAATGATTCTGCCGATCCCGTGGAGTTAACTCAGTCAATAGAGTTCGGTGCTGTCGGTGCAACCTGTAACCCGGTCATCGCATTAGCCGCGATAAAAAGCAATCTCAATGTGTGGCGTCCCCGCTTGGAGGAAATCGCGTCTGCTAACCCGACCGCAACGGAGTCGCAGGTTGGTTGGCTTGCGGTCGAACGACTTTCAAAAGAGGCGGCTCAACTTCTCGAACCCGCTTTCTATCGGACGGGCGGCCGCGATGGCCGACTCTCCATCCAAACAGATCCCCGGTTGCATCGAAACGCGCCAGCCCTTGTTGAACAAGCAATTCATTTTTCAGAACTCGCTCCCAACATCATCGTCAAAATTCCTGCTACCAAAGTAGGTATTACAGCGATAGAGGAAGCAACCTTCCGTGGTGTAAGTATCAACGTGACCGTTTCGTTCACGGTCTCTCAAGCGCTTGCGGCGGCCGAAGCGATTGAACGTGGCTTGGAGAGGCGTGCTGCGGCAGGATTGGAAGAGAAGGAATTTGGATCTGTCGTCACAATCATGGGCGGACGATTAGATGACTGGCTCAAGTATCGCGTCATAAAAGATCGTATTCTTATCGATCCGGGATATTTGGAATGGGCCGGCGTTGCATCTTTGAAAAAAGCTCATCATTTATTTGTCGAACGTGGTTACCGAAGCAGGGTTCTCTCAGCGGCTTTCCGAAATTTCATGCAATGGAGCGAACTTCTGGGAGGAGATCTCGTAGTCTCACCGCCTTTTGATTGGCAACTTCGAATAAACGAAAACGCCATCCCGGTAGAGAACCGGATCGACATTCCGGTTGATTCCAAAATTATTGAAGTGCTGCATGCACGTCTGCCTGATTTTGGTCGTGCCTTCGATGTGGAAGGGCTGTCTATTGAGGAATTCGATTCCTTTGGTCCTACGCGTCGGACTTTGCGTCAATTCTTAGAGGCAAACGCGGAACTCGATGCCCTGGTGCGAGATGTCTTGGTGCCACAGGCCAACTGAGTAGTTTGTCCCAGCCGGAACAGATGTCAAGGATCAACCGGAGTAATATAAAAAATTGATGCGTTGTGAGGGATCTGCCCCTACTTTGCTGGGTAGAGCCCCAATCTTTGGATGATTGGGTCATAAAAATGCACAGTAGGAGGGCTCTGCGGTTTAACCAATTCGTCAAGCCCTACTGCCTTTGTCCCGTTAACAAAATCGGCTATCTTATTTCGACACTTATCCTGTTGAAAATACGCTGAAGTTAAAACTGGAATAAAGAAAGTGGTGTTTTGGACCGCTTCATCCTTACAATAAACCCGTGAGCACATTCGGAAACATCTCAATTCGTAGAGTGAGCACAGCTTCTCAAGTAGCCGAGGCTCTTACCGAGTTGATCCTTAGAGGCGAGATTAAAGCTGGTGTGCACCTGGGTGAAAGTGCACTTGTAACTTCTCTTGGAGTGTCGCGGAATACGATTCGCGAGGCAGTGCGCCTGCTTGAGCAGGGTGGTCTAGTGCGTCACGAGTTCAACCAGGGCGCCGTAGTGATCGAACCATCCGTTGATGACTTGATTGACCTCTACAACGCTCGCCTTTACATCGAAGGGGCCGCCGCCGCCGTGAAGGCTACTTCGGAGCAGATTGCGAAAGTGAGATCGGCCTACGACGCGTTGACTGGTGAAGCAAAGGGCGGAGACGCGCAGGAAATCGTGCTTAAGGACCTAGCCTTTCACGCGTCCATCGTTAGCCTGCTGGGGAGCAAACGGGTTGATGCCTTCTTTGCTCAGATCATGGTCGAACTACGGTTTTATTTGCAAGTTCTCTCATTTGAAGACCAGGAATATGCTCGTCCGGACGTCCTCATTCGCGAGCATAAAGCGATCGTGGAGATGATCGAGGCGGGTGATTCCACTGGAGCGGTCAAGATGGTTTCAGACCACATTCGATCAAACTCGCGGCGCCTGACGGAGATTCTTCTGGCCCGCAACTCGTATATTGCAACTCATCGGCAAAATTAGTCCGGCGCAGACTTTTCTATTAGTCGACCCGTGGTCTTTTGTTCTATTGCCCTTTTGTTCTACAATGGAGTACCTTGAAGGAGTCGAAAGGGAAAATTTGTGGACGGACAAGTAACTTCGTCTCGTGCGCTGTGGAGTGCGCAAGCTCATATGCCGACTGTTCTTGGGCGCCAGATTGAGATTGTCGGCGGTGACGGTGCGTACGTCACCACGTCTTCTGGTCAACGGCTACTCGATGGGACGGCCGGTCTCTGGCACGCCAATGTCGGTCATGGTCGAGAGGAACTCGCTCGTGCTGCCTACGATCAGATGAGAAAACTTGAGACCTACCACGTATTCGGCCGATTTGTGAATGATGCCGCGCTCGCACTTGCCGATCGGGTTGCGGCTTATTCGCCGTTTGCTGATGCGAAGGTGATCCTCACTAGCGGTGGTTCAGACTCTGTAGACAGTGCTTGCAAACTAGCTCGACGACATTGGCAGATTGAAGGACAGACCACCAAGAAAATTATCCTTTACCGTGAGTACGCCTACCACGGGGTGCACGGGTATGGCACCAGCGTGGCTGGCCTTCAATTCAACCGCGATGGCTATGGCAGTGAATCTTTGATCCCCGAAACTGCGCGTGTTGACAACAGTAATATCAATCGGGTCGAAGCCGAGATTCTGCGTATTGGTGCAGATAATATTGCCGCAATCATCGTCGAACCCGTGATGGGCACCGGCGGTGTAATTCCTCCGGCACCAGGTTACCTGGAGGGTCTCCAGCGCCTGGCTGCAGAGCACAATATCCTCATAATCGCCGATGAGGTGATTACCGGCTTCGGTCGTACGGGCGCCATGTTCGCTTGCGAGCGCTACGCGTTCACTCCAGATCTGCTGCTTATGGCCAAGGGCATCACCTCTGGATACGCCCCGCTCGGTGGCATTCTTGTGGCTCCACGAGTTTGGAAGAATTTTTATGAGGGTTCTGATGCGCCCATTTATCGCCACGGGACCACATATTCAGGTCACGCAACTGCGTGCGCTGTTGCGTCGGCAAACTTGGACATTCTTGAGCAGGAAGGCCTTGTTCATCGGGCCGGGGAACTAGGGCTGGTACTCGATCGGGCTCTGGACCGAGCTAGGTCTCATGAACTCATCGAAGAGGTACGTGTCGGCGGGTTCTTGGGTGGAGTTCAACTTGCCCAGTCGGTTGACGGCAATGCTGTAGTAGATTTTGCTATCGAAAACGGGGTTATTGTGCGAATTTTGCGCGGTAACACCGTTCAAATCTCACCACCGTTTATTGTCACCGAGGCTGAGATCAGCACCATTGTTGACGTTGTTCTTGCCGGAGCAGAATCTCAGGCGAAAGTCAGAGCAATGGCCTGAAGATCAGAGAAGATTTTGCCTCCAGATCGGGGGAAATATTCCACTTAAGGAAAGGTTGTTACATGGCGAAAATCAAGATGAAGGCGATCGTTACCGTCGTAGCTGCGAGCCTGACTATGTCGATGGTTGCTGCCTACGCAGCCCAGGGGGCGCAACCGACTCTGATCATCTCCTCAGATCTTCCGCTTCAGGGCACTGCTAAAGACATAAGCGATTCGACCAACATGGCGATTGAGCTCTACCTAAAACAAGTTAAATACAAGGCGGGCAAGTACACCATCAAGTTCAAAAAGTATGACGACTCCACCCCCACTGCTGCCGCATGGGATCCAGCAAAGTGTGCTGCCAATGCTCTGGCACATGTTGCCAATCGCAATGAAGTCGCCGTCATGGGTACTTTCAATTCAGGTTGCTCCAAGATCATCGTTCCGGTCCTGAACCAAGATCCAAAAGGTCCGATGCTGATGATCTCAAACTCCAACACCAGCCCAGGGCTGACCAAGGCCTGGGATGCTGGTGAGCCAGCTAAGTACTACCCGACAGGCAAACGTAATTACGCACGCCTCAGCACCACCGATGACATCCAGGGTCCGGCTGCGGCGCAGTTCGCGTTGAAAGAACTCCACGTCAAGAGCGTGTATGTGCTCAACGACACTCAGGCCTACGGCCAAGGAGTGGCTGCAGCATTTATCACTGAAGCAAAGAAAATCGGCATAACAGTGCTCTCTTCAGGTGCTTCGGGCGAAGGATGGGATGTAAAGCAACCCACTTACGAAGCTCTGATGCTTAAGATCAAGAACCTTAACCCGGACATGCTCTACGTGGCAGGTGTCTTCGAGAATAACGGTGGACAGTTGATAAAGGACAAGGTTGCAGTTCTTGGCGATAACACCAAGGTTAAATTGATGGGACCAAATGGCTTCACTGGTTACCCAGACCTCAACAAGATGCCGGAGGCTGAGGGAATGTACCTCTCCTTTACTGGCCTGACCGCTGACCAGCTGCCAAAGGTTGGCGCTGGTGCCAAGTTCATCGCTCTCTACAAGAAAACCTACAAGAAGGCTCCAGTCGGTTCCGACTCCATATATGGGGTAGCTGCTCTCCAGGTAATTCTCGAGGCAATCAAGAAGTCGAATGGGACGCGCAAAAGCGTGAACGCCCAGGTCTTCTCGGGCAAGGGCATCACTATTCCAGCGAGCCTGTCAGTATTGGGAAAGACGCTCCACATCGACGTCAAAACCGGTGACGTAAATATTCGCGATATCACCATTGAGGTAATTAAGGGTGGCGCAGAAACCACACTCAAGGCATGGCCAGTTAAATAATCAATTGCCCGCGTTGGGGTGGGCGGAGAATTCC
The DNA here is from genome assembly GCA_036382195.1 of Candidatus Nanopelagicaceae bacterium. Taxonomy (GTDB): domain Bacteria; phylum Actinomycetota; class Actinomycetes; order Nanopelagicales; family Nanopelagicaceae; genus QYPT01. Next base: position 8,021 of record DASVIG010000097.1, read on the forward strand.
TCCGCCCCAGCGCGTGCAAGATTTACCCACCGTCAATCACAAGTGATTCCAGAGAAAGTGTTCGATAATTGCAGGTGTTGGCGGGGGAGAGATCGCTGTCATTGATTTGTTAGCAGGCAGCCACTTCATGACAACTCGTGGAAAAGATTGACAACTTTCGCGCGATTTCATCCTTGCAAGAAGAATAGATAAAAATAAGATTCACCGACACTCGATACCAGAATCTAGCGAGATGTTTTTTTGGCCCTAGACCCAACTCTGTGTGCGTTATGTCAAGCATCAGCCGGAGTCGGCGTTAAGCATCAACCGAACATCTGTCAAGCATCAACCGGAGTAATACAAAAAATTTGTGCCTTGTGAGCGATCTGCACCCACTTTCTTGGGTGGAGAGCCAATCGTTGGATGATTGCCGGACTATCCCCTCATCGTCCCGCCGCGTAGCCCTGTGCTCCGCGTGGGTTGGCGCCTGCTTTCAGCCGCTCTCCGTCTTTCATTACCGCACTCAGGCGTCCAAGTGTCCAACCTCCGGCGACCTCAACTATGTGGCCGCGTCGGCGCAACTCAGCGATTGCCGGTTCACCTATCCGAGACTCGATTATCATCTCGCCCGGTCGGGCATCGCGGGGATAGAACGAAGAGGGAAAGTGCGTGCTGTGGAACATCGGCGCGTCGATGGACTGCTGGAGATTGGCTGTTCCACGAAGATCGGCCTGCACTAGATCGAGGAAGAAAGACACTTGCCATTGATCCTGTTGGTCGCCGCCTGGTGTTCCAAAGGCCATCCACGGCTGGCCGTCGCGCATGGCTAGCGAGGGTGTAAGGGTGGTGCGTGGCCGTACGCCGGGTCGCAGGGAGTTGGGGAGGTCAGGGTCTAGGTGGAACATTTGCGCCCGACTACCAAGCGGAAAGCCAAGGTTGGGGATAACGGGCGAGCTCTGCAGCCAACCACCGCTTGGGGTAGCCGAGACAAAGTTTCCCCACCGATCGACCACGTCAACATGACAGGTGTCGCCACGGCTCTGCCCAAGTGGGCCCACCGTCGGTTCTCCAGTGCCACTCATTCGGGCCCGGTCGATGTCCACCATGCTGGCCGGGCCGCTCAGGTTCGGCAATCGCGGCGTCCAACCTTCGGGTGATCCGGGGCGAAGTTGGAGGCTTGCGGTGGATTCAATCAACTTGGCCCGCTGGCCTGCATATTCCGAGGAAAGCAACTGGTCCAGCGGTATGTCGGAGGCCAGTGGATCACCGTAGTAGGCCTCGCGATCGGCAAAGGCCAGTTTGGCTGCCTCGACGATCAAGTGGATCCACTCGGCGGAGCGGACCTCATGATCCAGCAGTCCAACCGATTCGAGTAGGCGCAGTTGTTGGAGAAAAACGGGACCCTGTCCCCATGGCCCAGTTTTGAGTACTTCGTAGCGACCGGCAAAGTCGACCGCAACCGGCGGTTCGATACGAATCTGCCATCGCGCCAGATCGTCGGCGGTGAGAAGTCCGGCATGGTCGCGTCCAGAGGTGTCGCGCCAGGCACTGGTGCTGAATTCCCCAATGGCCTCAGCGACGAAGCC
>DASVIG010000098.1:0-5034 GCA_036382195.1 Candidatus Nanopelagicaceae bacterium
TGTAAGCAGAGGTACCCGGAACAGAACCACATGTGTTTGAACAGTTACCGTCATAGGTAACGCTGAAAGTAGTGACTAGATTCCATACTGCAAACAAAGTCGTGTCGGCCGTAATCACAAAACTAGAAATGGGTGTAGGGACCCCCATTCCACCAAGAGACCAGCCACCAAAGGTATAACCAGGTTTATTTAAACTGGGTGCGCCCAAGACATTTACAGTGGAATTCGCCGCATGAGGATTCCCACCATCTGTTGGGACAGTGCCGCATGTGCCGGAACAGTTCCCGTCATAAGTAACGTTGAAGGTTACTCCAGGATCAACATATTGAAAGTTGGGCAATGTCGACGTGTGCGCACCGCCGTAAACATAAACATCAACGAATCCGGCCACATGGGGCGGCGCCGTCGCAATGATTTGTGTATCAGAGACAATTGGCTGATAAGACACTGGCGAACCAGCAATCTCGACCGTGACGACTGGGTCGGGCAAAAGGAAACCAGTTCCGGTGATGACAATCTGGGTATAAGCATTTGTGGGAACTGCCATGGGGTTAACCGACTGAATCACGGGGTTTGAAGCAAAAGCACTTGGAGCGAAAGCAAACAAGGAGACTAATAAACTCAATGTCACCGCAAGCGGAAGCACTATCCGAAACCGGGACGCCAGGCTGTGCTTCATGGTAGGACCCTTCTCCTAGAGTCGAACAATCTCAGGACCGTAGCACCGGTACCCGGCATTAGATAGTGGAAACGGCAAGCACTCCCAAGCTTAAAACGCTCGCCCTACCCTTAGCGTTACTTAATGAGTTCCGCTGCTGCTAACTGGCCACAAGCGCCATCAATTTCTCGGCCCCGAGTATCTCGCACGGTGGTCGGTACCCCGTAACTTTCGAGAATTCGCAGGAATTCCGCCTCGTCCTCGCGTCGAGAGGCGGTCCATTTCGAACCTGGGGTCGGGTTGAGCGGAATGAGATTGACGTGGGCATTGCGATTTTTGAGCAATCGACCTAAGAGATCTGCCCGCCAGGTTTGATCGTTGATATCGCGGATGAGGGCGTACTCAATGGAATAACGGCGTCCCGTCTTCTCTGCGTATGCATCAGCAGCCATGAGAACTTCTTTTACTTTCCAGCGCGAATTGATTGGAACCAAGGTGTTGCGTAGATCGTCATCTGGGGTGTGCAGCGAAACAGCCAGCGTGACGGGTATGCCTTCATTGGTCAGCTTCTCAATGCCGTTGACCAGACCCACCGTTGAAAGTGTCACTGCCCTGGCACTAATACCCAGACCGTCGGGATTCGGTTCGGTCACATTGCGGATTGTGCGCATGACCGCGTTGTAATTGGCCATTGGTTCGCCCATGCCCATAAAAACCACATTGGATAATCGCGTCGGGCCACCAGGTAATTCGCCATCTGCACATGCGCGCGCTGCTGCAACAATCTGTTCGGTAATTTCACCGGCAGTGAGATTTCGCGTCAGGCCGGCCTGGCCGGTCGCACAGAAGGGGCAGTTCATGCCGCAACCGGCTTGGGATGAAATACAGACCGTTGTTCGATCGGTGTAACGCATCAACACGCTCTCAACGAGGACGCCATCATGCAACCGCCAGAGGTCTTTCCGTGTCATGCCGTTGTCGCAAGTAATTGACCGAACAAGTTCAATCAACGTTGGCGTGAAAAGCTCGGCAAACGTGGTCCGCATATCCGTAGGAATATCACTCCATGATTCTGGTTTGCTAGACAAATGGCTGAAATAGTGGGCCGCTACTTGGTTTGCACGAAATGCCGGATAGCCCAGCTCTTTCGCCCACTCTCGTCGCTCCTCCGGCGAGAGATCGGCCAAATGTCGCGGAGCTTTCTTGCGTTGAACGGGTTCGTCAAAAACTAATTTGATTTCACTCACACCCTCTGGCCGACTCATAGATAGCGCTTCACAATTTCAAAAGCCAGCCAGACTGCAGGGGCAGAAAGCAATGCCGAATCCAACCGATCCAACATCCCACCGTGTCCTGGCAGCAATGAGCCCATATCCTTAATAGAAAGGTCGCGTTTCAAAGCGCTCTCGATCAAATCTCCGCTGGTGGCAGTAAATACCACCATGAGACCAATGACGGCGCCGAAGTACCAATGTTCATGCATGAGGTAATGAAGACTTAAAGCACCACCAATAATGGTGAAAACTAGAGATCCTGCCAGTCCTTCCCACGTCTTCTTAGGGCTGATCTTGGGAACCAATGGATGTTTCCCAAATAGGACGCCGACTAAATAACCGAAAGTGTCATTGCAGGCAATCAATACAACGAAGGTCATCACTCGGCTGAGGCCATCGAAGGGGCGAGCCAGAAGAATGATGAAACCAGCTAGAAATGGCAGATAAATGAGGACGAGGGTCGTCGCCGTGGCGTTGCGAACAAAACCATCTGGTCCTCGCCGAAGGAGGATGATCAGAAGATTTGGAAGGCAGAAGGCAGTCGCGATGGCCAGTCCTGCCAAACTGCCCCGCCATGTGGCGACCGTCAGAATAATTGTGGCGAGAGCTAAAGCAGGAAAAGAAATATGTGTCTCAGTCAGGTCAAAGGCTCGAACGATTTCTCGAATACCGAGGATGACTGCAATCCCGATGAGCACAGCAAAAAGTTGGCGATGGAATGCAAGTGTGAACCAGACCGCGAGGATGATCAATACGCTGACCGCTATCGATGGCAGGAACTTGCGACCCGCCCTACGATTAATCGCCTCGTTGATCGAATGCAAGTCTTCCATTGTGTGGCGTTGAACTCTCACACTTCGAGAAGTTCAACCTCCTTATGCTTCAAGAGGTCGTCAATTTTAGAGACATGCTCGGAGGTTACTTTTTCCAATTCCTTCTCGCCACGAGTGAGATCGTCCTTGCCAATCAGACCATCTTTTTCTAATTTCTCTATGGTCTCCTTTGCGGCCCGACGGATATTGCGAAGAGAGACTTTCGAATCTTCAGCTTTTGTCCGGACGACTTTGATGTACTCCTTGCGGCGTTCTTCTGTGAGTTGCGGAAAACCCACGCGGATGACAACCCCGTCATTTCCAGGGTTGACTCCTAAATCTGAATCTCGAATTGCTTTCTCAATGGCAGCCATTGCCCCTTTATCAAAGGGCGAAATAATTGCCATGCGCGCCTCGGGAACTTGAAATGAGGCCAATTGGGAGAGCGGTGTCATTGCGCCGTAGTAATCCACCATGATCTTGTTAAAAATGGAAGGGTGAGCTCGCCCGGTTCGAATCGCAGCGAAATCTTCCTTCGCCACCTCGACGGCCTTGCTCATTTTTGTATCGGCATCCTTGAGGGTGCCTGCTACATCGCTCATTCCGACTCCTTTAGTGATTCTCTACAGAATTACGTTGTTTATGCAACAAGAGTTCCGATTACTTCGCCACGCACGGCACGTCCAATATTGCCATCAATCATGAGATCAAAGACAACGATCGGCAGGTTGTTCTCACGGCAGAGGCTAAATGCCGCAGCATCAGCCACTGCTAGAGACTTGGAGAGAACCTCATCATAAGAAATGGTGTTGAACTTGACGGCTAGAGGATCCTTCTTAGGATCTGCGGAATAGACGCCATCAACTCCACTCTTTGCGAGCAACAACGCTTCTGAGCCAATTTCCAGTGCGCGCTGAGCGGCGACGGTGTCGGTGGTGAAGAATGGCATTCCAGCGCCAGCGCCGAATATGACAACACGGCCTTTCTCAAGGTGGCGAATCGCTCTGCGTGGAATATACGGCTCTGCTACCTGACCCATTGTGATCGCAGTCTGTACTCGGGTGTCGATATCCAATTTTTCAAGGAAGTCTTGGAGCGCAAGACAGTTCATTACAGTTCCGAGCATGCCCATGTAGTCGGCGCGAGCCCGGTCCATTCCCAAATGCTGCAGTTCGGCACCGCGGAAATAGTTGCCACCGCCAACGACTATGGCCACTTGTACGCCTGATTTAACGACCTCGGCAATTTGTCGGGCTACGTCTTGGACCACATCCGGATCGACACCGATCCCTTTTGCCCCGCCAAAAACTTCTCCAGAAAGTTTAAGGAGCACTCGCCCGTAACTGCCTCTCGTACCGGACATAAGTGCTCCTTTCGCTTATCTATCTAGAGTCTAAAGGCTCCTCTTGGGAGATTACTGACCCACGCGGAAGCGATGGAATGCCTTTACGGCGGTACCTGCTTCATCCAGAATCTGCTTGACCGTTTTCTTGGCATCTTTTGCAAAAGCCTGCTCGATCAAACTCACTTCCTTGACAAAACCGGTAACTCGGCCCTCAATGATCTTGGAGAGCGAGGCCTCTGGCTTGCCCTCGTTGCGGGCAGTTTCCTCGGCCAGGCGACGTTCGTTCTCAATAAGTTCATTGGGAATATCTTCGCGACTGACATAGAAGGGTGCAAACGCAGCAATGTGCTGTGCAACATCCTTGCCGACATCGAGGGCATCCTTTGTCAGTTGAACGAGGACGCCAACCTGAGGTGGAAGATCCGGGCTGGTGCGGTGAAGGTAGATCCCAACTGGGGAACCATCGAGTACCGCAAGGCGACGGACTTCGATCTTCTCGCCTAACCTCGCATTTGCTTCATCGAGGGCATCTTGAACTTTGCGTCCCGGCTTGATTTCCGAGGCGAGGAACAAACTCAAGTCGGAAATCCTTACCTTGACCAGATGATCGAGCAATTCATCAGCCAACTCTTGAAAACGCTCACCCTTGGCGACAAAGTCGGTCTCGCAATTGAGTTCGAGCATTACGCCGAGGTTGTCTTGCACCTTGGCAATCACCAGGCCATTCGAAGTTAAACGACCCTCGCGCTTGGTAACGCCTTTGAGTCCTTTTACACGGATGATTTCGACAGCTTTATCGTAATCCCCATCTGCTTCATCCAGAGCCTTTTTGCAATCGAGCATTCCTGCCGCGGTTGCTTCGCGAAGCCTCTTTACGTCCTGTGCAGAGTAATTCAATTTAAACCTCCGTTGCGGGAGTAGTTTCGTCAACTACTGAACTTTCAA
>DASVIG010000099.1:0-25442 GCA_036382195.1 Candidatus Nanopelagicaceae bacterium
TGGCCGCCTCACATTCGGCGTCTCCAGCCGTGGCAACTTCGGCAATTACAGAGCTGTCGCTGGGGTCATATACGGGCATCGTCCCGTTACCATCAATCCACTTTCCATCAATATATAACTGTGTACGCATGGCGTGAGCATACGCGCAACTCGAGGAAAATCACTACCGCGGTGGGTTTCAGGAGACATAACAAAGTCAATAGAGACAACCTAAGATAGGTCGAGTGAGTAGCACCTATCCATCGCACCTTGCAATTTAATCGGGGGAAACGCATTGCCTAAATCTTGGACCGATAATGCCCCTGAACCGATGGCGCTCCATGATCATGCTCACCTCAGGGATCCGATTTCATATAAGTTGAAGAAAGCCCTGCTTGGAAATCCCCTTAACCGACATCTGCTCAGTCACCAGCGTTTGAGCAAAGTCTACGCACTTGGAATTTTGTCGTCGGACTGTATTTCATCCTCGGCATACGGCACCGAAAATATTCTCTACTACCTACTGCCAGCTTTTGGACTAGCCAGTTTCGGAATCTTGATGCCGATGACATTTGTAGTCCTTGCTGTGTTGCTGATTGTCACTCTCTCCTACCGCGAAGTTGTAATGGTGTACACGAAGACTGGCGGCTCGTATGTCGTAGCTAGAGACAACTTCGGTCCCGCTGTAGCGCAAGTTGCAGCTGTGGCATTGATGCTGGATTACATCGTGACAGTCGCAGTCCAAACTTCCGCTGGAACTTCGGCAATGACTTCGGCTTTCCCAGCTTTAGCTTCTTACAATTTGATTATCACGCTTGGCGTGATTGCTATTCTCTTTTTTGGAAATTTAAAAGGCGTTAAAGAGGCCGGCCGAGCATTCGCGGCACCAACTTATCTATTCGTCGGCGCCATGGTGCCAGTCTTCATTCTCGGACTCTGGAAAGAATTCCACGGTGGCATCCACCATGTCGTTGTCCATTCAGGCAACGTAGGTTTGGGACATTCCCAATCTCTTATAACCGCCTTGTCGGTGTTCGTTCTTCTCAAAGCCTTCGCAAACGGTGGATCGTCTCTCACAGGCCTGGAAGCGATATCTAACGGCGTGTCCCTATTCAAAGCTCCTGAGGGCAGAAACGCGCGCCGAACCACTGTCATTATGGCCAGCATTTTGGGCACATTAGTTTTGGGTGTCTCTTGGTTTGCTAAAGAAACGCAGGCATTTCCTTATAAGGGCGGTACGCCGACAGTCATATCGCAGATAGCCGATGTCATATTGGGACGCAGTGCCATTGGCCATGCTCTCTATCTTGTTGTTCAGTTTTCGACGATGCTCATTCTTTACACAGGTGCAAATACGCCATATAGCGGATTCCCGTTCCTTGCCAATTTCATTGCGGAAGATGGATTCTTGCCTCGCCAACTTACTAAACGAGGTCACCGTCTGGTCTTTTCCAACGGAATAATCTTCCTCACGGTATCTGCTTCGGCACTTCTGATTGTCGTCGGAGCTAACGTCGCGAAATTGGTGGCTTTTTACGCAATTGGCGTCTTTACCGGATTCGCAATGGCCGGGTTCGGAATGGCCAAACGTTTCTGGACGCGAAAAGAAGAAAATTGGAAACTTCACTTCTGTATCAATTTACTGTCAGGAACGGTTTCCTCAGTTGTAGTCCTTATATTTGCAGTCGTAAAATTCACCGACGGGGCATGGCTCATAGTCTTCATTTTCCCAGTCGCAACCGCGGGACTACTTCGATTCAATAAGCAATATCGTCGAGAGCAGATTGCACTGAGAATCAAGGACACTCAATCACGTGGCACTTCCATAAGTCGCCATGACGTCACAATTTTGGTTGACACCGTGGACTTGGCAACAGTAGGAGCCGTTCGGTATGCCCGCAGCCTCAACCCACATTCACTTTCAGCGGTTCATTTCGTTATTGACGATCAACATGCGGAAGATATCCGGAAAGCCTGGGTGTCGACCCCAGGACTAGATGACGTAACGCTCCAACTCATTGACTGCCCGGACCGACGTCTACCAAACGCTGCGGTTGATTACGCCATCAAGGTGACTGCCGCGGAAGACGTGGAACTGACTCTTCTGCTTCCGCGTAGATCTTATGCTCCAGTGCTTGGCAAACTACTTCATGATCAGACTGCCGAAGAAATTGCTCGACCAATATCTCAACTGCCGCGAGTGGTCGCGACAATCGTTCCATTTGATGTCGTAAAAATGTTGGCCGGAAACGATGTAGTCGTTCACGAGCAACACGAACCTACTCCCGCTCCAGCTCCCAAAATTGTGAGCGCAAGTGTGGTGTCCTTCAAGAACAGCGAACCCGTAAGTCACTATGCAGAGAACATCACACCGATTGGAAAAATCACTTGGCGCAATCGAGCACAGGTGCAAGGTCGAGTCACATCAATCAAAACCGCTCCACGGGGTTCTGCACCTACTCTGGATGTCGAGGTATGGGATGAAACCGGCGGTGTCACCCTGCAATTTTTGGGACGGCGTGAAATCGCCGGGTTAGACGTCGGATCTCAACTACGTGCAGAAGGCATGGTTGGCGAGGACAGTGGGTCGCTCACAATCCTCAACCCATCCTACGAAATCGTCATCTAATCTGGCGGTGGCGGTGGGATTTGAACCCACGGTTGAGTTTCCCCAACACGCGCTTTCGAGGCGCGCTCCTTCGGCCGCTCGGACACGCCACCACGGGCGAGGATACACAACTAATTTGTCTGGCGATGCTCAACAAAGAAAGAGCGGAGTAATTGACCACATTCTTCCGCAAGAATCCCTGAGGTTACTTCCACCTTGTAGAGCGAGCGTGGATCGCGAAGGACATCCCATACAGACCCGACTGCTCCGGCTTTCTCATCCCATGCCCCAAAGACCAGATTGGGAATCCGTGCCTGCGCAATCGCGCCTGCGCACATTGCACACGGCTCTAGCGTGACAACCAGCGTGTGTTCTGAAAGCCGCCACCCGTCGACTTGTTGTGCCGCATTTCGGATGGCGACAATTTCAGCATGCGCTGTCGGGTCATGATCTAACTCACGTTCATTGGTACCCGTGGCTACAACTTCACCCGCACCGTTTAGAATTACCGCACCGACTGGAACATCACGGGTATTTTTCGCTGACTCAATCGCTAGGTCAAGCGCCAGTCGCATAGCCTGTTGAATATTCACTTACAGATTTTATAGGCCCAATAATTCGCGGAATTCTTCACCAAAGCCTAAGCGAGTGGCGATGGCGTCCAACTGTTCGTCCGGGAAGAGCTCGGCGTCATCACAGAGGGCGGAGATCTCCATGTGATTCATGCCCAGGTCTGCCAATATATCGAGGTGACCGACAGGTAAGGGTTCATCATTTTCATCCGGCGAGGGCAGGTCGGCCAACTCCACAAATTCGGCAGCAACTTCATAATCGAACGCGCAAGTAACATCGCTGAGAAACATGGAAATGTGCGAGCCCAGCACCCGAATCAACATAAAGAATTCTTCATCAATGGCAATGAGTGCAATCGCGCCGCCGTTAGTGCGCTGGCTCTTAAGCCCGTCAATAATGTGTGCTAAATCATGTGGATTGGGGAGTTGGGCTATTGTCCAACGCCCATCCTCGTGCCAGGCTGCAACCGCAAAGTCTGCTTCGTTATTCACCTGCGCCACCTCCAGATCCCCACCTTCTAAGTCGCATAGTGACACTCATTTGACGGGAAAGAAAGCCCTGTAAGGTAGGGAGCATGAAAGTTCACGTAGTTGATCACCCACTAATTTCACACAAATTGACCATGTTGCGCGATAAAAGAACTGCCTCTCCTACTTTTCGCCGGCTGGTTGAAGAACTAGTGACATTGCTCGCTTACGAAGCGACACGCGACGTGCGCACTGAATTGGTGTCAATAACAACACCAGTAGCCGAAACACAAGGGTTGAAAATGGCCGAACCTGGTCCCATGGTCGTACCAATATTGCGGGCCGGCCTTGGCATGTTAGAGGGCATGGTCAGATTGGTACCGACCGCCGAAGTGGGTTTTCTGGGAATGGTCCGCGATGAGAAGACATTGCAGGCCAGCACTTACGCCAATCGTTTGCCGGAGGACTTGTCCGGACGCCAGTGCTTCGTATTGGATCCCATGTTGGCAACCGGTGGGACACTCGTTGCTGCGATTAATTTTCTCATTGACAGAGGTGCTACTGAAATCACTGCCATCTGCATCCTCGCCGCGCCTGAAGGAATCGTCCTTATGGAGCGTGCATTTGAAAACTCACCAGTGGCGATCACGGTTTTCACTGGCGCACTAGATACGAAACTAAACGAAAACGGTTACATCGTTCCGGGTCTTGGAGATGCCGGCGACCGTCTATACGGGGTGGTATAAAAATGGCATCAACAAGTCCTGGTTACGGAATCACAATTCGTGTCGAAGGTGCGCCTTCAGCACAGCCGGTTGCTGGAGCTACCGCGGCAATAACAAAGGCAGGTGCCACGGTTACCGCACTTGACGTTGTTGAATCTCTCATCGAGAGAGTCGTGGTTGATATAACTTGCGACACAATCAACGCCGATCATGCAGAAGAAATCACAAAGGCCATTAACGCCCAGCCAGGACTAACAGTGCGCAAAGTCAGCGACCGGACTTTCTTGCTCCATCTCGGCGGCAAGATAGAAGTTCAATCGAAAGTTGCGCTCAAGACTCGTGATGACCTTTCTCGGGCATATACCCCTGGCGTCGCTAGAATTTGCCAGGCGATTGTGGATGACCCATCCGATGCCCGTCGTCTCACCATCAAGCGCAATACCGTCGCAGTGGTAACCGATGGTTCCGCAGTTCTGGGATTGGGCAATATTGGTCCGATCGCAGCACTCCCTGTGATGGAGGGGAAAGCCGTGCTCTTCAAGCGTTTTGCTGATGTCGATGCATGGCCCGTCTGCCTTGATACTCAGGATGTTGATGAAATCGTCCGCACGGTTCAGATCATCGCCCCTATTTATGGAGGCATCAATCTTGAAGATATTTCAGCGCCGCGTTGTTTTGAGATTGAGCGCCGCTTGCGCGAACTCCTCGATATCCCGGTTTTCCATGACGATCAACATGGCACAGCGATCGTAGTTCTGGCAGCACTGACCAATGCACTGAAATTAGTGAAGAAAGACCTGGGCGACTGCAAGATCATTATGAGCGGTGCTGGGGCGGCTGGCACGGCGATTGCTCGCTTGCTCACAATCAGCGGGGCCAAAAACATCATTGCCTTTGACACCAAAGGTGCCATCTATAGCGGCACCAAAACCCAAGACCCGATGAGGCGCTGGTTTATTGATAACTGCAATCCCACTGATTTCTCGGGCACGCTCTCTGAAGGAATGAATGGCGCTGACATATTTATCGGAGTCAGTGCCTCAAATATTTTGAAGGAAGCGGATGTTGCCTCGATGGGCAAAGATTCAATTGTATTTGCCATGGCAAATCCAGATCCCGAGATCGATCCTTACATTGCCCGTAAATATGCCGCGGTCGTTGCTACTGGACGGAGTGATCAACCCAATCAAATCAACAACGTGTTGGCTTTCCCTGGAATCTTCCGCGGTCTGCTTGACGCCAACGCCCACATGATCACTGACGAACTGCTGGTAGCCGCCGCGGAGGCAATCGCTGGTTGCGTGTCGGCAGAGCAGCTCAACACATCTTTCATTGTGCCAAGCGTCTTTGATCCCAACGTCGTTAAGGCCGTAACCGCCGCTGTAAAGAAATGCGTCTAATCAGATCTAGGAGAATTACTTTCTCTTGATCTGATTGAGCTTTTCGACGACTTCTTCGGTCCTGGCAATCGAGGATCGCTCAAGTACCTTGCTGATGCTGGGAGATGCTTCGCCACCCGTCACTCTCTGAACAGGTCCGTCCAGAAAAGTAAAGTATCGGCGCGAAATTTCGTCAGAGAGCCATGCTCCATAGGAAGTTCCCGTCGAACCTTGTTCGGCGATCAGAACATTCCTGGTCTTCTTAATGCTCTCACCAATCATTTCCCAGTCAATGCTGGCACGGTCCAACCAACGCAGATCAATCACGTCAGCATCAACATCGCCGACTTTTTCGACTGCCTCGAGAACGTAATTGACCATTGCTAGATAGGTGATGATCGTGAGTTCGGAGCCAGTACGTCGCTTTGCCGCTTTGCCAACTGCCAAGCAGTAATCGTAATCATCTACCGGTCCAGGTCCCGTGGAGGTGTATAGATCAACGTGTTCGATGACGACGACAGGGTCTTTGCAAAGAAGGGCACTATTCATAAGCCCCACATAGTCAAAGGGTGTACTAGGCGCGACAATGCGCAAACCTGGCGCCGTGGCCAGAATGCCGGCCGGATCCATCGAATGTTGCGAACCGTAACCTGTACCGAGCGCAGCTTTACTTCGCAGCACAAATGGCACTGCTCCGTCTCCGCCAAACATATGTCGGGCTTTCGCAATTTGATTAAACAGTTGGTCTGCGGCAACCCACATAAAATCTGCGTACATGAATTCAACAACTGGTTTATATCTGCCATCGATAGCAACCCCGCCGCCCAATCCGGCAAAAGCATTCTCACTGATCGGCGTCCCCAGTACTCGATCAGGGAATCTCTCTCTCAGACCACGCGTTGCGCCATTTGTTCCACCATTGAGATGTTGAACGTCTTCTCCCATAATGACGATTGAGTCGTCTGTTTCCATGCGACGGGCCATTACTGCGGACACAACGTCGATGAATTTTCGATCAGCGATTTGCCCTGTAAAAGTATCGGTGTCTTCTATCCGCGCACCAGTAAATTCGCTGAGATCCCCTCGCACACCATAATCACGGAATGCTGGGTTAGGCCATTCAGATGGTTTGATCCGACGTTGTTCGGGTTTGCCATCTGGCAGCGGCTCAAGCAATTGGTCACCAAGTTCGGACATTGTTCGCTTAGCCCTGGCAACCAAATTCTCGACATCTGATTGATTGATAAGCCCACGACGGATCAAATGTTCTGAAACTTGTCCAATCGGATCGCGCGAGCGCCAATGAGTTTCTTCTTCCTTACTTCTGTATCCAAATGCGCTTCCTGGAAAAGTGCCACTCTGATGAAAGTACCGATAAACATCGGCCTCGATCATCGTTGGACCTTTGCCTGCGCGCATATAGGCAACTGCTTCTTGCATCGTTAAATAAACGGCAAGCGGATTCATCCCGTCTACCTTCCAACTTGCAATATTGAAGCCTTGGCCACGGGCAGATAACCGCGGTTCGCCAGTTGATTCAGAAATATGAGTTGCAACCGCATATTGATTGTTCTCGATGAAGAAACAGACTGGCAATGACCAAGCGGCGGCCAAGTTAAACGTCTCTAAAGTGGATCCGATATTGATTGCACCATCACCAAAATAAGTAACGGATACTGCGTCAGTCTTCGCCTGACGATGAGACCATGCGAATCCTGCCGCTTGTGGCACGCCACCGCCCACGATGGCATTGGTACCCATCGCTCCGGCTTCTTTCCACTGCAAGTGCATTGAACCGCCACGTCCATGACTGAATCCTCGATCTAAGCCGCAGATTTCAGCCAGGGTGCGGAGCAAGAGTTCATGCAAGGCGGGCGAAAAATCCGCTAGGGGATCCATTCCTCCTGGAGCGATGTGGGAAAAAGATTTTGCCAAAAATTGATGGTGCCCTCGATGCGATCCGTTCACCGTATCAGCGGTCACGAGATTCATTGTGGAGCCGACAGCACCCCCCTCTTGCCCGATGCTGGAGTGAACCGGACCGTGAATTAGCCCAGCCGCTGCTAACTCGAGCAGGTACTCCTCAAAGGTTCGTACCAACACCATTTGAGTCAACATGGTCTTCAAGAGACCAGGATCGGCCGCATCCCAATCACTATTGGTTGTAATCAATTCAACCCAAGGTGCGGTGGATTTATGTTTGTTACGCAGGCTCATGGTGCACTCCAAGCTTTTCCATTTGGATAGGAAACTAGTTCAAACTGCATTCCCCAGGGAGAGAGAAAATATACCCAACGCTGGCCCTCGCTTGGACCCTTGCTGCTGGTCGGATCACCCAGTACCTGAACTCCATGGCTCTTCAAGTGCTCAACGGCCAGGTCAAGATCATCCACATAAAAGGCCACGTGGTGGCCGCCTATATCGCTATTGCGAGGCTGAATATCCCGTTGATCGGGCGCGCTGTATTGGAAAACTTCAAAGATTGCGCTCCCACCACAAGAAAAAAAGTGCAACTGCTCCATAATCGCCCGTGGGTGAACGTTGAGGTGTTCACCCATCCACTCGCCATCGCTCTGGAAAGGCCCAAGCGAGTACATGTACTCGCAACCGAGTACATCGATCAAGAATCGCCTGGCAACCTCTAAATCGGGAACCGTGAAACCAATGTGATCGACACGCTTAAGGCCAGGCAGTCCCATTTTCTTCTCTGACATTGCGCCGGGCCTGATTCAGTAAGGATTGGCTACAAATAGGTCCTGGGCCGGGAATTTCGTCAAAATGTGGATTCCCGTTTCAGTGACAACAACTTCTTCTTCAATGCGTGCAGCTGATACCCCATCGGAGGCTGGGCAGTAAGTTTCCAGAGCAAAAACCATCCCAGCCTTAATCTCGATCGGATTCTCTAAACTGTTTAAACGCGAGATTATCGGCCGCTCGTGTAATCCCAGACCAAGTCCGTGACCAAATTGCAGACCGAACGCCGCTAGTTCATTTGCAAAACCAAAATCCTCTGCCTTGGGCCAAACTTTGGCAATCTCATCTGTTCCGACGCCGACACGAACGGTATTGATCGCAGCGTCCATCCACTCACGAGCCTTTGTATATGCATCGCGCTGGCTGGAAGTTGCACTACCGACAGCGAAAGTTCGGTAGTAGCAAGTGCGGTATCCATTGAATGAATGGATAATGTCGAAGAAGGCTTGATCTCCGGGACGGATAATTCGATCTGTGAAGTTGTGTGGATGAGGATTGCAGCGATCTCCGGATATTGCATTGACTGCTTCTACCTGATCAGATCCCATCTCGTACAAACGTTTATTTGCCAGAGCAACAATTTCATTCTCGCGAATGCCGGGCTTTAGCACATCCACAATATTCTGATAAACACCATCGACCATGGCTGCGGCTTGATTGAGCAGCATGATTTCATCAATGGATTTAATAACGCGTGCATCCAACATATATTGCTGGGCATCCACGACTTTTAGACCTTGACGCTGCATTTCAAAAAGAAATGCTGGCTCAACGATATCTACGCCAATTGGCGAATCTGCAACTCCCGCATCCACTAAAAGAGCTTTGATCTCTTTCACTGCAGATACCATCAAGCCGGCTGACGGAGCAACGGCACCTCTCATACCCAACATTCCCGGGCGGTTATTCTCGGGCTTCAACCATGGTGAGTACATCTGGTGATGACGTACCGCCGAACCAAAGTCCCAGAGCATCGGCTCACCGTTGCGAGTCAAGAGCGCATAGCGCGTCATCTTGTCCCCAAGCGCGCCGCCGATCCATGTCTGCGTGGTATAGCGAATATTATAAAAATCAAAGAGCAAAAAAGCGCCACATTCACTGCTATTGAGTGACTCTTTCGCCCGTCCAATACGGTATTTTCGGAGGCGATCGAAATCAACACGGGATTCGTAATCAACGCCCATATGCCCCGGGGCTTGAAGTTGAATTGGATTTGCCATTGGTACCCTCTATTCCTTATTGCTCTGCGAAGAATCGCTCTCTAATCCATCAGAGACTTCCAGATCCTCTGATTTCAACTCTAGACCAGATGCTGCAGCTTGCTCCAAAAGAAGCACAGCAAAATCCATGTCGGTGTTTCCCCGACCAATTACCTGTTGAACGATCTGGTGTGCTGCAGAGGCAACTGGCATAGGTACTTCCAGTTTACGAGCCGCGGCAAGGCCGAGATCGAAATCTTTTCGAAGCAAAATAGGGGTGAAGGTCGTCGTCATATCAAGATTCACAAATGCTGGAGTCTTATAGCGTGTGAAGATAGATCCCATTACCGACTGGTTGATGAAAGCCAAGAATGCCGAACGTGGCACGCCCGCTCTTTCTGCAAAAACCGTGATCTCTGCCAGAGATTGAGTGACAACGCCAAGCAGAATATTGTGCGCCAACTTTACTAATCGAGCCAAATCTTCTTCGCCTGCGTAAGTAACGGCGGTACATATTGCAAGAAGTAATCCCTCTACCTCGTTGAAGACATCGATGGGGCCCGAAGCCACCATTGTAAGTTTGCCGGCTTTGACAACCTTGCCGTTACCCGAGACTGGCGCAACTAGATAGCGGGTCCCACGTGCAGTGGCTGCCGTGCGAACCTCAGAAGAGGCTTCAACCGCGACGGTCGAACAGTCCACCATGATTCGCGGCGCTTTCTCTTGACGGAGGACACCGCCTTCGCCGACGGTTACTTGAAGCAAATCGGCTGATTCTGAGACCATTGAAAATACGACATCGCAATCGGCAAGTTCAGCAATGGTGTCAACGATTACCGCGCCGTACTTGGTCAAGGGTTGAGCCTTGGCGCGGGTCCGGTTGTACACGCTTACTTGATGACCTGCCCGAAGAAGGCGCGCGACCATCTCGTAGCCCATCCGGCCAGTTCCTATCCAACCAACCTTGAGCGGTTCTGTGGATGCCATCTTTTCTCCCTACGGATCTCTCAGCGCAATCGATTGCGCTACCTGCGCATTATTCGCTCCTCGAGCACCTCTAGTCAACTTTCTACCAAAGGCGGCTATCGTTCCCTCATGCGTGAACGAGTCACTCTGGCAGACGTCGCAAAAGCAGCCGGGGTTCATCCTGGGACGGTTTCACGCTCGCTCAATGAGGAGACCGAGAAACAGGTAAACCAAGAGACGGTCCGCAAAATACGGAAAATTGCCAAAAAGTTGGGCTACACGCCCAATACGGTTGCTCGCGGTCTGCGGACAAGGAAGTCCATGACCATCGGGGTAATCCTTCCTGACCTGACCAATCCCATCTTTCCGCCGATTGTCCGCGGAATCGACAGTTATCTACTGCCCCGCGGATATTCCGTGCTCGTGGTGAACACCGATGGCGACCCCTCGCTGGAAAAGAAGCTTTTTGACTCACTGATGGAGAGACAGGTAGACGGCTTCATTATCGCCACCGGCCGCAGCGACACCGCTTCGATTGCCGAATATCACGACCATGGGATTAAGGCTGTTCTGGTAAATCGCGACGTCGCCGGGATTCCATTCCCTGCCGTCACTGCCGATGATGCCACTGGAATCCGCCTTGCTATTGAGCATTTGGCATCCCTGGGGCATAAGAAGTTTCTTCATCTCTCTGGCCCTGCTGGTTTCTCCACGAGCCGCATCCGCTCGAAAGCTTTCACCGACAATTGCAAAAAGCTGGGTCTGCACGCTCGGATCATCAAAACAACGGCCTACAGCGTGGAGGCGGGCCAGAGCGCGATGGATAAATATCTCGATCTCCACCCGCAGGATGCCACGGCGGTTGTTGCTGGCAATGATCTCCTGGCTCTGGGCGTCTACCACTCCCTCCGTCTTCGAGGTCTGCGCTGTCCGGAAGATGTTTCGGTGGTGGGATTTAACAATATGTCCTTTGCCAATGATTTCCAGCCACCGATGACGACGGTCCATGCACCGTATTTTGAGATGGGAGTCGAAGCCGCCCGGTTGATCCTGAGTCAGATAGAGGGAATCGAAATTGGGCCGATGAAAATCACTCTGCCCGTCTCACTTGTAGTGCGCGGATCAACAGCTCGATCGGCATAGAACCATTATGGCCATTTCACTTGACAACCGGAGCCATCTCATTAGACTGTTGCAAACGTTTGCAAAGGCACTTTTGAGGAGATTACCATGGGAGAGCAACCGTTGAATTCTCAGGAAGATGCGGTCACCCGACGCTTTCACGGCGGTGATTTACTAACCGCGCTTCTCATCGAACATGAAGTCGCTCATGTCTTTGGGCTCCCCGGGGGGCAGACGTATGCTCTCTACGATGGAATCAATCACCGTCCCAATGAAATCGAACATGTCTTGGTGCGAGATGAACGCACGGGCGTATACGCCGCGGACGGCTATGCGCGGGTCACGGGAAAAGTAGGAGTCTGTGATGCCACAGTGGGACCAGGTGCCGCAAATCTCCCCGCTGGTTTGGGTGAGGCATTTGGGGCATCGATTCCCATAGTCGCCCTGGTGAGCGAATTGCCGGCCAAACTCATTCTCCATCAATATCGGAGCGCAGCTTCGCAGGCAATGGACCAGGTTGGACTTTTAGCGCCAGTCACAAAGTGGCATGCAACTGTCCCCGATTTGAAAACGATGCCAGAGTTGGTCCGCCAAGCTTTTCGGGAAGCAACCTCGGGACGACCTGGCCCAACCGTGCTTTTCTTACCGCAAGATGTTCTGGATTCCACTTTGCCACCGGAGATGCTCGAACTCCTGCATCGATCATCGGCCGAGGCGGTTGGCTCATCTCCGGCTCGCTTTGGCGCATTCCCGTCATTTCGCCCGGCCCCGGATCCTGCCGATGTCACGATGGCTCTCCAGGTTCTGGCAACTGCCCACCGACCCATCATCATTGCGGGAGGCGGGGTCGTGATGGCTGGTGCCGAAGCAATTCTGACCGAATTCGCCGAGACAATTTCGGCAGCGGTAGCTACCTCACTTTCAGGTAAAGGTTCGATTGCCGAAAATCACCCGCTTTCGGTGGGAGTTGTCGGCGCAATGGGTACTCCATCGGCCTCGGCGGCCCTGGATGCCGCGGATGTCGTCTTCTTAGTTGCCACCAAAGCCGGCAGTGGTCCCACTTTTAACTGGACCCGACCCCGTAAGGATCAGATCGTCATTCAGATGGATATCGATCCTGCCGAACTGGGTCGCGTATTCCCACTTGCGGCCGCGATGTTCGCAGATGCTCGAAGCGGGCTGCAAGCAATCGTGGCTGGGATTGCACATCAAGGTGGAACGCCTGTCGACCGAACTCAATGGCGGAGAGAAATCGAGGGCTTCAATCAGGATTGGCGTGCCAAGCGCGATGCCGAACGGAGCAGCGATGCAACGCCGATTTTGCCACAACGGGTGCTGGGTGATTTAGAAACCGCGCTGGGGACAGAGGACATCGTTGTTTGCGATGCCAGCCTTTCTAGCGGATGGGCCGGCGTGTATTTGGAGCAGATTCCAGTCGGACGTCGAGTCCTTATGCCTCGCGGTCTAGCGGGGTTGGGCTATTCACTTCCTGCAGCCATTGGGGTCGCAATGGCCAACCGCGATCGCCGGACCATTGTCCTCACCGGGGATGGCGCCCTCGGTTACTCCGTCGGGGAATTCGCCACAGTCTTGGAGCTCCAACTACCCATCACGGTCATCGTGTTGAACAACCGATCACTTGGTTGGATCCGTTGGTATAGCAGGATCAATTTTGACAGCGGCTGGCAGAAAGATGATTTTGCGGATATTGATTACAGTGCCGTCGCAAAAGCGTACGGGTGGAGTGCCGAGCGAATCGTCGATCCCTCCCAATTAGCATCAGCAATAAAGCAAGCCCTCAATAGTAAGGAACCTAGTCTTCTCGACATCGTCACGGAGACATGGACGACGCCCGTATCCGGGCATCGTCGCGCTCTCGACCTCGGAACTACTACAGGATATGGAGGCTGACCAGGATGCCACGTCACCCAGAACGTCAGTTAGAACGCATTAGTCAACCAGTCGCTGCAGAACTGATAAAAAATAGCGGTGTTGCAGTAATAACCGCGGGTAGCATTGAACAGCATGGAAGCCATCTCCCTCTGGGAACCGATCTCTTTGCGGCTCTGTCGATAGCAGAACGGGTTGCATTTCGTCTCGACACCGTAGTTGTCACTCTGGGATCAGTTGGAATTGCGCACTATCACGGGGGTTGGGGCGGCTCACTCACACTCTCGCCTGACACAATGATTGCAGTCTTCGTTGATATCTGCGCCGGACTGCGCTTTGCTGGGGCCGAACGAATAGTTGTTGTCAATTGGCATGAGGGAAACTCGGCGACGCTGAGATTGGCTGCCGACAAAGCCCAACGTTTGCATGATTTGCAGATCGTTATCGCAGAGACGCACATCATCACCAACTCCTTGCATCCAGAGGAGATGGAGTTCACTCACGCCGGGGCGATGGAGACTTCTGCAGTTCTTGCCTATGACGCCTCACTTGTACATATGGAGAAAGCGAGTGCACCTAGCGACCGTGCATCGGGCGATGACGCGCATGCGCTTTTCCGTCGCCGTGATGTTTATCCAATCCTTCTAGATTTCCATGACATTGCACCGACGGGCTGGTATGGCCATCCTGAGCGGGCAGAAGTCGGACGTTCGGAAGAGATCGCAGAGGAAGTCGCGGACCACGTGGTTCGGCAGGCCAAAGAGATATGGGCGGCATTAAGTCATCCGGGAAGTCCTTCATGACCAATATAAATGGAGTAGAGACCATGCGGGCGGCAGTTCTTGCGGAGTTTGGTCATCTTTCGCTAGCGCAGGTTCCGATTCCCGATCTCGAACATGGCGAAGTCTTATGCCGGGTCACCGCATGCGGAATGTGCGGAACCGATCTCAAGATTGTAAATGGCGGATTCAAAGGCATGTGGCCGCCCACAATGCCTTTCATTATTGGGCACGAGTGGGCTGGAGTCATAGTCAAAATGGGCCCGGGCACTGAGAGGAGCGGCCTGGCCGTCGGCGATCGGATTGTTGCCGAGAACCATGCAGGTTGCGGTTCGTGCTCACTCTGTCGAATGGGACGTTATAACTTATGTGAGAGAGTGCGCGAACCTGGTTTTAAGTTATATGGTCACACGGCCCCTGGTGCACTTGCCGAATTCGCATCACGACCCGCAATCGCAGTTCATAAAATTCCAGATTCCGTGAGCGATGTCGCGGGTGCGCTTGTCAACCAAGCAGCTTTGACGGTGCACGCAGCTCGGCGCGCTGACATCCGTCCAGGGTCAACGGTTGCTGTCTTTGGTCCGGGATTGCTCGGGCTGCTGATGCTGCAAGTAGCGTTCGCCGCCGGTGCAACCAAGGTGTACATGGTCGGCCGGGGAGAGAGATTAGAGACCGCGCTTGAACTAGGTAGCACTGCGGTCATTGATTATGAGAAGACGGATCCTGTGAGTGAGATTAGGAAATTGACCGGCGGACGCGGGGTTGACTATGTCTTCGACTGTTCTGGGAACCCATCGATAGTAGAGCAGTTGCTGAGATCAACCCGCCGCGGCGGCAAGATCGCACTCCTTGGTCTGACCGGCGGGGCAACCGCAGAACTTCCCATCGATCTTTTGGCCCTAGATGAGTTGGACATTCTGGGAGTTCGGTCGAGCCCCAACGCTTATCCAGCAACAATCGAGTTGATGGCCTCGGGAGCGATCCGCACCGAACCGTTGACTACTCACCAGTATCGTCTGGACGATATCAGCGAAGCCTTTGCTGCCCTGGAGAGTCGAAAGGTGATCCGTCCAATTGTCCTCCTCTAGCGGTTTCATTCGTTACAGAATCTTTATCCAGAACCGTTGACAACCGAGAGGAGCGCCTATACCTTTTCGCAAACGATTGCGCTCGCTTTTCCGTGACCGTCGTCACTACAGCAACTAACCAGGAGGTAGACCATGAAAAACACCACGTCTGGCTTAGGCGCCAGCCGGTACAGCAGTCATCGACGACGCAAAATTCTCTGGACGGCCGCAGGTTCCGCCCTATTGCTCGGCGTCACAACCGGCATTGCTGGCACCTCAGCTTCAGCCGCAACAGTAAAGCCAGTCACCATCGGTATCTCTGTCTCCCTCTCCGGAGATTTCTCCGGCGATGGACTTGCGACCGAACAAGGTTACAAAGTCTGGGCCTCAGTACAGAACTCCCATGGCGGAATTCTGGGTCGTCCGATCAAATTGAAATTCCTCTCTGATGCTTCCAGCCCAACTCAGGTTGTCACGAACTATCAGAAATTCATCACATCTGACAAGGTGGACTTTGTCCTTGGACCATACTCAACCAAGTTAACCAAGCCAGCTTCCTTGATCGCCAGCCGCTACAAGTACGTAATGCT
Organism: Candidatus Nanopelagicaceae bacterium; assembly: GCA_036382195.1. Lineage (GTDB taxonomy): Bacteria > Actinomycetota > Actinomycetes > Nanopelagicales > Nanopelagicaceae > QYPT01. The sequence goes on from DASVIG010000099.1 coordinate 16,099, forward strand.
CGAGGGCATTGGTGGCGGACCATCCGTATTCTCCCGTGGCTTGAAGAACGTCTTCGACGTAAGCGCGTCGGCTACTTATCAGTTGGTGACTTTTGCCAAATGGCTCGTTGCTACTCAGAAGCCGCAGCCAGTTGCCTACGCAACGATGGATGACCCATTCATCCAACCAATGGTGGACTTCGCTCGTTCGTATCTGAATGCTCATGGCTTTACAGATGCGCTCTACAAGGTCTATCCCGCCGAGACATCTGACTTCTCACCAATTGCATCATCTATTGCAGCAACAAACGCAAAGATTGCAATCCTTGGAACAATGCCACCAGATGGCTATGCAATGATCCAAGACTTTATTCAGGCCAAGTACAACCCACAGATGCTTATCGAAGCTTCTGGTCCTGACCAAGGCAGTGAGTTCGTCAAAGCTGTTGGCGCGACAAACACCGAAGGAATTATGGTTCCAAACACGTGGATCGCAGCATCCAAGAACTTCCAGAATGCTGAAATGGTGAAAACATACATCAAGATGTATGGCGGTACCGCAGATTCAATCAGTGCAGACGTTCCAGAAGCCTTCTCAGCCGGGCAAGTACTTGCCCAGGCTGTAAATCATCTGAAGTCTCTCAGCAACCCGAAGTTGCAGGCATACCTGCACTCAGGTGCATCCTTCGTAACTGCTCAGGGCCCAGTTAAGTTCATTGCCGATGGTGAGAACGGTGGAGCAACTCCATACGTCTTCCAATGGCAAAAGGGTAAGTATGTTCCTGTACTGCCACTTAAGGGCGCTGACAAAGTGTCACCAATTCTGGTAAATCGTCCTGATTGGGGCACGACGCCCGGTGCTTAATCGCTAGTTGTACAAGGCGGGGTAGAGCGTATTTTCTCTACCTCGCCTTGTACATTGAAATAAAACATCTATTGGAGGTTTGAGAGCGTGTTAATAGCACAGGCAGTACTTGAAGGGGTTTTGGTAGGCGGTTTTTATGCCTTAATGGCTGCGGGTCTTACGCTCGTTTTTGGCGTAATGGATATCGTGAATTTTGCGATCGGAGCATTGATTGTTTTAGGCGCTTATCTAAGTTATACGGTCAATGTTCATCTTCATCTAGATCCGTTTGTGTCGCTATTCATTACGACGCCGATCATGACTGTTTTAGGTTTCGCCATCTACTGGTTCTTGATTAAGCCCATTAAAACTGATCGAGTTGTGATGTCACTGCTGACGATGTTCGCGGTCGCAACTTTGATCGAGGGTGTACTTGACCTTACATTTAACAGTGGATTGGTGCAGATCCATGCGTCTTATATCAACAATTCACTCAAAATTGGTGGACTTAATTTTCCTTTGATCTATGTACTTTCTTTCTTACTCAGCGCTTTCTTGCTAGCAATGTTATTCTTGGTCACTTACCGAACGAAATTTGGCCGCAGCCTCAGGGCTTCCATGCAGAATCCGGTGGCAGCTCGTCTAGTAGGTATCAATACCGACAAGGTATCGGGAATAACTCTGGCAATCGGAATCGGAATGGCCGCCGTTGGCGGAATGATCTTTGGTACGACCAACGCATTTAACGCCGCCAGTTCGTATGACTTGATCTCCCGTTTGCTCGTCATCGTTATTCTCGGTGGCTTCGGCAGTGTGGGCGGCGCTCTCGTCTCGGCCATCTTCATGCTCGTTGTCCAAGATGTTGTTTCAGTGGTCTGGTCTCCCGTATGGGGATCAACCACCTTCTATGTCATTTTGATCGTTGTTTTGCTAGTACGACCACAAGGTCTTTTCGGGAAAAAAGGAGTACGGGCTCAGTGAGTACACAATTGGCAACTAACACCCCCGCAGCACCGCCATCATACGAAATTCCAAAGATTGCAAGATTTGGCTCTCTTGGGGTAGTTGCAATCCTTATGGTTGCTTTTCCGGTGGTATTTTCCAACCCAACGGTCACAACTATCGGCGTATTTGCGATGATCTATCTCGTCTCCGTCACAGGATGGAACATCTTCTCCGGCTACTCGGGGTACATCGCACTAGGCCATGCTGTCTTCTTCGGCATCGGGCAATATGCAACGGCGATGTTGGCCAGTTATTGGAACATCACCCCGGGTTGGCAGACATTTCTCTTGATCCCGGTCTCGATGGTTCTGGCTGGCATCGCTGCGGTCCCGATTGGATTCATGCTGCTGCGAGTTCGCAAACACACATTCATCGTGCTCACGATTGCACTGATGTTCATTTTCCAACTCTTTGCCTACAACTTTAGATCTTGGACAGGTGGATCGCAGGGACTAGAAATGACGCCGCCATCATGGTCAGGCGACATCTTCAACATGCCCTTCTATTACGTAGGCCTTGGCCTCTCGGTCATCGCGCTCTTGACCTCATGGGTAGTGCGCCGATCCAAGTTTGGTCTGGGATTGCTCGCCATCCGCGATGACGAAGATCGGGCTCGTAGTCTGGGCATCAAAACCACGCAGACGAAGTTGATTGCATTTGTAATTTCCGCGGTATTCCTTGGCGCTGCAGGTGCTCTGTACGCACCGTTTGTTGGATCGGTTTACCCTCAGTTCTCCTTTGATCCAGCATTCGACCTCTCGCTGGCGGTTATGGCCTTCACTGGCGGGCTTGGAACCCTCCTTGGGCCTTCCGTTGGTGCGCTGGTAATTGCGTCCGCCCAGCAGTACTTCCTGTTGACTTTCGGAGGAGCCAACGTCTTCCTGATCGTTTATGGAGTCTTGTTTATCCTTATTTTGCGTCTGTTGCCTGGTGGCGTAGTACCTGCCCTATCAATGCAATGGCAACACCATGTCGTGAGACGAGAGCGGCGAAAACTTGAATCAGAACCACAGCAAGAAGGGGTGGCAAAGCAATGAGGCTGCTTGAAGTAGAAAACATTAGTAAGAGTTATGGTGGAATCAAAGCACTCCAACTGTGTACCATGAACTTCACTGAAGGTGCCATCAACGGCCTTATTGGTCCCAATGGATCCGGCAAGACCACTCTTTTCAATGTCATCACAGGATATGAGCAGCCAGATTCCGGGAGCGTTAGGTTCCGCGGCAAGGACATTACTTCGGCAACACCAGATGAGGTCTTTGCAGCCGGTATCGGACGCACATTTCAATTGACGCGGATATTTCCACGTCTGACAGTGCTGGAGAACGTACACATCGGGGCTCAGCGTCCTGGTTTGTTGTCTCAGATGAGAAGTTGGTCGACGGCCGACGAGCGTGAACGTGCGATTGAGAGTTTAGATTTCGTTGGCTTGACTCGCCTCTCCCGCGAACCTGCAGGGAGCCTCTCTTACGGACAGCAGAAGTTGTTGGAGTTCGCATTTATCATGGTGGCTCGCCCGAAAGTGATGCTCCTTGATGAACCGGCCGGTGGTGTAAATCCTTCGCTCCTGAAGCATTTAGGTGGTCGCATCAAAGAACTGAACAAAGAGGGCGTCACCTTCATTATTGTCGAGCATGACATGGAGTTCGTCATGGAACTATGTGACCAAGTATCAGTAATGCACCAAGGTTCTGCATTGCGAGAAGGAACTCCAGCCGAAGTGCGCAATGACCCTGCAGTTCTTGAGGCTTACCTAGGTACCGATATGACGGAGGCGAAATAACGTGCTAACTCTTAGTGGAGTTTTTGCTGGCTACGGCGGCGGAGATATCCTTCGTGGCGTTGATTTAACGGTTGAAAAGGGTTCCATCACTTGCGTGGTCGGTCCCAATGGAGCTGGAAAATCCACATTACTGAAAGTAGTGAGCGGACTCATCAAACCTCGTTTGGGAACTGTGACATTTCAAGGCAAGTCCATCGGTGGAAAATCTCCGCAAGAGATTTTACGCGGTGGAATCGTTCAAGTAATGCAGTCACGGAGTCTTTTTCCTGATCTTACGGTGAGAGAAAATATCGAGCTTGGGGCATTCCTTGTCAACGATAAGGAAGTTGTCCGTAAGCGGATGGCCGAGGTCATCAAACAGTTTCCCATGGTGCAAGATCGCCTCGCAGATAAAGCCGGTTCGCTATCTGGTGGACAACAGCGGACAGTTGAATTTGCCCGGGCATTGATGCTCGATCCAGCATTGGTTGTTCTAGATGAGCCATCCATGGGCCTTGAGCCCAAAGCGGCCGTTGCGATGTATGGCTATGTTCGCGCGATGCGAGATCAAGGCCGGACAATTCTCCTCGTTGAACAGAATGTTCGCGCAGGTCTAGGACTCGCCAGCCATGGTGTTGTTCTTGAGGCTGGTCGGGTTCGACTCGAAGGCACTGGTGCAGAGATTTTGGCCAATCCACAGATGCGGGCGCTTTATTTGGGCGGAAGCACTCTCAAGGCCGATTCAAAAGACTCTGATCCTGATCCATCTCTTCCAGTCTCATAAAAGTAAAGAGTCCGAGTCAATAGACAAGGAGTACGGTTGTGAAAGCAGAAGACGAACGTCTTGAATCGATGTACCGCCGTTTCAGCTGGCGGATCATGTCCAACTCTGTCTCACCATGGGAGTTTGAGAAACTCAAAGAAGAGATTGACGACTACGAACAATGGTGTTCGAAGTGGAGCGCGCGAGCTGCAGAGCATGTCGCGCGTGGAGATGAAGCTCTCGCCGCTGGTCATACTGTAACTGCAGGCGAGGCGTACATTCGAGCGGGTCTCTTCTACCACTGGGCCAACTTCATGTTCACGCATGACCAGAAGCAATTCCGTGATGCACTTACTCATATGGGTGAGGCATGGGCGAAAGCCGCGCCACTCTTGTCGCCCAAAATGGAGATTCTCACCGTTGATTTTGATGGCGCCACCTTGAATGGCTACATTCAATTGCCACCAGGAGTAGCTAATCCACCGCTGGTTCTGTTGCTCCCCGGTGCTGATTCCACCAAAGAGGAACTTTTCGACTTAGCCCAACATATTCTCCGACGAGGTATGGCTATCGCCGCCTTCGACGGACCGGGGCAGGGAGCGGTAAGCCTTACCTTGAAAATGCGCAGCGACTACGAAGTTGCCATCATTGCAATTCTGGACTCACTTCTTGAGCGCTCGGATATCGACAAATCCCGAGTAGCCCTCTGTGGAATTTCCTACGGTGGTCTATTTTCATTTCGAGCTGCCGCAATCGACAAGCGAATTCGAGCCGTGGTCTCGGTCTCAAGTTGGTATTCACCTGCTGGGCGTTTTGCCGGCATGGAGAGACTCACGAGCACAGGGCAATACCAATACTTGGGCGGCGATCCAGCCGCGATGATGGAGTCCATCACCCTGGCTGGCGTTTTGGATCGCGTCAGCGTCCCCGTCCTGCAAGTTTTCGGGGGCCTCGATCCCTGGTCACCCGCGACGAAGGCCGAACAGATCGCCGCTGAGATCAGCGGACCCAATACAACAGTCCTCTATCCGGATGGTGTCCATATCGTCAATAATATTTGGTACAAGGCAAGGCCGATGATCGGCGATTGGCTCGCGGACGCGTTTTAGCGGGAGATGACATGGACTACTTAAGAGAGAACTCGAAGCAGGCTGCTAGAGAATCTTTTACTGGTCTCTGGGCCGCCATGACAACCCCGTTCTCTTCCGACGGAGAGATAGATGAACAAGCCCTCATCGCTGACATCGAAATATTAACCGAGGACCTCAAAATTGATGGCGTCTTCTGCACGGGAGTCATGGGGGAGTTCTGGGCGCTCACAGAACAAGAGCGCAAATACTCCGTGGAAGTAATCGTCGAAAACACCCGAGGCCGATGTCCCGTTCTAGCGCACACTGGTCATCATTCTGCCAGGGAGACGATCGAACTCACCCGACATGCAGCCGAAGCCGGCGCCGATTTCGTCGTTGTGATCAACCCGTACTATCCAGCAGCCTCCGATGAGGGGTTAAAGCGTTGGTTTCTCGAGGTTTTGAACTCAGTGGAGATTGGCGTCTGGTTGTTCGATACCAATTATTCGGGAGTCTCCCTTTCCAATGACCTCATCGACCAACTTGCCGATGTCGAGAATCTCTGCGGAATCAAAATTGCCCACGGCCATGCTCGCTACTTAGAAATACTCGAACTCGTGGGCGACCGCATTCTAGTTTGCGAGCCAAGTGAGACCGAGTGGCTTGCAAACATACGTGACCATGGACAGAAGGTCTTCATGTCTTCTGCGGCCCCATATTTACTGCAAAGCGCGCAACGCCAACCAATGCTGGAGTACACGAAACTCGCTTTGGCGGGAGATTTTGAAAAAGCAGCGACTATCTATAACGAAATGCAACCAGTGCGTGCTCTGACTGAAAAATGGGTTCATGGTCGATGGGCGCGCGAGCGGATCAACCCCGTCCCCGCCATCAAAGCTTGGTCGGGGCTGTTAGGAATGTCCGGTGGAAACGTACGATCACCATTGATGCCGTTGAATCCAACACAACTCAATGAGTTGGAAACCGACTTGCGAAAAGTTGGTTTACTTTCCGGTTGAGGCGGAAAAGATTTCAGTCGCATCCACACCGAGATCTTGCAGCATCACGATCGCCGCGTTCCTTCCAGGTGCACCCGTAATGGATCCGCCTGGATGGGTGGTTCCACCAGTTTGATACAGACCAGGTATTGGCATCCGGTGTGATGCCCAACCAGGAACTGGGCGTTGCGGCCCGCTAAATGGATAACCGCGATCACCGCCATGAAATGCGCCATGGATCATATGCATATTGGTCTTTTCAATATCAGGTGGCGCCTTCACTAAGTGCGAGAGAATAACATCATCCGAAAAGCTGGGCGCAAATCGGCGCACTAAGTCCAGTTGTCGGCGAGCATGTTCTTCTTTGACAATATCCCAAGAGGGAGAGCCAGCAGGCAAGTCATAACTCTGTGCGCTTAAGAATTTGACAGTATGCATGCCGTTTGGCGCTCGACTTGGATCGACCAGACTCGGAGTAGCGACAAGCAACCATGGGAGATCTTTGATGAAACGTCCGAGGCGGATATCCAAGCTCAGTTGCATAAGATCCTCCGGCCAGCCCACATAACCCGCGGAAACAGCCGTGACGTCGCCTTGTGGTGTTTCGAAAATCGGAGCAATTTTGGCGGTGAAATATGCAGCAAATCCTGAGATGCCAATGTTGTAAGTTTCAACACCGTAATGAAATTCCTCTGGCCAGAGTTCTTTGGGCGCCATACCTATCAGATGTTTGATATGAATTGTTGATAAGACTGCCTTCTTTGCGCGGTACTCCTCACCGTCAGTTGTCGTAACTCCAACACAACGACCCTCTTCAATAATCAATTGATTAACGGTCTTATCGCAAATGATCGCGCCACCACGCGATTCAAGATAATCAACCAGACCCTTGGTTAAACGACCTGATCCACCATCGGGAATTGACCAACTCCGAGCTTGGCGGGCAAATATTGTGTAGGCCAACATGCCAGTGCCTGGCTGATCGAACCAGACGAAAGTCTGAAAAGACATCCACAACATAAATGCTTGGATGTGACGATCTTTAAACTCATGTCGAATGACGTCCCACGCACTCAAAGCTCGTCGGCGCGACCATATTTTGCCATCGGGGTGTTCGGCCAAACGTTGATCCAATGAGGGACCGAAACCGATGGGAGTAAATTGTGCCGCCGTAAATATGCTTTTCACTCGGTCGTATTCACCAGACATACGTCGGTATGCATCTGCATCATCCTGGTTGAATCTGGCGATCTCTGCGATTGTCTTTTCGAAATCGAGTGACATCGTGAAGTGTTCTCCATCTGGAAAGGACACATGTGCTACGGGGTCTGGTTGAAAATATCGCAGCCCGCTGTCACGAATGAGTCCAAGTTCATCATCTAGCAGCAGTGGATTTGATCGAATAAGAGTGTGGCCCGAAGAACAACTGTCGATGAAAAAACCTGGATCCAACAATTCCTCTGTGGCTGCGCCACCGCCTGGAATATGGCGAGCGTCCACGAGCAGGCAACTGTAGCCAGCCTTGGTTAAATAGCATGCGGTAATCAAACTGTTGTGTCCTGCGCCAGCAATAACCACATCGACGTCCATTGGATGCCCACCTTCCCCGGAGAGGTCTTACATAATGACACTTCACGCACGTGCCCTTCAATTCTTGCATGGCAATCGATTGCAGACAAGACAATTCACTGACAGAATCAGACCGCACAAGGGTCATGGAGAGGTCAGGAGGAGCACATGAAAGCAATCGTCGTCAGCGAATATGGTGGTCCTGATCGCCTTCAATTGGCTGAGGTACCCACTCCCGAACCTGGACCTGGTGAGATCTGCATCGAAGTCAAATTCATCGGAGTGAATTTCACCGATGTTCGAAACCGCGTGGGTGATGGTCTGGGCAAGATCCCTTTCACCCCCGGAGTTGAAGTAAGTGGCGTCGTCAGCAAGACCGGTCCTGGCGCAACCAAGTTTCCAGTTGGTACAAGTGTTGCCGCTTTCACTCGAGGTCACGCATACGCGGAGTTTGTTAATGCGGCTGAGATTTTTACTGTTGAAATTTCGCAGGCGCTGGCCCTTGAACCCAAGTCGGGAGGGATGCTTGTTACTATCCCGCTCGCTATCAATATTATTGAGCGTGCCGCCCGAGTTCGGCCCGGGGAGACTGTCTTACTACATGCCGCAGCGGGTGGAGTTGGATCGATCGTCGGTCAATTGTTGCGGGGTATTGAAGGAGTTCGATTATTCGGAACCGTCGGCGATATATCGAAGTCTGAGTCCGTGCGACGCAACGGCTATGAAGCGGTAATGACCTATGAAGAATTTCCTGACCGTATTTTGCAACTTACGGATGGTCGCGGCGTTGATGTGGTCCTTGATCCAATTGGCGGTGATATTCAAACGCGTTCATTGGATCTCATCGCGCCATTTGGCAGATTGGTCTCTTTCAGCAACATCTCCCGGTCGGGTCAGACTCTCCCCGATGCAGAATGGATGCGAGCGCGGTGTATCGGGTTTATTGGACTCTCCAATGGTCAGTTATCCGCACGAGATCCCCAAGCGCTCCGGGCTAGTCTGATCCGGTCGGTCGAATTGGTAGAAAGCGGTGCACTAGATGTGGACGTGACCGCAGTATTGCCACTTGGGCAGGCATATGTTGCCCATCAAGTATTTGCCGACAGATCCGCTGTAGGCAAGTTTATTTTGACGCCGTGAAAACCCTATGAAAGCAGGGCGTTCGAGATTGGCTCGATATGTTGTCGTCAGTATTTTGCTTACGGCGAGCGTAATAACTTCGTTTTTCAAGTTTGGTCACGGTACGCAGAAGAGTTCACACTCTGGACCTATCACGACAATAAAGGGTCCAGTGGAACGAACTCTATTTAGCAATGTTCAAGTAGCTGCGGTAATGCAGAACGGGCGATTGATA
>DASVIG010000100.1:0-4054 GCA_036382195.1 Candidatus Nanopelagicaceae bacterium
GTATGCATGCCGGAGCCTGGGTGGTCAGTAAATGGCTTGGGAATAAAAGAGGCATGAAAACCCTGGTCCAATGCCACTTCTTTGACGACATGCCGAAAAGTCATGATGTTGTCTGCCGTGCTCAACGCATCTGCATAACGCAGATCAATCTCTTGTTGGCCAGGTGCACCCTCGTGGTGGCTGAACTCGACGCTGATGCCCATCGCTTCCAACATAGTGATGGCTTGGCGACGGAAGTCATGACCAATCACTGCAGGGGTGTGATCGAAATAGCCTCCAGAATCCACGGGGATCGGACTCTTGCCAATTTCCGGGCGATCTTTAAAGAGGAAGAATTCAATCTCGGGATGTGTATAACAGGTGTACCCCATTGCCGCAGCTTTATTGAGAGTGCGACGCAGTACGTGACGAGGATCGGCATGCGAGGCACTGCCATCTGGCATCACGATGTCACAGAACATGCGCGCTGCCCCCGGCGCTTCAGTGCGCCACGGCAAGACGGAGAAGGTACTGGGGTCGGGCTTGGCCAACATGTCGGATTCGCTGATTCGGGCAAAGCCTTCAATAGCAGAGCCGTCAAAACCGATGCCTTCTTCAAAAGCATTCTCTAGCTCTGCAGGGGCGATAGCAACGGATTTCAAGAAACCCAGCACATCAGTGAACCAGAGCCGGACAAAGCGGATATTCCGCTCTTCCAAAGTGCGTAGCACGAACTCCTGCTGCTTGCGAAGTTGCGGATCTGAAGGCGTAGTCATGGGGCCTATCGTGTCAAGATTGCGTTACGGCTATGTTAACGAAACCGAGCCCTAGATCATGTACAAGCCAGAGGTATCGATGCTCATGCGCTCAGGAACGTCCACAGTCACGACCGTATTCGCCCCGACGATGGCGCCTTTGCCCACAGTGACATCTCCGAGTACGCGCGCGCCGGTTCCAATGATGACGCCGTCGCCGATCGTTGGGTGACGCTTCCCCTTCTTGTATGAGCGGGCACCCAATGTCACGTCGTGATACATCATCACATCGTCACCAATGATGGTCGTTTCTCCTATAACCACTCCCATGCCGTGGTCTATGAAGAACCGACGGCCGATTGCGGCCCCTGGGTGAATTTCAATTCCCGTCATGGTCCTCGTCAGATTCGAGTACACCCGGGCAATTAACTTGAAATTGTGCAGCCAGAGCCAGTGTGCGATGCGGTGGCCCCAGACTGCATGAATCCCCGGGTAAGCCAGGAAAATTTCAGCACGGCTGCGCGCTGCAGGGTCGCGGGCTAGAGCCGTGTTGAGATCCTCTCGAATATGAAGAGACATTTTAATCCATGAGATCTTGGTACAAGACCGTGGACAGGTAGCGCTCGCCGAAGGAGGGAATGATCACGACGATATTCTTCCCGGCAAACTCGGCTCGTTTGGCAACTTGCGACGCCGCCCAAATAGCTGCCCCGGATGAAATCCCCACCAGAATTCCCTCTTCCTTTGCCGCACGACGGGCATAAGCAAGCGCATCATCGGCGGTGGCGTCAAATACTTCATCATAAATTTTCGTGTCCAATATAGTGGGAATGAAGTTTGCGCCAATTCCTTGGATGGGGTGTCCACCTGCACTCCCGCCAGTGAGAAGCGGGGATGCCGCAGGTTCGACCGCGAAAATCTTTATATCGGGATTCTTCTTCTTCAATACCTGCCCGACGCCGGTGATGGTTCCGCCAGTGCCGATTCCAGCCACAACCGCCGCAACGGTTCCGTCCGTGTCTCGCCAAATTTCTTCGGCGGTCGTCTTCCGGTGAATTTCGACGTTGGCCTCATTCTCGAATTGCCTGACCAAGACCGCGCCTTGGGTGGCACCGATCTCCTCGGCCTTTGCAATAGCACCGCGCATGCCCTCAGCGGCCGTTGTCAGAACCAATTCGGCACCAAACGCACGAAGTAGCGCACGACGCTCTTTCGACATGGAATCTGGCATGGTTAGAACCACCTTGTATCCCCGGGCTGCCCCCACCATCGCCAGAGCGATTCCTGTGTTGCCTGATGTGGCTTCGACGATTGTGCCGCCCGGCTTCAACTGACCATTCTTTTCTGCCGCGTCCACCATCGAAATGCCGATGCGATCTTTCACGGAACTCGTTGGACCGTAAAACTCCAATTTTGCATAAACATTTCCGGCGGCACCGTCTGTGATGCGATTGAGGCGCACGAGAGGAGTGTTGCCGACTACTTCTGTGATGTTGTTGTAAAGCTTCATGATCTCTCCAATGAATTCGGTCTGCGGTTAAATGGGAATATGCTAAAACTAAAGAACTTGGGTGTAACAGTTGTTAGTTTTAGCAGGCGCAAGTACAAGCACGGCCGAAATCAATCACGCGACGACGCGTGAAAAACCATTGATTGATTCTAAGCACAAGAGATTTTAGCAAGATAATAGGAAACCGCTACTTGCGAACGCCTTGCAACTATTTGGTTGCCTCATCCCAGCGCGAGGTGATGGGAAGTCGGCGATCTTTGCCAAAGGCCCTGGAAGATATCTTTGTGCCTGGCGGATATTGACGCCTTTTATATTCGGCTCGGTCCACCATTCGGATCACCCGTCTAATCATGATTGGATCAAATCCGGAGGCAATCATGGCGGCGATGCTTTCATCGCCATCGACATATCTGACCAAAATCTCATCGAGAATCGCATAATCTGGCAGTGAATCGGAGTCCTTCTGTCCGGGTGATAATTCCGCACTAGGTTCTTTAGAGATGGAATTCGGCGGAACAGGTGGGACCTCCCCGCGCTGATGCGCTTGCTCATTGCGCCACTGGGCCAATGCCCAGACCTGCGTTTTATAAATATCTTTGATAGGGGCAAAGCCGCCTACAGCGTCGCCATAGAGCGTTGAATATCCCACGGCCAACTCACTCTTGTTGCCAGTGGCAAGAATGAGATGGCCTTCCTGATTGGATAACCCCATCAGAACCGTGCCTCGCACCCGCGCCTGCAAATTCTCCTCTGCCAACCCTTCTAACCGCACATGCGAGAGAAAGGACGAGACCATGGGGGCAATTTCGATGATGCGATAGTGCAAGCCGGTATTGGCAGCCAGAGCAGCCGCGTCCGCAAGCGAGTGTGCGGAAGAGTATTTGCTGGGGAGCGCTATACCGTAAACATGATCTGCACCCAATGCATCAACCGCGATTGCCGCAACTAATGCAGAGTCGATGCCCCCCGATAGCCCCAACGCCACCGTTGTGAATTTGTTCTTGCGCACATAATCTCTAAGGCCCACAACCAGCGCCTGCCATACATCCGCGGACCCATCCAAGCGCGCTGCAATCGACGGAGTCTGAGATTGAAATAGTGGAGTTGGATCCTCACCAATGACAAGATCTGGTGCGGAGGTGCGAACTCGCAAGTTAAGATCCACAAAAAAAAGGCCCTCTTCAAATTGCGGAGCCCGCGCAATCACCTCTCCGGCGCCATCGACGACAATAGTGTCGCCATCAAATACGAGATCATCCTGGCCGCCAGTCATATTGACGTATGCCAAAGGGGCTCCCACCTCGATTGCACGTTGTCGGACGAGCGCCAAACGGACATCATCCTTATTGCGTTCAAAAGGGCTGCCATTAGGTACGAGAAAGAGGCCAATGTTCCGTTTGGCCAAATCTGCAACTGGCCCTCCTTCTTGCCAAATATCTTCGCAAATTGCAACACCCACATCAACCCCATGAATTCGGATGACGAGCGAAGAATCGCCAGGAACAAAGTTCCGAAACTCGTCAAAGACACCGTAGTTGGGAAGATGGTGTTTGACATACCGGGCCCTTATCTTGCCCTGGTAAATAATCGCGATTGCATTCTGCGGGGCCCCATGAGGCTGCCCTAAGCGATCCTTAACACCTTCTGCTTCATCCAAATAACCGACGATAAGTACAACCCCGCCATACCCCTCGTCCAACGCCCGCGTTGCCACACGCTCTATCGCCTGTCGGCTTGCGGCTCGAAATGCTGGACGTAAAGCCAGGTCCTCGACCGGATACCCGGTCAGTATCATTTCGGGAAAGAGCAC
>DASVIG010000101.1:0-3397 GCA_036382195.1 Candidatus Nanopelagicaceae bacterium
GGCGGGCGGTAGAGTTATCTTGATGTCAAGAGAGTTTTACAACGGCGTCTACGAAAGAGAGTGAATGGATATGGGAAGCAAAGTTACGGTTGTAGGTGCAGGTTTCTACGGCTCGACGACAGCAATGCGTCTGGCCGAATACAACATCTTTGAGACGGTTGTTCTCACTGACATCGTCGACGGCAAACCCGAAGGCTTAGCGCTTGATATGAATCAATCGCGCTCAATTGAAGGTTTTGAAACCAAAGTGGTCGGTGCGACCACAACTGCGGATGGTGCAGGCTACGAGGCCACTGCAAATTCTGATGTAGTCATAATTACGGCAGGTTTACCTCGCAAACCGGGCATGAGTCGTATGGACCTCATCGGCGTAAATGCCGGAATCGTCAGAGGTGTGGCAGAAAATATTGCCAAGCACAGTCCCAATGCCGTCATCATCGTTGTATCGAATCCGCTGGATGAAATGACTGCCCTAACTCAGCTCGCCAGCGGCTTTCCTCATAACCGAGTGATCGGACAGGCAGGAATGCTCGACACCGCGCGCTTTACAAATTTCGTTGCAGAGAAACTTGGCGTTCCGGTTGCATCGGTTAAGACATTAACTCTCGGATCACATGGCGACACCATGGTTCCAGTTCCAAGTCGATGCACTGTGGGTGGCGTTGCGCTATCTGAAAAACTTTCAAAAACTGAGATCGACGAATTGGTTACCCGGGTCCGCAATGGTGGCGCTGAGATTGTTGCATTCCTCAAAACCGGCTCTGCTTACTATGCCCCTTCGGCAGCGGCTGCGCGCATGGCCAAAGCCGTTATCGAAAATTCCGGCACGGTAATGCCGGTATGTGCATGGGTAGACGGCGAGTATGGAATATCAGGCGTCTATCTTGGCATTGAAGCTGAAATCGGGCGTGAAGGAATTCGCAAGATAGTCACCACGGATCTTGCCCCAGATGAATTAGCCGAACTCAAAGTTGCCGCAGAGGCAGTGCGTGCTAAGCAAGCAGATGTTCAGAGCCTCTAATACCTCAAAATAAATCACCAGAAGCGGAGTGGGAATGAAGAAGATCAAGGTTGTCGGAACCGTTGTAGAACTCGATGGCGATGAAATGACAAGAATTATCTGGCAGTTCATCAAGGATCAGTTGATCTTGCCATATCTAGATATCGAACTTGAGTACTACGACCTTGGCGTTGAAAATCGCGACGCGACCAACGATCAAGTAACCATTGACTCTGCGCACGCCATCCAGAAACATGGCGTCGGTGTCAAATGTGCAACGATCACTCCTGATGAGGGCCGGGTTAAGGAGTTCAACCTCAAGCAAATGTGGAGGTCACCAAACGGCACTATCCGAAACATCTTAGGCGGTGTGATTTTTCGCGAGCCGATCATCATCAGCAACATTCCCCGTTTGATCCAAAATTGGACCAAGCCCATCGTGATTGGCCGTCATGCATTTGGCGACCAATATAAGGCGACAGATTTTCTAGTTCCTAGCCCCGGTATGGTCACCATGACTTTCACCCCGGAAGATGGCAGCCAGCCCGTGGAGTACGACATCTTCAAATTCAACAGTCCAGGTGTTGCGATGGGTATGTACAACCTGGATGAATCCATCCGTGATTTCGCTCGGGCCTCCCTTAACTACGGGTTGGGCCGGAATTACCCGGTATTCCTCACAACCAAGAACACGATCTTGAAGAAATATGATGGCCGTTTTAAAGATATCTTCGAAGAGGTCTTTGAGGCCGAATTCAAGGCAGCCTTCGAGAAGGCTGGCCTTACTTACGAGCACCGTCTCATTGATGACATGGTCGCAAGTTCTCTCCGCTGGGAAGGCGGATACGTCTGGGCCTGCAAGAATTATGATGGCGACGTGCAGTCAGACACGGTTGCGCAAGGCTATGGATCCCTCGGTCTTATGACCAGTGTTCTCATGAGCCCCGATGGCAGAACAATGGAAGCAGAAGCTGCTCATGGCACTGTGACTCGCCATTACCGGATGCATCAGCAGGGCAAGCCAACCTCTACCAATCCCATCGCTTCCATCTTCGCCTGGACCCGAGGACTTCAACATCGCGCCCTCTTGGACAACACTCCGGAGCTCGCAAAGTTTGCGTCTACTCTCGAGAAGGTCTGTATCGAGACAGTTGAAGAGGGTCTGATGACCAAAGACTTGGCAATCATGATCAGTCCAGATGCCCCATATCTGACGACCCAAGATTTCCTAGCCGCCATCGACAGTAATTTCCAGAAAGCAATGGCTTAATCACTCTTGCTGAACCATCCCGATTGTGGCGCCATTGCACTTGTGGGATCTGGCGAGTATCTACCTGTTATGACATCGCTTGAAGGCGAGTTGCTTCAGGCTGGAGTAAGACGTGGCAAGCAGAATCTCTTTCTCCAAATTCCCACGGCGGCGGGGAAAGAGGGCGATGAGGCTTTAACTTTCTGGCGAAAGTTGGGAGAAGATCAGGCGATCCGCCTCAATGCCCGCTCCCACACATTGGCAGTGTCAACTCGCAACGACGCGTTCTTACCTGAAAACGTCGATGCCATTGGCGATGCAGGGTTGATCTATTTCTCTGGGGGAGATCCGCACTACCTCGCGGAAACTCTCAACGGAACCCCGGTCTGGAACGCCATCGTTGCGGCGTGGGAGAGCGGCACCTCGTTAGCTGGCTGCTCGGCCGGCGCGATGATTTTCGGCGGAGAAATCATTGGAATTCGGAAATCTGATGCCACTCCCGGCCTCAATTTGTTGCCGACAATTGTGACTATTCCGCATTACGATCGTTTTCTTGGCCGTTTACCCGATCGAGTTGCCGCCGCAATTGTTCGTGCGCCAGAGGGCGCCCACCTGCTTGGAATCGATGAAGAGACTGCTCTGGTTCGCGACAACGCTCAAAGTCTTTGGCGAGTGTGGGGCCACGGCAAAGTCCATTTGCTCAAGGGCGCCGCACCACAATCCTTCGTTCACGGTGACACCTTCTCGCTATAAAGAAGAAAGCGGGTTCATTATTTTAAAGGGATACACGAAGTCGGGTAATGACATCATCAACAACCTCGCTCGTTGATGATATGCCTCCCAGGTCAAAGGTACGGATGCCATCGGCAGCGCCCTCTAGCGTGGCTGCGCGCAGACGGCCACCGGCTTTATGGAATTGGACATCATCAAGGTGGAGGCTGGCCTGATCGAGCAGCGCGGCGCATGCCAGAAGCATCGCCATAGGGTTTGCCACATTCTTGCCTTCTAGCGAAGGGGCAGTGCCGTGCGGTGCCTCAGCCATGGCCACTTTGGGGCGAAGATTCTCGTCAAGGGACAGCACGACCGACTCAGCGCCGGCAATCGAACCGTACATAGCCAGAACCATGTCGCTCAAGCAGTCCCCGTCG
>DASVIG010000102.1:0-6933 GCA_036382195.1 Candidatus Nanopelagicaceae bacterium
TCGCCATCGCTCTGATTCTCAAAGTGGCCGCTCTTGAAAGCCGCATTGCAGTCGTGTCGAACAAGGAGGTGACGGCGTGATTGCGTGGAGAGTTTATGGCGTCCCGATACTGAATGGAGGAACCGTTCTTTCTGCTCGGTAAATCTCTCGTTTCCAATCTGCATTTCGAAGGATGCTCGGAGGTAATTTTCAACAGAGGTATTTTCGTCGAGTCTTCGAACTAAGTAGGCAACTGCGGCTGGGAAGTCATCATGTTTTGTCACGGGTGTATAGAGAAGCACGCTTCCTGTCTCCTGAACTACGGCAAGTGCCTCCGCGTTTGCCATGCCTTCGAGCATTTCGATATCGAGTTGGTGGAGCACGCCTCGCGACCTTGCAACCTCGATCGCCCAAGCCAGGTGGAAGAGATTATGGCTGGCGATTCCGATCCGCACCGCGATTGCATTCTCAGGTGTTAGGGCGGTGTCAATAAGACGGGCGTAACTGGCATCTACATCTGCTTTGGTTTCATAGGGTGCCGGGATCCATCCATGGAGTTCGGCCTCAGCCTTCTCCATCGCCAAATTTGCCCCTTTTACCAGGCGAATTTTGATCATCCCGCCAGTCCTTGCCTGACGTACTTTTGACCATGTGATGAGGTCGGCAAAGACCCCATGCGATTCGGGCAGATACGCCTGAAGCACAATTCCAGCATTCATCCTCTCAAATTCAGGTTCATCCAGAAGTTGCTTGAAGACAGCTACCGTAATTTCTAGATCTCTAAACTCTTCCATATCCAGATTGATGAAGGTATTGCTCAACTGTGCTTGCCGATAAAGCTGGCGCAATCGGTCAGAGATTCTCTTCACACTTCCTTGAAAGTCGATTGTGAGGAGTTGGCTGACTATCGCCGATATCTTGACAGACGCGTAATTTACTTCAGGTCGCTGCACCATTGATATGACAGAGTGCAACCTCTGTTCGGCTTCATGTTCGCCGAGAACTGCCTCACCCAGAACATTGATATTGAGATTTGCATGATCTTTCTTTCTCCTCTCTATGTGGCGAGAAAGAAGAGCTGCTTCCGCTGGGAGAATAATGCCGTACGCGGCCATCCGGACACGTTGGTGTACGACCTTGATCACCAATGCTGGCAGGAGAAAGGAGACGACGCTAATTGCTTTGATACCTACGTAATCCAAGAGGCCGAGACCTGAAACATTTGCAGATTTTGAAATCCTTCGAAATGTCTTCGCTGCACGTCGAGGTGAACTCATTCGCATGACTTCGTCTGTCAGCGACATAGTTAAAGAAATCGCGGCAGTATCTTTAAGAAGTCGTGCAAAGCGCTTGCGATTGTTCTCATCCCTTCGAGTTCTATTTACTTCGGCATCACCTAGAAGCTTTTCGACCAAGGTAATGGCGTTTTCGGTGAGGTTATCAATATCGCCTTGCGTTGGAAATGGTTCTGAAAGCACAGCCTTGCCCTCTCGTTCCATCTATCCTATGGAGATTTTCATTGGCAGGTAACGGTTCGGCGGCTACAGGGTGATAGTAAGAACACTCATAATGAAGGTCGCTATTGGAAGTGACTTCATGAGCCCATGCAAAGTCGCGTTAGTGGCGTTTGGTCCGTACCTGCGATGGCTGAAGGCTCCGAGCACGGAAATGATCACTGGATAAGTTGATAGAGCACCAGCCACCCTAGGGCCGAGAACATTTGCAAAACCAGTGAGAATGAGAATGAGAATGATGGTGATCAATACTCGTGCAGGTAATTCCCAACCAGGTGGATTGGATAGGCGAAGTGAAGTTGAGTATGTCGGCCAGAATTTCATAGCGGCAGCCCAGATTCCGGTTACGGTCAACAGAAGTGCAACTAATGGAATTTCGAAACTCGTTACTACCGCCCCCGTTATGAGACCAGCAACCGTGCCCATTGCCAGTGAGGGTGCCCATGACATCCGCGAAACGGTCATCGCGTAGACCCAACAATAAGCAATCAAGGCAATCTGTCCGACAATCACGCCATGTGCTGCCCTTGCTGCGAAAGTATGTCCCTCTTGGATGTAGATGATGAGGATGAACGGAGCAGTCGTCACAGGCAATCCGATGAGACGCCCCCCGACGCCATCACCCCATCTGCCTTGAATAATGCTGACGAACACGACAAAGCAGGGGGCCAGAAAAAGTTTAAGGAGAACGAGCGAACTCACTAATGCGCCACAATAACTTTTCTTGAGGTTGTGATTTCCTCGATAAAATCTTGGTCAATTTCCACGCCGATGCCTGGTCCGGTGGGTACGTCGAGTTGACCGTCGTGCATGACAAACGGTGTGGTGATATCGCGGTGGAAATATCGCGACGAAGCGCTGGTATCCCCGGGCAGCGTAAATCCAGGCAATGAGGCCAACGCAATATTTGCTGCGCGTCCGATCCCAGTTTCCAACATGCCGCCGCACCAGACGGGGACATTGTGTTCGACACAGAGGTCGTGAATTCGGACGGACTCGAGGTAGCCCCCAACCCGACCAGGTTTGATATTGATGATTGTCGTTGCCTTCATTGCCAGAGCATCCCGAGCGGCCTCCAAAGAAGTAATGGATTCGTCTAAACAGATGGGCGTTCGAACTCCCTTGGCTAAAAGTGCATGACCCAGAACATCGTGTTCGTCAAGAGGCTGTTCGATCAATAAGAGATTGAAGGGATCCAACTTTCTCAGGTGTTCGGTGTCGTCACGGGTATATGCCTGATTGGCATCTACCTGTAACGGTATGTCCGGCCAGAGTTCCCGTATCACGCTGACAGGTTCGATATCCCAACCCGGTTCTATCTTCAGCTTTATTCTTCGGTAACCCTCTGAGATATACAGGGAGACTTCTTCGATCAGAGCATCAATGCTGGAAGCAATGCCAACAGAGACGCCGCAGTCGATTTCGGATTTCGATGAACCAAGATAAGAGCCGAATGAGACCCCTTCAAATTTAAGTTGTGCGTCCAATATTGCAGTTTCAATAGTTGCCTTTGACATTTGGTGGCCAAGAAAAGGTTTCAAAGTATCTGCAACTTCCTCAGGACGGATATCTCCGAAAGCAAATATTTTCGGCAGGAGAAAGCGTTCCATTACATCTTGCGAGCCCATCGTGTACTCGGGTGAATAGAGTGGCTCTGACAACGCGACGCACTCCGCCCATCCTTCTACACCGTCCTGTGTCGTGATCTTCATCAAGAGAAGTTCGCGGTCGAGTTGAGTTCCGAAGGAGGTACGGAATGGACGGACCAGCGGCAACCGGATTATTCGCAATTCCACATTCTTGATCTTCATTTCAGCACCTCTGCTAATGGGGATTGAGTAACAATATATGCGCCATCGGAGGTGAAACCTGAGATATGCCAACCAGCATCCAGTCTGGGTTGAAGTTGGTTCCTCATTGCCAAGCGCCACCGCAACGCCAATGCACGGTCTTTTGCTCGCAGATCGATGATGTCGGCCGGGAGGTAAAGAAGGACTTGAGAACTTCTCGGGTTGACCTCGTGTTGGATCGGTTCGCCATTGTGGTCTTCTAGAGCAACTGAAATTCCTCTGCCGTCCATCTCCTTGGTTGCGGGATTCTGGTTGGCAATATCCCAGCGGGCAATCAGCCGATCTGTCGGATCCCCGGCGTTGAGAGCATCTGGCAAGTCGCCATAAAAATCCGAGAAGTAATCAAAGACTTGAACCCCCAACTTCACGAGATTCAATTTCGCATTGCGCCTCACTAGAGGATCGAAGGTCCACGTGATCGTGTCGTATCCGCGCTGCAGGGCCCACTCCTTCTGGTGAAGTTTGAGCGCCGTGCCGATATTTCGATTTCTATATTTCTCTTTAACTGCTGCCATATGGGAGTGCAGATGGAGGTGCTTCTTGCTGTCTAAACCCGGGAAAGCAAATGCAGCTGCGACAATTTCATTGCCGACGAATGCTCCGGCGACATATGTTCCATTGTGAACCATGGCTTGCAGGAGATTTGCGGTTATCTGCGTGCCTTCATCACTGGGCCAGACTTCATTAAATATTGCGCGGGCCATGTCCTGTTCTTTGATCCCAGAGAGGATGCGGATTGAAAGATCCGCGCTCGAGTTTGACGTCATAGTGCCAGCGTAGAACAGGGGGAGACAATTCGCCTCCATCGCTTTACGCTTGCAGATATGAAAGCGATCCAAGTAAATAAATTCGGTGGCCCAGAGGTGATGGAATTCGTTGAGATTGCCGATCCGATCGCGGCAGAGAACCAAGAACTTATCACCGTGACATCGATCGGCCTTAACTACGCCGATACTCATCAGATTGAGAACGGATACCTTTCCCCACAATCACTCCCGTTAATTCCGGGTCTGGAAGTCGTGGGCCGGACTGCGACTGGTCGTCGAGTTCTAGCATCGGTGGAGACTGGTGGATACGCCCAGAAAGCGCTCGCCAATAAAGCTGTGATGTTCGACATTCCGGATGGGGTCTCTGACGCGCAGGCACTCTGCATGCTGGTCCAGGGTTGTACTGCCTGGCACATTTTGAAAACGGTCGGCCACCTGAAGGCCGGGGAGTCTGTTGTCGTTCATGCCGCTGCCGGCGGGGTCGGGACGATTGCGGTCCAACTAGCGAAGTTATGGGGAGCAAAAGTCATCGCGGTGACTTCTTCTGATTCCAAATCAGAATTAGTTAAGTCGCTGGGAGCGGATGTCGTTGTCGATGCAAACTCGGCGGACTTGGCAGTTGCGATGCTCGCCGCCAACGACGGCAAACCCATCAATTTGATTTTGGAGATGGTCGGTGGGAAGACATTCGATGCCAGTCTCGCCGTGCTTGCACCGTTTGGTCGACTGATCACCTATGGAAACGCCTCTCGGACCGCGCCCAAATCGATTGCTCCCGGATCGCTGGTTAGTGGCACGAAAACTGTCACTGGTTTCTGGCTGGCCCACTGCTTTGGCCATAAAGAATTGCTCAATGACGTTATCGCCGAACTTTTCGGTCTGGTTCTGGCAGGAAAACTCAAGCCAGTCACTGGCCAGACTTTTCCACTTTCGCAGGCGGTACAAGCCCATCAGGCGATGCTGGCTCGGCAGACCACAGGAAAGGTCACCCTGGATCCGGCGCTCTAAGAGAGCTTGACGCCCACATTTTTCCCACCAGCCCACATTTTTCACAAATAGGAAGGAGAGCCTGTACGCTCTCAGATTGTTCAGCGCCCCCCTAGCTCAGTCGGTAGAGCGTTTCCATGGTAAGGAAAAGGTCAACGGTTCGATTCCGTTGGGGGGCTCGGCGGGGTAGCTCAGCTTGGTAGAGCAAGCGGCTCATAATCGCTGTGTCGCCGGTTCAAATCCGGCCTCCGCTACTACCAAAGCACGTGCAATTTCACTGCAGGGTGGGTGGTCAGGTACCCTGACCACCTTATTTCAAGAATATTCTCGGATATGGACAAAAGGGAGCAAGACCATGGCAAGTAAGAGCGCGGACGTTCGTCCCAAGATCACCATGGCCTGCGTGGACTGCAAGGAACGCAACTACATCACCAAGAAGAACCGCCGCAACGACCCAGACCGGCTTGAGCTCAAGAAGTTCTGCCCACGTTGCAAGGCTTCCACCCTTCACCGCGAAACTCGTTAATGCTCAATCCCGATTCCGTCGGGCGCACTTTCACTGGTGCGGAGTTGGTTTCTGTAACACAATCTGAAATTACCGCCTTTGCTTTAGCTATTGGCGAAACTGATTTCTCCGTGGCGCCTCCCACCTTTTCCATTCGCATCACCCTGGCAGAATCCCAGTCACTCCTATCTGACCCAGATGTAGGTCTGGACTGGAGCCGTGTCGTCCATGGCGATCAGAAGTTTCAGATTCATCGTCCCATTGTTGCTGGCGACCAGTTGCGCTGCTCCTCGACGATCGAAAACTATAAAGTGCTCGCAGGCAACGAGATCGTCACCGTCCGTTCTGATCTTCATGATGATGGTGAGTTAGTTCTCTCATCCTGGTCGACCTTGGTGGTGAGGGCATGAGCGAAATTGGCGATGTCATTGCTGAACGAGTTTTCTGGATAAACCGCGATTTATTGAAACGGTATGCCGACGCCAGCGGCGATCAGAATCCGATTCACCAAGATGAAGCATTTGCCAAGTCAGTCGGGTTGCCAGATGTCATTGCGCACGGAATGTTGACGATGGCTCTGGTTGGAAAATTCGTTACTGACTGGGCAGGCGGGTCTGCATCGGTGAAAGAGTTCTCGGCCCGTTTCGTAAAACCAGTGATCGTACCTGCAGGTAAAGATGTCGACCTCACTGTCTCTGCAAAAGTTAGTGAAGTCCTTGATGGAACCGTTCGCCTTGATCTGACGGCGACGTCTGGAGGCATCAAGGTTTTAGGAATGACAAGGGTGCTGGTTCGACACCCATGAATGCTCCAGAGGCGATCTGGAAGTTGGCTCAAGAACGACAATTAGCACGAGCGGCAAAAGAATTCGCGCTCGCCGATCAACTACGGGATGAGATTGAACTTAAGGGTTGGGAAGTAGTCGATATCTCGGGTAGTTTCGAATTGCACCGCAAAGTTCGACATTCAACTATTGAGAATATTGCTCTAATGAAACCCTTTCCACTTAGCGAGTCTGAGATAAGCATCGGAATGGTCGTTCAGGGTTTTCCAGAAGACGCTGTCACAACCATTCGATCCATCCGTAATTACAGCGACGTGCCAATTGCAATCGTCTGTATCGGCGAAGTTGGCGCTCTGGAAGAGGAGATCGATGCCAACCTTTTTCTCGTCCAAATCACCGGCGAGTGCGGGTGGGGGGCGGCGGCGAACGCACTTCTTCAAAATGTCCCGACAAAATATCTGGTTATCATGGATCCATCCACACTTTTTACGGAAGATGCAATCGCGCCTGACTTGGCTAAGTTGCGGGATGGTGAGTACGCCGCAGT
>DASVIG010000103.1:0-16855 GCA_036382195.1 Candidatus Nanopelagicaceae bacterium
TATTCGGCCAGACGCATTGCTGTCGTCGAGCCGTAGAAACCTGCACCTACAACCGTAACTTTGCTTCCCATATCCATTCACTCTCTTTCGTAGACGCCGTTGTAAAACTCTCTTGACATCAAGATAACTCTACCGCCCGCCGGGAATCACAATTGCCAATACGAGCAGACCCAGGGCGAGAGCTAGGGGCAGATACCTCTCAACCGCCCGTCCACTCTCGCGCGATAAGGCCACACCAGCCGTTCCAAGCGCGATCAAAACCGCCCCTACCCTGACGTACCCGAAGGCACCCAGAAGGACCCCGAGGGCCACGGCACCATAACTCGTAGATGCAAGAGCGCGAAAATTCATCGACAGTCTTCAACCACATTTTTCACCAACATTGCCCGCGTCATAGGTCCGACGCCGCCAGGCATCGGGGCAACATATCCTGCAACATTCATGACATCTGGATGTACATCGCCCAATAGTCCTGCCTCTGTCCGCGAAATACCCACATCAACTATGGCAGCACCCGGTTTGATCATGTCTGCCGTCAGAAAATGGGCTCGGCCAATGGCCGCGACGATTATGTCGGCGTTCTTAGTATGGCGAAGCAGGTCTTTGGTGCCCGTATGCGTCAGCGTGACGGTCGAATTCTCGCTCTTGCGTGTGAGCAGTAGTCCAAGCGGACGTCCTACCGTGAGGCCGCGCCCGATGACTGTTACTTCCGCACCATCCAAGCCGACCCCGTAGTGACGCAACAATTCAACGATGCCGTGAGGCGTACAAGGAAGAGGGGCATTCTCGCCCATTACCAGGCGGCCCAAATTCAAGGGATGCAGTCCATCGGCATCTTTATCGGGGTCGATAGCCTCGAGAACCCTCTGGGAGTTGATCCCGCGAGGTAGGGGCAGTTGCACGATGTAGCCCGTGCACTCCTTCGAACCGTTGAGATCCTTGATCGCGGCCATCACGTCAGCTTCGCTGGCGCTCTCGGGAAGATCGACCCTTATGGAAGTGATGCCTACCTCATGGCAGTCGCGATGCTTTCCAGCAACGTAGGACTGCGAGCCAGGATCGCTTCCAACCAGAACCGTGCCCAGCCCCGGGATCTTGCCGGCGGCCTTGAGAGCCAGAACCTCAATGGCCAATTCGGCTTTGATTTTTGACGCCAGAGCTTTTCCATCGAGAATCTGTGCGGTCATGGATGTGATCCTATCTACCTTTATGAATGGGAAAAATGCCGAGTTCCGGTGAAGAACATGGGCACATTTGCTGCTTGTGCACTCGCAATCACCTCTTCATCCCTCACGCTGCCGCCAGGTTGGACAACAGCGCTTATTCCAGCAGTGAGAAGAATCTCCAAGCCATCTGCAAAGGGGAAGAATGCATCGCTGGCAGCGACCGAACCTGCGACACGATCTCCAGCGCGAAGAACCGCAAGTCGGGCAGAATCCACGCGATTGACTTGGCCCATTCCGATGCCAACAGAGGCACCCTCTTTGGCCAGAAGAATGGCATTACTTTTGACGGCGCGCACCGCCCGCCAGGCAAAAAGAAGATCGTGGAGAAGCGCCGACGAAACCGCCGGACCGGAAACTTGTTTCCAGTTGGCTGGGTTATCGCCAGGAGCATTGATGAGATCCGTTTCTTGTACCAACATGCCGCCAGAAACCGGACGCAATTCCACTTTCGCGATTTCGCTCGTCGAACATTGCAGAATCCGGATGGAAGGCTTCTTCATTAAGAGCTCAATCGCATCCGCGCTGAAACTCGGCGCAACCAGAACTTCAGTAAATATTTGAGAAAGGGCCTGCGCCATAACCAGGTCAACTTCGCGGTTGGCGGCAACGACACCACCAAATGCGGAAACGGGGTCGCACTCGTGTGCCTTCTGGTGTGCGGCGGAAATAGTGGATGCGGTTGCAATCCCGCAAGGGTTAGCGTGCTTGATTATTGCGACACAGGGTTCTGAATGATCGTGAGCGGCTCGCCAAGCGGCATCGGCATCGGTGTAATTGTTGAAGGACATCTCTTTGCCATGCAACTGAGTTGCCCCAACTAGGCCCAAGGATGAACCCGCATCAGAGTAGATTGCGGCATTTTGATGGGGATTCTCGCCGTACCGCAGAGAGTTCTTCCGTTTCCAGATACGTCCTAGCCATTGAGGAAGCTCCTCGTCGTTCCCCAACCAATTTGCAATGGAGAGGTCGTACTCAGCTGTTGTGCGGAAGACCTGGAGTGCCAATTCCTTCCGTTGTGCATTCGTAAACCCACCTGCTCGGAGTGCAGCAGTGAGTCCCTCATACTGCGACGGATTGGAAACAACTGCCACAGAGCCGTGATTCTTTGCAGCCCCACGCAACATCGACGGTCCACCAATATCAATCTGCTCGATGGACTCGGCAAAACTGGCACCGGATGCGATCGTCTCCGCAAAGGGATAAAGGTTGATCACGACCAGATCAAACGGCGCAATATCAAGTTCTTCAATCGCCTTAAGGTGCTCAGGGTTGCTCTGGTCGGCCAATATTCCCGAGTGGATGCGCGGGTGGAGTGTTTTTACCCGCCCACCCATAATTTCTGGAAACCCGGTGTAGCTGCTTACTTCAGTCACCTCTATGCCGGCGTTCTGCAAGGTTTTTGCAGTAGAGCCCGTGGAAAGTATTTCAACGCCAGATTCGCTCAACACTTTTCCAAGTTCGACCAGCCCGCTCTTATCGTAAACACTCAGAAGGGCTCTTCGTATTGGTTTGCGATCAGACATTGCGACTCTCCAATGTAGGTAGTAGTTCTTGAATCGTCGACACAATGAGACGTCGTTCGACAATCTTAATGCGCTCGTGCAGAGACGCTTCATCATCGTCATGGAGAATCTCCACCTCGGCTTGGGCTATCACTCGCCCCGTGTCGACTCCCTCATCAACCCAGTGGATGGACGTGCCAGTAACCTTTGCTCCCGATTTCAGGGCATCCCGAACTGCATGCGCACCAGGGAACAGGGGTAAAAGCGCCGGATGTGAGTTGACTGTCTTGAAATGAGTTACAAATTCACTGGAGAGAATTCGCATGAATCCAGCACACACTACGAGGTCGGGATGGAGCGAATCCACTAACCGGAAGATCCTCTTATCCCACTCTCGGCGATCCTTTCTCATCGGTTGTGTAACAGTCGGAATCCCGGCAATTCCTGCCCTTGTTAGAACAGGTGCACTCACGCGGTCGGATATGACGGCCACGATTGTCACGGCAAGGTCACCGCGTTGTTCAGCATCAATGATTGCTTGCGCTAGTGAACCATCACCCGAAGCGAGAATGACCAGACGCGCGACCATTACTTCGGACTCCGAACGCTGCCCAGTATCCGTGGAACCGCGAATGCCACCAAAATTCCGAGTCCGACTTCTGCTGCGATGGCGGAGGTGAGTTTCCATGCGGATACGCCCATCGCACCCATGGCGTCCGTTAGGAGACCACCACTACTGAGAAAAGAAATCAACCCGACGCCAATCACGATGACAAGATAGCTCTTTAACAGAACTTGCGAACTCTGTGTGATTGTCCAATGGTAAAGAACCACTCCAGCAAAGAAGAAGATCACCGTTGAAATGAGGACCAAGGGATGTCTTCCGGTAGGCAGCGCGCCCAGAATCGGAAGGGCGGGTATTTCAGAGATTGTGTGGCTCAACGGGGCCAGCAGGGTGTGCGCCCCGACCGCATATCCGGGCCCAGCAAGATACGAGAGTGTCGCAACTATCGCGTTGGGCAGATAAAGAATGTTCAAGAACAGAAAGAGAACTCCGCCTAACCATCCGGGTTGTAGGACGAATGTTAAGTTCTCAACCGTCGTGAGGTGAAGAAAGAGTGCGATGCCCAGAACAATTGAAGACAGACCAAGTCCCAGTGCCAAAAGTCGCGAACTAATTCGCAGCGGAGATATGGCCTTCTCTCGAGTTCTGGATCGAACTGTTCCTGTGACAAACCAGATTCCAGGCAGAGTTGTCAATGGCACCCAATAGAGAATAGGTGTTACCGACGTCGTGCGTGAGCCCCAGGCAATGAGCAATGCAATCAGCGTGTAGAAGACCGAGAATAGAATTCGCGAAAGTTGTAGAGAACGTTCTGCAATGTCGAGATGACTCTTGACTCGGGAAAAACCATTTCGGGCCGCCAGAAAAGGGAATACTAGCGCGCCCCACGGTAAGTATGAGAGGAATCCGCTTGCACCAGAAGGAGGCAGAACTAGTTGGAAAGGAACATGGTGGGCCCCTAACCAGATCCACATTGCCACGCGGATCGGATCGGAGGTATTTCCATTAGTGCTGCCTGCAGTAGCCCATGCCAGCAAGGCAAGAAACGCGGTAGGAAGGAGGAAGAGCGCAACGCTACGTAAGGCTTGTGTCAACGAGACCCAAAGGACGCGTTGGAACATCTCTTAGCGCTTCAGAATTGCACGCATTAAGCGCGCGGTTTCACTTGGAGTCAGACCTACTTGAACCCCCGCGGCCTCCAAGGCATCCTTCTTTCCTTGGGCCGTGCCAGATGATCCAGAGACTATGGCACCAGCGTGCCCCATGGTCTTGCCTTCAGGCGCGGTAAATCCAGCGACATAGCCGACGACGGGCTTTGTCACGTACTCGCTTATGAATGCTGCTGCCCGTTCTTCTGCATCGCCACCGATCTCACCAATCATGACGATTGCTTCTGTGGCGGGATCATCTTGGAAGGCGCGCAAGCAATCAATATGAGTTGTTCCAATAATTGGATCCCCACCAATACCAACCGCTGTCGTAAATCCAATATCCCGCAGTTCGTACATCATCTGATATGTGAGTGTCCCTGATTTAGAAACCAGACCAATGGGCCCAGGGCCAGTGATATCTGCCGGAATAATTCCGACATTACATTCACCAGGGGTTATCACCCCTGGACAGTTGGGGCCAACGATGCGGGTCGTGCCTTTGCTCTGTGCATGGGCAAAGAAAGCGGCGGTGTCGTGTACTGGAATTCCCTCAGTGATCACTACAACCAGCGGCAATGCTGCATCTATCGCATCGACCACGGCTGCTTTAGCAAACTTGGGTGGAACAAAGACTACGGAGGTGTCTGCCTGCGTTGCAGCTACTGCTTCAGCAACGGTATTAAAAACCGGCAGACTCTGGCCGCCGATTTCTACTACTTGGCCACCCTTACCAGGTGTAACGCCTCCGACGATTACCGTGCCAGCAGCCAACATTCGGCGGGTGTGCTTGGTTCCTTCAGAGCCAGTCATTCCTTGAACAATGACGCGACTGTTCTTGTTGATAAAGATCGACATTATTTAGCCGCCAATTCTGCCGCGCGAGCTGCAGCGCCATCCATCGTATCCAGTTGTTGAACTAAGGGGTGGGCCGCTTCGTTCAAAATCCTTCGGCCTTCGAGAACATTATTTCCATCTAGTCGAACGACAATGGGCTTCGTTGCCTTGTCACCCAACATAGCAAGGGCTTGGACAATTCCATTGGCCACTTCGTCACACGCTGTGATGCCGCCAAATACGTTGACGAAGACGCTCCTGACGTCTTTATCCCCCAAAATAATGGAGAGCCCATCTGCCATCACTTGAGCCGATGCGCCGCCGCCAATATCGAGGAAGTTCGCCGGCTTCACTCCCCCAAACTTCTCTCCCGCATAAGCAACAACATCCAAGGTGCTCATGACCAATCCCGCACCGTTGCCGATAACTCCTACTTGGCCATCTAACTTTACGTAGTTCAAGCCCTTCTCTTTCGCTTCCTCTTCAAGCGGGTTTGCCGCCGAGCGATCAATCAGAGCCTCATGGTCTGGGTGGCGAAACGCTGCATTATCGTCGAGAGTGACCTTGCCATCGAGAGCAATAATCCGACCATACGAAGTCTTCACCAGAGGATTTATCTCCACCAATGTTGCGTCCTCGGCGTTGAATAGATTCCATATTAAGACCAGAGTAGTGGCGACTTGTTCAACCACGTCATCGGGAAATTTTGCATCCTGAATGATTTTAAGGGCTTCGGCTTGCGATATTCCCTCGTTCGAGTTGACTGGAACCTTCGTCAACTTCTCCGGTGTTTCATGGGCGACTTGCTCGATTTCCATGCCGCCTGCAACTGAGGCCATTACCAGGAATGTGCGGTTTGATCGATCCAACAAAATTGCCAAATAATATTCAGACTCAATTGGTGCGGCCTGGGCAATCATTACTTTGCCCACAATATGACCTTTAATATCCATCCCCAGAATTGCGGCCGCTTTCTCGCGGGCATCTTCCGGATTCTCGGCAAGTTTGACGCCGCCAGCTTTTCCGCGCCCTCCAACTTTTACTTGGGCTTTCACCACAACTTTGCCACCAATGGCACGTGCTGCAGCTTCTGCCTCGTCGGGAGTCGTTGCCACCGCGCCGGCTAAAACCGGGACGCCATGTTTTTCGAAGAGGTCCCTAGCTTGGTATTCGAAGAGATCCACGTAGGACTCCATTCATGATCGGACGCAGAGGAGAATTCAGAACGGGTGCAATCCTAGAGCTTCTCAACGGGTGCATAACGCAGGAGCAATCTCTTCTCCCCGTACTGGCCAAAATTAATGGTGGCTTCGGCGCGATCGCCCTCGCCTGAGAGGGAGAGAACTGTGCCTAAGCCAAATGTGTCGTGTGACACACGTTCTCCCACCGCAAGTTCCATGACAACGCTCTTTCTCCCAGTGGCCCTCGGGGGTGGTGCGGAAAAATCACGCGCCCGTGAAATTTTCGCCAGGGAGGCACCCATATTGCGCCATTCGATAACTTCCTCGGGAATCTCCTCCAGAAAACGTGAAGGCGGATTGTAATTCGGTGCCCCCCATGAGGAACGCGATTCGGCTCGCGTGAGATAAAGACGTTCTTTCGCCCGGGTTAGGCCAACGTAAGCCAGACGTCTCTCCTCTTCGATTTCATTCTTCTCTCCCAAAGTTCGCGAATGCGGAAAGATTCCATCCTCCAACCCCGTAAGGAATACAGTCGGAAATTCCAGACCTTTTGCGGTGTGTAGCGTCATAAGCGTTACAACCCCGCCATGATCCTCGCCATCAGGAATCTCATCAGCATCGGCAACCAGAGAGACCTGTTCAAGGAAACCAGAGAGCGATATCTCCTCATCCTCACCGAGATCACCCACTGGCTGTTCCTCATACTCCAAGGAAACCGCAACCAATTCCTGCAAATTCTCTACTCGTACCTCGTCTTGCGGGTCATTGCTTCCTGAAAGCTCTGCAAGCAATCCAGATTGTTCAAGAACGGCCTCGATGATCACTGATGGGCGGATCTTTGCTTCAACCAGAACTCGGAGTGCCGCGATCATCGATAAAAATTCGTGAACTGAACCAGCTGCGCGGGTGGGCATTTCCGATATTTCGCTACATCGATGGAGCCCCTCCCAGAAAGAGAGATACTGGCTCTGCGCGAAAATCTCAACGTAATCCAAAGCCCTGTCTCCAATACCGCGTTTAGGTACATTGATTATCCGACGAAGGGATACTTCATCACTTGGGTTAGCTAAGACCCGCAAATACGCTAGAAGATCTTTGACTTCTTTCCGTTCATAGAATCGAACTCCACCAACGACTTTGTACGGTAACGCAGCTCGCATAAATACTTCCTCAAAAACGCGAGATTGTGCGTTGGTCCTATAAAAAATAGCCGTGTCACCAGGTTGGGACGTGCCGACTTTCTGTAACTGACGAATCTCATCCTTGATGAATTCAGCCTCATCGTGTTCTGACTCAGCGACATAACCTGTCAAGAGTGTTCCGGATCCCGCCTCCGACCAGAGGTTCTTCTCTTTCCTGCTCTCGTTTTTCGTAATCACTGCATTTGCGGCATTGAGAATGTTCTGGGTCGATCGATAGTTCTGTTCCAGAAGAACAGTAGAAGCATTGGGAAAATCCAATTCGAACTGCAAGATATTGCGGATCGTGGCACCTCGAAAGCCGTAGATCGACTGGTCTGCATCTCCAACAACACAGAGCTCGGCCGCCGGAATTCCATCGGCATCATTTCCTACCAATTCACGGATCAATATGTACTGCGCATGGTTTGTATCCTGGTACTCGTCAACCAAGACGTGTCGAAAACGTGAGCGAAATCGTGCCTTACTTTCAGGAAATCGCTGCAAGACTTCTACCGTCTTCATAATCAAATCATCAAAGTCCATCGCATTGGCTTGCTGTAGACGACGTTGGTATAGCGCATAAACTTCAGCAACAACTTCCTCGAATTGGTTTTTCGTGGAGTTGACGTAATCAGAGGGGCCTACCAACTCGTTCTTCGCATTTGAAATCATGGATTGAAACTGTCGTGGCGGGTAGCGTTTGGGGTCTAAGTGCAGTTCTTTCGCGACAATTGTCACCAGTTTCAAACTGTCGGCCTGGTCGTAAATGCTAAAGGAATTGCCGTATCCAAGGCGTGAAGCCTCTTGCCGCAAGAGCCGAACACATGCCGAATGGAAGGTAGACACCCACATGGAACGGGCAACCGGACCGACGAGCTCGGTCACACGGTCCTTCATCTCCCCGGCAGCCTTATTTGTAAATGTAATCGCCAGAATTTCGTAAGGGGCCACTCTTCGCCGGGCCATTAAGTACGCTATCCGCCGAGTAAGGACCCTGGTCTTCCCCGAACCCGCACCAGCAACTACTAATAGTGGCCCTCCTGCATGCACAACAGCGGCCTCTTGCTGCGGATTGAGTCCTGCCAATAAGGGGTCCGCGTTTGTCATGGCGCAATTCTATCTGCGTCACTTATCTGCAAGAATCACCCTCTGGCGTCGATACGCGTTGAAAATTAGAGGGAGAGAACATGGAACCGATCGCCGATAGCGAGATCAAAAAGGTATTAGTGGTCACCGCGCATCCCGATGACTCAGACTTCGGCGCTTCAGGAACAATCGCATCGTGGATCAAGAAAGGCATTCATGTCTCCTACTGCATCTGCACAAATGGGGATCAAGGAGGCGAAGAGTCGGAGTACTCAGTGGAGGAAATGCCACAAGTACGTCAGAGAGAACAGCGCGCTGCTGGTGCCGCCATTGGAGTTACCGATATTACGTTTTTGAATTACCGCGACGGTTGGCTTGAGCCCACAATCGCGTTGCGCAAAGACATTGTCCGTGCGATTCGAATTGCCCAGCCTGATCGGATGGTCATTCAGAGCCCGGAACGCAATTGGGATCGAATTGGTGCCAGCCATCCTGACCACCTAGCAGCAGGCGAGGCCGCGATTCAGGCCGTTTACCCAGATGCCCGCAATCCCTTTGCTTTTCCAGATCTCAAGGACTCAGGGCATCAGCCGTGGCGGGTGAAAGAGGTCTGGGTTATGTCACACGCCCAACCTGATTATTTCGTTGACATCACAGATGTCTTCCATCACAAGATGGCGGCACTGCATTCCCATGTTTCACAGACGGCCCATAACACGGAACTCGAAAATATGGTCCGTTCTTGGGGAGAACGAAATGCCGCACTCGGTGGCCTTGCCGTAGGGCGTATTGCAGAGGCTTTCAAAATCGTCAATACGAACTAATTATTTAACGACTACCTTTTCGATTGCAGTTTTCACTGCTGGAGGTCCATCAGGACCGCCGCCTTGAACACCTACTGCAGCAATTGCCCTAACGATATTTAATCCAGAGGTGATCCTGCCCCAAATGGTGTAGTTGGGTCCGAGGGTGGTATTTGCAAACACCAAGAAAAATTGGCTACCGTTGGTGTTCGGACCCGAGTTAGCCATTGCAACCGTGCCCGCGGGATAATTATTGGCTCCAGCTGAAGGCAAATTCTCATCACCAAATGTAAATGTTGGACCACCTCTACCCGTTGCAGTGGGGTCACCACATTGCAAAACATATAAACCTGATGTAGTTAAGCGGTGGCAGAGCGATGCGTCAAAATAGCCAGCCCGAGCCAGAGTAGTCATTGCGGTAATCGTCTGTGGGGCCTTTGCCTGATCAACGGCAATCTTGATATCACCACAATTGGTGACAAGGGTGAAACTTGTCACTTTCTCCTTGAGAAGTCCAGACGGTGGCGCTACTGCCTTGGGCGAGTGACCTACCGCGGTCGTGCTCTTGCATCCGCTTGGAAGGACAACGGCCGGTGGCGTAGTTGCTGGACTAGCCGGTGGAGTACTTGCTTGAGTGGCTGGTGGCGTAGTTGCTGGACTAGCCGCACTGTCTTTGGGTGTGGATGAGCAGCCCGAAAGAACGCCAAGCAACACTGCAATTAGTCCCACATAGATTCCACGTTTCATGGGTAGACCCTTTCCTAAGGAGCGAACTTTATCAACCACTCGGACAATTCCTCATATGGCGGAACTACTACTCCCACTCAATTGTCCCTGGGGGTTTGCTGGTGATATCCAGAACGACTCGGTTCACATCAGGAACCTCGTTTGTTATCCGGGTGGAAATCCGTTCAAGTAGGTCATATGGCAAGCGCGACCAATCAGCTGTCATCGCATCCTCGCTGGAAACCGGCCGCAAAACTATCGGGTGGCCATATGTACGCCCATCGCCTTGGACTCCGACGCTACGAACGTCGGCGAGAAGCACCACTGGGCACTGCCAAATCTCTCGATCTTGTCCGGCGTTGTGCAACTCTTCACGCGCGATCAAATCGGCCTGTCGAAGAATGGTTAAACGATCCTCGGTGACTTCGCCAATGATGCGAATGGCCAGACCTGGGCCCGGAAACGGCTGACGCCACACGATCTCCTCGGGTAGCCCCAATTCGAGACCTACCTGACGCACTTCGTCCTTGAAAAGAGTTCGCAATGGCTCGATCAAAGTAAATTTCAAATCATCAGGCAGACCACCAACATTGTGATGGGATTTGATATTGGCCGTTCCAGTGCCACCGCCGGATTCCACAACATCGGGGTAGAGAGTTCCTTGCACCAAGAATTCGACATCACCGCCCGCTGCAATTTCTCGCGCTGCTGTTTCAAAACTCCGAATGAATTCACGACCGATTATTTTGCGCTTGGCCTCAGGATCACTTACTCCCGCAAGTGCGGACAGGAATTGTGCGCGTGCGTCTACAACCTTCAGTTCCACACCCGTGGCTGCCACGAAATCCTTCTCCACTTGCTCGGCCTCACCAGCACGCAACAAACCGTGATTAACAAATACACAGGTAAGGTGCGAGCCAACTGCGCGCTGGACTATTGCGGCTGCAACCGCTGAATCCACTCCACCAGAAAGTCCGCAGATAACCCGCTTGGTGCCGACAAGTGTCTTCACCTTGGCGACCTCAGTTTCAGCGATATTCGAGGTAGTCCAGGTGGGTGAGCATCCTGCAATATCAATTAGCCAATGACGCAGTATTTCTTGGCCATATTCTGAGTGCAGGACTTCTGGATGAAACTGCACCCCTGCCAATTTCCCGGTTCCATCTTCAAAAGCAGCAATTGGGGCGCCCTCGGTAACCGCGCAGACAGTAAAACCTGCCGGAGCTTGCGACACTGCATCGCCATGGCTCATCCAGACACTCTGCTTGGTGGGCAGGTGGGAGAAGATCTTCCCCGATGGATCAACGTTGACTTCGGTACGGCCGAATTCAGATTTACCAGTCTGACTCACCACCCCACCAAGGACCGCGGCCATCACTTGAAATCCATAACAGATGCCGAAGACCGGAATTCCCAGTGAAAGAATTCCGGCGTCAAATGAGGGCGCCCCGTCGGCGTAAACGCTCGCTGGTCCTCCCGAGAGAATTATCGCCACCGGCTTCTTATTGGCAACCTCATCGGCGGATATTGAGGATGGAACGATCTCACTAAAGACACGTGCCTCGCGAACTCGGCGTGCAATCAATTGAGCGTACTGCGCTCCGAAATCGACGACTAAAACTGTTGGCGTTGGCACGGTTTCATTAGGCACGATGGATAAGGACCTCGACCCGTTGGAATTCCTTCACATCAGAGTATCCGCACGTGGCCATTGCGCGACGAAGGGCACCGAAAAGGTTCATGGATCCGTCGGCTGCACGCGATGGTCCGAGCAAAATTTCCTTCATCGTCCCAGATGTGCCAACTGCAACTCTCTCACCGCGTGGGAGTTCTTGGTGGGCAGCCTCACTACCCCAATGCCAACCTAAGCCTGGTGCCTCCACCGCCTTCGCCAAAGGCGAACCCATCATGACTGCATCTGCGCCGCATGCAATTGCTTTCGAAATATCGCCACTACGTCCCACAGAACCGTCTGCAATGACGTGGACATACCGACCGCCCGATTCATCCAAATAGTCCCGACGAGCAGAGGCGACTTCTGCGACAGCCGAAGCCATCGGCACTTCAATGCCCAAAACCTTCCGCGTGGTGTGTGCCGATCCACCGCCGAAGCCCACCAGAACACCGGCCGCGCCTGCACGCATCAGGTGCAGGGCTCCAGTAGCCGTTGCACAGCCGCCGACAATCACGGGTACGTCCAATTCGTAGATGAACTTCTTCAAGTTAAGTGCTTCATTATTGGTCGCTACATGCTCGGCGCTCACCGTCGTGCCTCGAATGACAAAGATGTCCACGCCCGCGTCTATAACGGTTTTATAATGATCATTGGTCCGTTGTGGTGATAATGAGCCTGCAACTGTGACACCAGCATCGCGGATCTGCTGAATCCGTTCTTTGATCAAAGTTGGTTGAATCGGCGCAGAATAAAGTTCCTGCATGCGCGCGGTTGCATGGACATCGGGCATTGAGGCGATTTCGCCAAGTTGAATCCGAGGGTCCTCATACCGCGTCCATAGCCCCTCGAGATTGAGCACACCTAGGCCACCCAACTTGCCAATTATAATTGCGGTCTCGGGCGAAACGACTGAGTCCATAGGCGCAGCCATCATTGGCAAATCAAATTTGTAAGCGTCAATCTGCCACTGCGTAGAAACATCTTCTGGGTCGCGCGTACGGCGACTTGGAACAATGGCGATGTCTTCAAATGAATAGGCTTGGCGAGCGCGTTTGCCTGGCGCAATCTCAACGTAATTCATAACTCACCTCACCTGTCATTTCTGAAATAGTTTGGTGCATCGGCAATATCTAGAACATCATGCGGGTGGCTCTCATTCAGACCAGCGCCGGTGATTTGAATCAGGCGCCCTTCGCGACGCAGGTAGGCAATATCAGCAGCACCCGCATAGCCCATGCCCGAACGGAGACCGCCAACAAGTTGGTGTACGACGTGGGCCACAGATCCGCGATAGGCAACTTTGCCTTCGATGCCTTCGGGGACCAATTTGTCTTCAGATAGCACATCATCTTGCATGTAGCGATCTTTCGAGTATGACTTCTTCTCTCCACGTGATTGCATGGCACCGAGTGAGCCCATTCCGCGATAGGTTTTGTACTGACGGCCATCAATGGTCACAAGTTCACCTGGTGACTCATCGCAACCCGCAAGTAGCGAGCCCAACATCACCGAATCGGCACCTGCAACCAAGGCTTTGACTATGTCACCAGAATATTGAAGACCACCGTCGGCAATAAGAGGAATCCCCGCTTTCGCGCAGGCTTTGCTGGCTTCCATGATCGCTGTCACCTGAGGTACTCCCACACCCGCGACGACCCGGGTCGTACAGATAGATCCAGGGCCCACACCTACTTTGACAGCGTCTGCCCCAGCATTGATCAGCGCTTGCGCACCCGCCCGGGTTGCAATGTTGCCGCCAATAATTTCGGTGCTCGGTGAGAATTTCTTTATACGTGCGATCGCATCTAAGACCGCTCGATGATGGCCGTGCGCCGTATCAACGACCACGACATCAACGCCAGCCTCAATCAATGCTTGTGCCCGTGCAAACCCATCGTCGCCCACTCCAACTGCGGCGCCGGCCAGGCCCACGTTCTTCACCAATTTCACATGTGTAACTTGCTCGGCAATCGGCAGGTTGCGATGAATTATTCCAATCCCGCCCTCTTTAGCCATAGCAATCGCCATCGCCGATTCAGTCACTGTGTCCATCGCCGATGAGACCAGCGGAATTCGCAACGAGATATTGCGGGTCAGAATGGTTGCCGTGCTGACCTCACTGGGAACCACTTCGGAGGCGTCAGGCAGAAGCAGCACATCATCGTAAGTGAGGCCCAACATCGCGACCTTCTCGCTCACCTGGCCTCCTCATTACACTTTCTAGAAGGCGTGCAGTCTATCGGTGGGTTTCGACCCCGATTGCCCAGGTAATCTCCTCATATGCCTCTTGGAGATTTTTGGCGTGAACGATCGCGCCTAGTTCGACATTCATCCAGCCCGGGCCCCCCAGAATGATCCGCGGTGCGGGGCGAACGATGGGAACCTCGCGGAAAAATTTGGAATCAGCATGTTGCGGCATCTGAGCCCAGAGGAATATCGCCGGTGGGGCCGATCTTTTGACCATCGCCTTAAGGGCATCTAGTGGAGTTCGTGGGCCGAGAGAATACGTTTGAATGTTGCTTTCGGCCAGGGCAGCGGCCAAGGCTAGGGTCGGTAATGAATGTAGCTCATCCCCCACTGCGGCCAGCAAGACCGGACGCGGATTCACAGGGTCAACTACTTCGATATGTCGCAAGATCCGCTTGATGATCTCGGTCAACAGATGTTCTACTTCAATTCCTTTCCCCGTTTCAGCCCAGGTCTGTCCAACTCTCTCCAAGAGGGGAACAATGACCTCTTGCCAGGCTCTGACAATCCCTGATTTCGCAATCTCTAACCTGATTCCCGTTTCGATTAAAGCGGCATCCAGAGCAAATGCCGCGCGATAGAGGGCATCCACCAATTCTTCGTGAACGCGGATTTCCTCTACGAGTGCATCCAGCACGATCTCGCCCGTATGAATCCGGGCCGTTTCCGCAGCTTCTCGGGGCATGACGCCGGTGGTGATCAGGCGACGCATCAGGGTCAGTTTTGCGACATCTCCAGCCGAATAACGTCTGTGCTCTCCTGCCTTGTGATGGGTTGGTCCTAGGCCATACCGGCGATCCCACGTCCGCAGGGTCGCAGGAGCCACCCCTAATCGGCGCGCCACGGAGGCAACGGTCAAAAATTCTTCCATGCTCCCATCGTGGCCCCTGAGGCGTATATTCACCACTCGAAATGCCGCCGTGAACAATCTATGGCGCGATATGCCTTGAACAATCTATGGCGCGGTTGTAGGGTAGTGGAAACCCCAGAAGAGGAGAAAATGCTAATGGTCGAAACTTCACGACTTCCGCGCCCATTCGCCGACCTTTGGGAATGGCAGTATTCGGGTGCATGTCAGACTCTGCCATCGGAGATGTTCTTTCATCCAGACGGAGAACGCGGACCAAGTCGACGCAACCGCGACAACAGCGCGAAAGTCGTTTGCTCAACCTGTCCGGTCATTCAAGAATGCCTCGATCACGCACTCGCGGTCCAAGAGCCCTATGGAATTTGGGGTGGTACGAGCGAGGAAGATCGGGCGCTCATACTCGCCCACAGGATAGGTCAGGAGATTCCCAACGCCTCCTAAGGCTCCTGCTACTTCGCTTTGCTATCGAAGTTGAGGACCTTCCAGTCACTATTTACCTTGGTGAGGTTGACGATCACGACATAGGTCTTTCCGTCAGTTCCCTTGATCTCATATGTAATCTCGGATGTCACAGCCGACCCGGTGGCTGCATTGATCTTTCTACTCGTGATCTTCTCGGTGGTACTGAGAATTGGCCCCACCTGCGCAACTATCGAATCGAATTGTGCAGGCGTCACCGTAGTTTGGGCCTCACTGGAAAATAACGCATAAGCACCAGCGGCATTGCCCGCTTGTATGTCATTAACAAACTGATTAGCAACTGCGACTGGAGCCTTCGTCGCAGAATTCACAAAGAAAGAAGCACCGACAAAGAGCACGACAATCGCGATGGCGATGATGCCTAAAATCTTCATCCAGCTTCTCTTCTTTTTTGGTGCCGAACTTGCAATTGCACCTCCTGTTTGAATTGGCTGTTCACTATTTTCAGTCATTGCCGATCCTCCTTAATT
Source organism: Candidatus Nanopelagicaceae bacterium (assembly GCA_036382195.1). Lineage (GTDB taxonomy): Bacteria > Actinomycetota > Actinomycetes > Nanopelagicales > Nanopelagicaceae > QYPT01. The sequence continues at coordinate 15,996 of DASVIG010000103.1, forward strand.
GTTAACCTGTGGAATATTAGAAAGCACGAATTGGACGGACAAAGAGCGGTTCACTTTTCATATTTCCACACGTGCTGGTGACAGAGCCATCAAAGAAGCCTTGCACCATCGCAACGCTGTCAACATCACCTGTAGAGGACCACCGATATCCAGCCGCAAAACCTTGAGCGGCATACCCCTGAGACCCGCGCACATTGTCGTACATCAATTTGAGTTCATTGATGGAGGGCAGGAACCAATCACTCTTACCGTTGTTTGTATACGTGTGAGCAGCGTTTGCAGCCCCAGAAGTACACGCGGCCAAGATCTTTTGGATGAGTTGATCGATCCTCGACCTACTTGGAGCGCGATGGGATCCGACAATCCGGGAATACTATGAGAGGCATCTGAGCACGACTCATACGTTGAATCGAGATCAGTTGGCGCTGCCTCCAGATATTGGAAACTTGGAAACTCATTTTTCAGATCCACATAGAAAATCACATCGCCGCCAGGACCAATGTCTGCGACCTTGTAGGTAAAAGATTCTGGTTTGGGTGCAGCAGGGGGTTTTTCGACCCTGACCCAAGGTGCCTTCTTCTCAGTTTTTGGGTTGCACGCACCTTTCAGTGATAAGCGATTGACGCCGGTCACGTTGTTGGTACATGTCGTGCCTTTTCGACGAGAAGCCATTTACTGACCTTCTTAGTGGAACTCTCCGAGAGGAGTTGCACGCCCCTCGTTGATTGGGATAGCACCAGCGTCGTCCTAGCGCGCGAGCAAGTCAATCCTTCTTGATGAAACTCACAGAGCCATTCGATGACAGAGTGGCAGCACTACACGTGACCCCAATGACTAAGAAAGGAGGGGTCGCAAAAACG
>DASVIG010000104.1:0-7457 GCA_036382195.1 Candidatus Nanopelagicaceae bacterium
TTCCAGCAGCTGCGGCAGCAACCAATGTAACGGTGCCACCCGCGTGCGAAGCATCGTACGGAGGAAGTGCTCCATCTGCCACAGCAAAAGATGACGAAGCACCTGCGACTGTTGATACTGCAAGAACTAATGCTCCAATTACTAAATGAGCGATTTTCGACTTACGACGCACTTGCGGCCTCCTGAGGTTGTTGATGCTAATGGTCTGCATCGGGAAGGGCCTATGCTCTCACCAATTATCGGGAAATAGCACGAGAAAGGCGAGAATCAGAAAATGAAACATAAACTTAACAATCCAACTTTTGATGACGCGGTCCACTTTCTTGCCCGCAATCACTACAAGTTTTCCTTCAGTGCTCATCACCCGCCCGCATTGAAGATTTCACCAGGGGAACTTGTTCATGTGCAGACCTGGGACTGCTATATGGGCGCGATTACGAGTTCTGAGAATGCCGTGCTTCCTATTCCAGATTCCGCAATAAACGGTGCCACAGGGCCGATTTATGTACATGGTGCCGAGCGCGGTGACACCCTGTCGGTCACTCTCCACAATATTGTCCCCGGCCCCCGAGGCGTTGCACGCACCTATCCCGGAAATGGCCAGTTGCAACACCTAATTACGCAACCTTACGCGCGCTTTTTTGATGTCACTGATGGGGTGGTTCGTATGAATGAGAAAGTCTCATTCCCGTCATCACCAATGCTCGGAGTGATTGGAGTCGCACCCGATCAGGGCGAGATTGCAACTCTTCCCGCTGGCAAACATGGAGGAAATCTCGATAACAATCTCAATGGCATTGGAGCGACTATTCATCTACAAGTCAACCACCCTGGTGCACTCCTTTCATTGGGAGATATGCATGCATCCATGGGAGATGGCGAAATCTGTGGAACTGGAATCGAGATTGGTGGCGATGTTTTGCTTTCAGTGGAAATCATTAAGTCTAAAGCGACTGATTACCCCGTAACAGAGAATGCAACTTCTTGGGTTACGCATGGAGTTTCAGATGTTGAAGATCTCACTGGAGCAATGCGAATCGCATGTGAAGAGGCAGCCAACCTGCTTGTTTCTCAATGGGGATTTACGATTGAAGATGCGTTTATTTTTCTTTCAGTCCAAGGAAATTTGGGAATCGCACAAGCGGTACACCCAGGCACTGGTACCGTTATTGCGAAGATGGTGGTACCAAAGTTGAATGCGTGCCCATCGCCATTTAATCTAGGTCTCGCCTAGTCCTTAACCAGAATATGGAGTAGCAATGAGCGGTCAAACAATGAAATGGGAACACGGTCACACTTGGTATCGCATCGTTGGGGACATTGAAAATGGCAAGACTCCAGTAGTCCTCGTTCATGGCGGACCCGGTGTTGGCCATAACTACCTAATTGCTATTGCTGATTTGATTGCCCAGTCGGGAAGAGCAGCAATCTTGTATGATCAAATTGGATGTGGAAACTCAACTCATCTGAAGGAAAAGCCAAGAGAATTTTGGACACCCGAACTTTTTATGCAGGAATTGACGCTGCTAGTAGACCACTTAGGTATTGCTGGTGATTACGCACTTCTCGGGCAATCTTGGGGAGGAATGCTTGGAATGCAGTTTGCCACTCATCGACCTGAAGGACTGAGTGCTCTGGTTATATGTAACTCACCTGCTGGGATGAAACTTTGGCTATCGGAGGCAAACAAACTTCGACAACAACTTCCTGGAGAAATTGAGGCAACTTTAAAGCGCCATGAAGAAGCAGGAACCACGGGGTCGGATGAGTACAAAAAAGCTGTTGATATCTATTATGGACGACACGTATGTCGCGTACCTATGCCACCTGATGTAGTCGAATCATTCCGTCAGATGACAGAAGACCCAACTGTGTATCACACGATGAATGGGCCATCAGAATTCCACGTAATTGGATCTCTGAAAAACTGGGATATTCACGATGACTTACACAAAATTAGTGTGCCAACCCTTATCGTGAGTGGTGCCTTCGACGAGGCAACTCCAGCTATGGTGCAAGAGATTCATCGGAGAATTCCTAATTCGGTATGGGAGCTTTTCCCTGAGTCATCACACATGCCTCATATCGAAGAGCCTGCTCGCTTTAAGCGATTGGTTAACGCATTCCTGGATGCGAAACTCAATAGCTAGGACGACCGTTTGCTCAAAGTGTTAATTTACAGAAGAGTCGCCATGTAAGCCGGATCCTGCCGTTCCCGCCCAACTACCACTTGTTGCTAGAAGGGAATCATTTCGCCTTCTCATTGGATGGACCGGAAGATTATGCCCGTCCTTCAATAGACGTACTTTTTGGAAGCGCGGCTGAGGTTTATGGCACACGTGTCACTGGCCACGGTGCCTAGTGCCCAGGAATTGACCCTCAAAGAGATAGGGATGTTTTTGGCGAAAATGAGGCTATGAACTGGTCGAAACTTTAGTGGCGAGACCTAATTTGTTATCTTGCTCAGTCGGTGATGTGTTTTCCTAAGAATCGGATACAGACGACGATATTCCTGGTAAAGATCGGCGTAAATATCTGCATCTGGTCCATCCGGTAAGAACGTATCAGTTACGTTTGCTTGGCGCCCGGCATCTGCCAGTGAAATCTCTCCGAGGCAAATTCTCGCCCATGAAGCAACTCCTTTGAGTTGAGCATCGCGTGGGTCCGCAGGCCGTTCTACTGGGCGATTAAGAGCATACGCGTGCATCTGGCACCACAAGTCTGATTGTGCGCCACCTCCGATTATGCGAACGGATCTCGGATTACGCCCAAGGAATTTTTCGTAAGAGTCAAAGAGCCAACGAGAATTAAACGCGACGCCTTCCATAACAGCTCGAATCATCATGGCTTCATCCGTCCGCAGTGACATATTCAGAAAGGAAGCGCGTATCTTTTTATCATCTATCGGACTTCGCTCGCCATTGAGCCATGGAGTAAATAGAAGGCCCTCGCATCCGGCAGGAGCAGTTTCTGCTTTTGCAATTGCGCTCTCATAACTTTCATGTGTATGAACATTTTCAATCAACCAACGTAGCGCCGAACCTCCTGTTTCATGGTTGTTGGCAACAATGGGGAAATTATTATCTAGCCCAGGTACGCTCGCGATGGAATGCAAGATGTCGGTTTTCTTAAACGGGACTCTCGCCCCGATCCATGCGGTTGTTGAAATCGTTATGTGCGTATCGAATGGCTCAACGGCGCCGCTACCGATTACGGCTGAATGCAAATCTGGGATGCCACAAATCACTGGGACATTCGTAGGAACACCAAGTGACTCTGCCACCTCAGGCAAGAGTGTGCCGAGGATAGATCCAGTGGGTCGCAATGGAGCCAACTTGTTCGGATCGCGATGAGCGTTGCGCACCAACTTTGCGTCGTATTCCACCGGGCGTCCTAAACGGTTATCTGTAATCCAACTCAGAATCATCGAGGCAGGTGTTGCGCCGGCGATTCCGGTAAATCGCATTCCGAGGTAGTCGATCGGTTCGAGCAAAAATGCCGCGCGATCATGCGTTGATTTCATTTCGCGTTGCAACACCATCGAGTGACCCGTTGGATCTGCGCCACTTGGAGTTGGCCCACCGCCGGTTTTGCGAATCCACGGAATTACTCGAAAAGGTGCGAAGCCCTGGTAACTGATCGGTCCCCCAATAATTTCGCGCATGTATTTTTGCCCACGCGTGTCAGACCAGAGCATGACATCTCCGACAGGAATTCCTTTGGAATCAACTGGCACAGTCGATCCCCACTGACCAGTAATTGCAACCGCGTGCATCCCCTGGCGATCGACGTTACTTGACGCGATTGCTTCTTGTGCACCCAGTACGAGTTGAGACCACCACTCGTTAGCATCTTGCGTTGCGCTGCCATCCAAACCAATCTTCATCCCAACTTCTCGGATGCTGACGGCAAGCAGATGATCATGTAGATCAACAACGGCTACCTTCGGCCCACCGTTGCCCAAATCAATTGCAAGAATCCAGCGTTCCATGTGAGCGATTATGCCTCGGGAGCCAACTCGTGCATAGCGTCTAGGTATCCGCTCATTACGAACGCCAATGTTGCGTTTCCCTTTGGAGTACCGCCAAACCCATACATTGCACCGCTTTGGGCAATCTCACCTTTGTTCTCTTTTGCAAATTTCACTGATGCTTTGAGATCCACGAGATATTGCTCGATAACTCCCTTGCCCGTATTTGGTCGAGTGATGCAGAAATGCAGCCCTGCCGGCATCTGGAGCGCGTTCATTCTCCATCCGCGTCGTTTGAGTTCGTCATTGATGAGATACACATCGAGATCTTGAGAAGTGAATGCCACGAGGAAAAGAGGATCACCAACCACTTGTAGTTCAGGAATATCATTTCTAATTGCAATCACAATCTTCTGTGCTGCATCGTAAACTTCCTTGGCTGCGTCGCGATAACCTTTTTTACCCATTAGAACCAACGAAGCCCATGTGGATGCGATAAGCCCACCACTTCGCGAACCGGCAAAACCAGGTGAGAGGTATAGACCTCCTGGCCAATCTGGGTAGGTGAAGTATTGATAAGAACGTAATGATTTCGTGCGGTAAAGAAGGGCAGAGGTGCCCTTCAGCGCATACGCGTATTTATGCGTATCAGCGCTAATACTCGTTACTCCAGGAACTCGAAAATCCCATCGAGGAACTTCGATGCCGTTCGCTTCGATCCAAGGCAACAGAAATCCTCCAAGACATCCATCCACATGAAGACCAATGCCATGCTTTAGGGCAAGTTGACCAAGTTCAGGGATTGGATCGATAAGTCCATGCGGATAATTTCCAGCAGACCCCACAATGGCAATCGTGTTCTCATCGATCAATTCGGCCATCTTTAACACATCAACAAGATAGTCATCACCCAAAGGTGCGTGGCGCATTTCAATGCCTAGCCAATGAGCACCCTTATCTAAGGCGACATGGGCCGTTTTTGGAATGACCACGTTCGGCTTTGTGATTCCGCGCTCCCTCGCCGCCTGCTCGCGGTAGGTGTACAGCGCAGTGATGAGGCTTTCACTTCCACCACTTGTAATTACTCCGCACGCCTCACTGCCGACATCGGATCCATGCAACATATCTAGTGCCATGGAAATGATTTCGGCTTCGAATTTGGTGGCTGATGGATACATGTCACGTTGCAAAACATTGACGTGAGCAAATTCCTCGAACACTTCCGCGAGCAGATGATAGTGATTGTGATCGCCACTGTAGAGAGAACCCGAGACTCTGCCCTCATCGCCCATAGCATCTTCACGCGAGGAAAAACTTCGTACCTCTGCAATTACCTCAGCAGGCAATCGGCCAATTTCCGGAATAGCGGAATAGGTTTGAGAGGAAGCTCTGTAGGGATAGAGCTCATCCATCATGGAATCCATATCGTTTCTATCTTCCGACATCGTCGAACCCCTTGCTTCGCATTGATGATCTACTTTTGCGGATCAAACCTTGAATTGCAACTAGGGTCATAATATGGTCGGCACACGATATTTGCGATACCCCGTGCCAATGGGTTCAGAAGAGGAATAGGTCGGTGTTGGGTCAGGGGCGCGAACTCTGCGTGAGACAACTAACGATAGGCGGACCTAAAGATGAGCTATTCATTCACCGACAAAGTTTTTGTAATCACGGGTGGAGCTGGCGGGATTGGATCACATTTGGCTCGCGAATTCGCGTCCAAAGGTGCTCGGCTTGTCTTGATTTCGCGAAATGAGAAGAAACTCGCGCAAGTTACTGCAGAACTTTCTGGCATCGGCCACATGTATATCGCCTGCGATCTGACAGATAGAAATGAGATTAAGAAATCAATCGCCAAGATCGAAGATGAATATGGACACATTGATGTGTTGATTCCAAACGCTGCAATTACCACAACAGACCGATTCGACGTGAGAAGCATCGAAAGTATCGAACGGGAACTTGAAATCAATCTGACAGCACCGCTGATCTTCATCAGAAGCGCGATCCCGCTATTGAAGAAAGCTAACGATCCTCGAATCATTACGACTGGTTCACTGGGTGGCATCTTCCCTTTGGGCGAAACCCCCATTTACACGGCCTCAAAATTTGGTCTGCGTGGCGCGATGCTCTCGATCAGTTTGGATCTAGCAGGTAAGGGGATAAAAGCCGGATCGGTATTGCCCTCCGCGACAGACACCTCGATGTTGCACAGAGAGGCGATTGAAGGTGGCAATACCCTTCAATTTATGGATCCTCCGCAAAGTACTCAGGACGTAGTTAAAGCGTTCTACAAGATGCTAGATAAACCCCGCTTTGAAATCTACCCAAGGTTTAGCGAGTCCTTGCTGGTGAAAGTTGCCATGCTTATCCCGAATCAGTTGCCGCGTCTGATGCCACTCTTTAGAGGTAGTGGAGACAAGGGGCATAAGAAGTACTTGAAGGAACTAGAACGGCGCGGCATCGCTCGTAAAGTTGACGATGGATGGGAATACGTCGAATAAGTAGTAGCCGCGCGATGGGGGCGGAACGGTGAAACCTAAATCTCCTCGCGCAACTGAGAAGTTGCCAAATCCGCATACACATCTGGCCTACTTTTGCGCAACCTATGCCCGTAGATAACACCGCCAACCGCAATGACAAGAAGCAGGAAGGGGACCAAATTCACTACCTTGTTACTGCTACCCGTCAATGTGTTGTAATGCATGGCTGCTAAAACAAAAGCAATAACAAGACCGATGAAGCCAATAATTGGGGCAATCACCCCTTGCCACATTTTTCTATCTGGTCGCCTCCAAAAGAATGAAACAACCGAAAGAGAAGCCATCGCCTGTAAGGCAACAATCCCTAGCGTTCCAACTGCGATCAGACTTGCCGCGTAGACCGTATATGGATCGGCGCCGCTAACGGCAAAACCAACGAGAGAGACCGCAGCAACACCAGTTATCGCAAGGCTGGCAATATGCGGACTGAAATAGCGCTTGTGATGTTGGCCGAATCGGTTAGGCATGATGGACTCACGACCAAGGGCAAAGAGATACCGGCTTGCAGCGTTATGAATCGCTGAATATCCCGCTAGTACGCTGGTGCAGAGCAGTACGGCAGTAAGGTCATAGAGAATTGTCCCGCCATATTTCTGCACAAGATTAAGTACGAAAAGTCCGCCATCCTTCTTTGACAGTGCGCGCACGTTATCGACTCCCACGGAGCCGACGATGATCCACGTTGAGAGAATGTAGAAAATACCAATCGAGGAGACTGCGATGTAGGTCGCCCGAGGAATGCTTCGCTGCGGATCCTTCGTCTCTTCCCCGTAAAGAGCAGCTGACTCGAATCCGATGAAACTTGTAAATGCAAAAAGCATTGCAATGCCGACAGGTCCTGACGTGAATTGCGAGTGTGAAAAAGAAGCAGCGGGAAAGGCCGCGAAATGCATCTTATGCAGAACTAGACCTTCAAAAATGAAGAGGATTGCAAATTCAGC
>DASVIG010000105.1:0-7767 GCA_036382195.1 Candidatus Nanopelagicaceae bacterium
GCGTGGCTACTGGCAGAATGATGCAGCCAATGCCGAAGCATTCACGGAAGATCGTTGGCTTCGCACCGGTGATTTAGGGCGGATAGATGATGACGGATTCCTCTACATCGTGGGACGGAAGAAAGAAATAATTGTCACATCAGGTGGCAAGAACGTAGCCCCAGCCGTATTAGAAGATCGACTTCGCGCCCACCCACTAGTCAATCAATGCATGGTTGTAGGTGATAACAAGCCGTTCATTGCAGCACTCATAACGATTGACCCAGATGCTCTGAAAGCGTGGGTGGCAATCAACAAGAAAGATGGTGCCACTATTGCGGAACTATGCAATGATCCCGACCTCATTGCGGTGATTCAAACCGGCGTTGATAGGGCAAATAAAGCGGTGAGCAAAGCCGAGTCCATAAGAAAATTCACGATCCTCCCCACAGATTTCACTATCGCAGGTGGGCAATTAACTGCCAAGCTATCCCTCAAGCGACATGTGGTGTCCAAGGAATTCGCGGCCGAAATAGAAGCGATTTACCAGTAAGACATGGCCAACGCGGAACGAATTCGCCTTGCCCAGGAATTACACGACGGAATCGCGCAAGATCTCGTGGGAGTGGGATATTCACTAGATCTCTTGTTGGGGGCGCCACAAACCCCAGTTGATACTCGAATTGCGCTGCGGACATTGCGTTTTACAATCACTGACATGATCGAAAGAGTGCGCCGAGAGATGTTTCAGTTGCGTCAGCAGACGCAACTGAAGCTCAGTGAACAGATACAGAGAGATTCCCAACTCATCTGCGAAGGGATCCATCTCACCCTCTCCATTGGCGAGGTATCACTTTCCGGGGACGACGAACCCTCTTATGGGTTGGCAAAAATATCTGCCGAACTCCTTCGGAACGTGGTGGCACATTCACACGCCACCTCGGTAGCAATCTCTCTCTCCCAGAACGAAGATTTCATTCTGCTGGAGATTTCAGATGATGGAATTGGTGGCGCAGTAGAAAGTTCGTCTCGACATGGGTTAGCAGGAATTCGCGAGCGGGCCAAAGATATCGGTGCCACGTTCACAGTCCAGTCGGATGCAGGTGGTACGCGAGCCATGTTGCAATTTCCGATCACCTTACAGGTTCAAGATGACTAATTCCGAAATCACCGTCCTTCTTATTGATGATCACCAAGTGGTACGAGAAGGGCTAAAGAGCGCACTCACTAGTTCTGGATTCACGGTCGTGGGCGAAGCAGCATCAAAAGATGAAGCCTTTGCCCAAATAGCGCATAAAAGTCCCAAGGTCATCGTTGTCGATCTCAATCTCCCGGATGGAAGTGGGCTGGAAGTCGTTTCATGGGCACGCGGTATTTCCTCCACCATCGGCATTGTTGTCCTGACCCTCAGCGACGACGACGCCCACTTGTTGGCATCTCTCCAAGCTGGTGCCAGTGCTTATGTGATTAAAAGTGCGCCGGTTGCAGAGGTAATCTCCGCAATTTCCCATGCGTTCATTGCACCGGAAAGTTTCGTTGGCAAGGGCATTGGGCTGGCAATCTCGCGGAAGGAGAGTGGGTTCGGCCTTACCTCGCGAGAGTTAGAGGTGCTGGCGTTGCTCCCCAAAGGTCAAACGTCCTCACAGATTGCCGCGCAATTGTATGTAAGCGAAGCAACGGTAAAGACCCACCTCTCATCGATATATCGCAAACTGGGAGTTGCCAATCGCACGGAGGCCGTTGTATCTGCGATAAAAAACGATTTAGTGCATTAAGCCTTTAGCAACTTCGCAAATTCTCCTGCCCATAAATCCCACGACCATTCGCGTACGACCCAATCCCGACCAGCGATCCCCATCGACTTTGCCAGATTGGGGTTTGCGAGTATGAGTATTGCCGCATTGGCAATTGATTCAACCTGGGTGCCGTCTATGACAAATCCCGTTTTCCCTTCGATGACCGCATCGGGCGCGCCGCCAGAATTTCCAGCGATCACTGGTAGACCACATGCACTCGCCTCTAAATAGACAATGCCCAACCCTTCAACCTCAAGGCCAGCCATCCGTGAACGCGAAGGCATTGCGAAGAGATCCCCCACTCGAATATATGCTGGTAATTGTTGGTACTGCACTCTGCCGATGAAGGTCACTCGATCCTGCACCCCCGCCTTCCGCGCCATCTTCTCGAGCCGCGATCGGTATGAACCTTCGCCTACTAGAAGGAGGTGGACGTTGGGGATAGTTTTTCTAATCAGAGGCATTGCTTGGATCAAACGATCTTGTCCTTTGCGAGGTACTAGTCGACCGACGCAGACGATGACCGCTTTATCGATTAACCCCAACTCATTCCGTAGAGAGGTCGCATCAATCAGCGGCGAGAAGTGTCCGATATCGATTCCTGGCGCCATCTTGACCATCGCCTTTTGGGCATCGCGTGGGAGGGCTCGGGCTATAGCCCGATGAGTAAATTCTCCTAAGTACGTCAACGCGTCGACGCAATTGCCGATTCGGTGGATCGCCAATGAAAATGGGAAGACTTTGGACCACCAGACTTCATGGCCGTGAGTAAGGCAGACAATCCGTTTCACACCAGCTCGTCGCAATGTTGGCGCCAATAAGCCAAGAGGCGCGGCGGCGCCAAAACACGTCGTCTCTGCCCTAGTTTCTCGAGCCAGTCGGTTGAGCGCTCGGGCAACGCGAGGTGTCGGCAACAGCACCTTGCTTCGATCGCGAATCACTCTCACCCCGAAATCACGCAGCCAGCCTTCGTCGTAGGTTCTGGTATCGCCTTGCTTTGACGTGAAGACGATGACGCGATTCTTAGGTAAGCGCTCGACCAAACCGATGATGAAAGTCTCAATACCGCCTGCACGTGGTCCAAAATCATTTGTGACAAAAAGGATGGGCGCCACTTTAGAAACGTCGGGCGGCCACAAGGCGCAGGTAGCCCCACGTATAACCGAAGGACTCCACCCTTACGCGAGCGCCCGTGTGAGGAGCATCGACCATTCGCCCACCGCCGAGGTAAATGCTGACATGGGAAATTGGACTACCAAAGAAGACAAGATCTCCCGGTCGAAGTGCATTGAACGGAACGCTTCTTCCGTAATTTGACTGTGCGGCGGCAGAGTGCGGCAGTGAAACACCCGCAGATTGGTAGGCCCGCATGGTCAGGCCAGAGCAATCCCAATAGATCATCCCGGCAGCCCCGAAGACGTACCAATCACCAATTTGCCTGAGTGCATATTTCAGAGCGATTCCCCCACGACCTGAAAGGCCCGTTGTCTGCTGGGCAAAGACTAAGGATGAAGCTTGAACTTTATCGTTGGCCTGCTGTGTCAATTTCTGTAATCGAACCCGATCGACCTTCTTCAGTTGGCCCAGAATTTTTTGGGTCTGTTGAAGCATGGCTTCGGCCTGCGCAGACTGGGCCGCAAGTCGATTCTGTGTTGCTTTAACCAGAGCCATCCTGTCATTGACAGTCAACGTCGTTGCGTTGAGCCGCTGTTGCGCAGTTGCAAAAGCCTGAAGCTGTAGTGCTTTCCTGCGGGTGATGGCTTCCAGTGAGCCGGCCGCCGAAAGATAGAGCGTGGGATCAGAGGAGAAGAGAAGTTCAAGTCCTTGGCTTAAGCCTCCGGATTTGTACTGCTCCACCGCAATGGCACCGAGAGATTTCCGGAGTTTAGCCACGGTCTGACCTTGCGCTGATGCTTCTTGCCGAATACCAGTCAGGGTGTGGGTAAGGGAAAGCAACTGCACTTTGGCCGCTTGCGCTCCTTCGGCCGCTATGGCAGCTTCTTCCTGCAGGCGGATAATCTGGGCCTGGACATTCTGAAGAGATGGAGCAGCCGAAGCGGGAGCGGCGAAAAGAGTCAGAGGTGCGGAAATTGCTCCGACCAGAAAGGCAGCACCCACCCGCTTGGCCAAATTCATCTAGGTAGGTTAACGGGGAAAGGCCGCCTGACTCAAACCCGATCGGTGAAATTATGCTGCGAATTAGCCTTGAGCCTGGGCTTGGTAGCGCAGGGGGGCCACTATCCCGCGTGAGGAGAGCAGGTGGAGGGCCTCGACCGTCCGATCGCTCACGTGCGCCGTATCTGGCCCGGGCAGGAGTAAAAGGCTGGAGATGACGCAATCCTCGCAGGCAATCTCTCGCATGGTGCAGGTGTCGCAATCAATGATCATCTTCAAACGCTAACGCCAGCCACTGACATTCCTCGGGCCTAACCTCTCTCTAGTGCCCCTTGACTACGGTTGGCCCATGGCGATCGTGGCAACTTTGGTGTTGGGCGCTGATGGCTCCAGTTCAATCCATGGAAATTCTCTCGGCATCTCCTCCAGCGTCGATCGAGAGCGCTTCCTCGTCAGACGACGCCTAAGCGATTGCCTCGTTATCGGCGGCAGAACGGCCAGCTCTGATCGCTACCAGAAGACGCCCGTGCCCTTGGTCGTCCTTTCTCATTCTCGTCCGGATGTGATCGATATCAACCCAAAGGCACATTGGTGGAATCTCTCGCCGGCTGAAGCAGTACATCGCGCAAAGCGAGAATTTGGCGACAGGATTCTGATTGAAGCAGGAGTCTCGATCATCTCCGAATTGTTAGATATCGGAATGATTGACCAACTTGAACTAAGCGTGACGCAAGTAAGCGGCGGTGAGAATCGTATTGCAACGGAAGATTTATTAAGACACTTTAAGGTTGTCAATGAAAGTCAGGTGGATGACACCACTTTTTACAGTTGCAGCGAGCCGATCAGGACGCCGAAATAATCGCAACGCCAACCACCGCCAAGATGATCCCAATATATTGAATTATATGTAAACGCTCATGAAGTATTTTAAAAGCGAGAACGGCGGTCATGATCGGGAAAAGGGAACCCAAGACCATCACGATGGAGACCAGCCCATGCGTTGAAGCAATACCCACAAAGAGGTTGGCTGAAAAATCCGCCAGACCAACGTAGGTGAGCGAGCCCAGTTCGCGACGTGTAAACCCACCCAGACTCCGGAATTTCACCGCCCAAGTCGCTGAAATAGTGAAGGTCGTTATGCGCATCATCACCATGGTCATCAATGCACTAGAGACTGACCCACGCGCCATAAATGTAAGGGCGCTCCCAAATCCAATCGCTGCCCCAACTGCGAGCAATAGCGGCCTGAGCGATAGACCTTGAGAAACTTCGGGCCCGCTTGCACAGAAAGCGCCTCCGAGGGCAACTGCAATCCCGACAATTTGTAGATAAGAAAGGTGTTCGCCACCGGCAAGGGCGACAACAACTGGAACAATTGCACAGAGCGAACTAATGGGCGACACCACTCCCATACGCCCGGTAGCCAGTCCCGCATACAAACAGACCAATCCTATATATCCGCAGACTCCGGCCATCACTCCCGCGTAGAAATAGCCATGGGGGCCAAAGGCTGGCAAATGCCAAGCACCGGTAGCAATAACGAGAACGAGCCCGCAGGCAAGCCCGATCGCTTGGGAAACACCAGTGACAGCAATGGCAGGGAATCTTTTGGCTAATCTACCTCCCTGAAAATCTGAGCTTCCCCAAAGTCCAGCCGAGACAAGCGCGAGAAGGATTGCCACAAAAGGAAGGTTACCGCCCTGCCTCCCACCTTTAGCGACGGGGTTTCCTTACAGTGAGGCAGTGGATGCACCGGGATTTGAACGCCTGATTGAGTCTTTCCGCTCCTTCAAGCCACGAGCCGAAATTCTGCTCGAGGAAATTCCCGCCCCTCAAAAATTGGCAACGTACTCTTTTGCCTTCTCTGCAGATGTGAGCAATGGGTTGCTCGGTGATGACGAGGACGAGATAGCTTCGGGTCGCTTCGTCTTACTTCACGAACCCGGTGGACAGGATGCTTGGGAGGGTGAGTTTCGCTGTGTGACATACGTACGTGCCGATGTCGATCCCATGATGCAAGAGGATCCACTTCTTCCGGAAGTTGGCTGGAAATGGTTATTGGAATCCCTCACTCAGGCCGACTGTAAATTCACTGCGGCGAGTGGGACTGTCACGCGAGTTGCCAGCGCATCTTTTGGAAAACTCTCTCCACGTAGCGATGAGGCAGAAATTGAAATCCGTGCATCGTGGACACCAATCATCACGAACTCGGCGGAGTTACTGGCGAACATCACCGGGTGGTGCAATTTATTATCTGAAATTTCCGGGCTGGCGCCAACACCAGAAGGGGTCTCCGCGATCACATCGACGCCCACTCGCGGTCGCCGATAATTTATGACAGAGGACGAACTTGAGGACACTCCGATCGTCGTGCCGCTTCTCTCCCCCGCGCAAGGTACTCCCCCGGTCATTACCACTGAGACCCAACTCGAAAGCGCCATCGCGCAGTTGGCCAATGGCAACGGACCCTTTGCCATCGATGCCGAGCGGGCATCGGGGTACAAATACAGTCCTCGGGCATACCTCATTCAGATTAAGCGCATCGACGGTGGCCTTCACCTGATCGACCCCATTGCGTTCGACAAGACATCCCTAGGAATTGCCCATCCGCTCTTCGCCAAACTCAACGACCTCCTTCGTACAGATGAGGTCATCCTGCACGCGAGCACGCAAGACCTTCCCTGTCTGCGCGATGTGGGTATTCATCCCGCCCAATTGTTTGACACCGAACTAGGTGCTCGCATTGCGGGTTTGCCACGAGTGGGACTTGGCCCACTACTTGAATCACAACTTGGAGTTTCGTTGGCAAAAGAACATAGCGCAGTCGATTGGTCCACCCGACCGCTACCTTTAGAGTGGCTCACATATGCAGCACTGGACGTGGAGTTGCTGGTAGCACTGCGTGGAAAAATATCTGATCTCCTCAACCTGCAAGGAAAACTGGAATGGGCCAACGAGGAATTCTTCGCAATCCTTCACGCGCCAGCTTCATCTCCTCGAAAAGATCCATGGAGAAGGACGTCGGGGATGCATAAAGTTAAGAATCGGCACCATTTAGCGATGATAAAAACCCTCTGGTATCAACGCGATGGAATTGCGCGTGAATCCGATATCGCACAAGGAAAGTTGCTCTCAGATTCGGCAATCCTCGAACTGGCCGTGCATGCTCCCACAACCCGCAAAGAGATGGAGCGGGTGCTCCGTCCCATCGGATTGCGATCGCGCTGGTTCGAACACACGGCAGAGTGGTTGGAGGCGATTCAAAGTGGCCTTGCACTTCCCGAGAACCAATGGCCGGATGTACGCGGCGAGACCGATTCACTGCCGCCGGTAAAAATCTGGCGCGATCGATTTCCCGAGAAGTTTGCACCCTTATCTCATGCCCGTGCCGGGATTGAAGAAGAGGCGCGCAAACTTTCCATTCCTACCGAAAATTTGATCAGCCCGGAATTCGTCCGTCGGATTTGCTGGAGTCCTCCAACTGGAACGACCAATGCTCCCAACCCGGTCGCAGTGCATGATGCCTTGATCGCTCTAGGTGCGCGTCCATGGCAGGCGACGATCGTCACCCCGTTTCTTAGCAGCGCACTCTTAGAACGGGAACCATTGCCAATACCCGTCGATGAAGCGCAGCCCGCGCTTGCAAATGATTGAGAGAATTTTCGTTCTGCTTGGCACTTTCGCGATAGCGATCACCATGTCCGGCTGCGCTACTCCCAATACCCCCACACCTAATAGCAGTACTAGTACGAATGCGGCATCTCGCACGGTCACATGTGCTGACGGCGGAACTTGCGTGATCGGGGACATCGGCCCCGGAGGTGGATTCATATTCAATGTTTCCGCGCTCTGCACGAGTGGCATGGGTGGGTCCTGC
>DASVIG010000106.1:0-4104 GCA_036382195.1 Candidatus Nanopelagicaceae bacterium
CCCCGTGCCGGTTGGTTGCGTGCGGCCGTTCTCGGCGCCAATGACGGGCTCGTCGCGACTGCGAGTTTGATGATTGGTGTTTCTGCGGCTAACGCTCCAAAATTTCTCATCACTGCTGGTATCGCAGGAATCGTTGCCGGAGCAATGTCGATGGCCGTTGGTGAGTATGTGTCTGTCAGATCCCAGAACGACATTGAGGAATCAGATCGTCTCCTAGAAATTCAACATCTTGCTCTGGATCCTGAAGCCGAACTTCTTGAATTGGTGAACATTTACGTGGATCGCGGGTTACCGCTGGAGCTTGCGCAGCAGGTCGCCGAAACGATGCACTCTAACGATGCACTGGCCGCACATCTTCGAGATGAATTGGGACAGCATCCCCATACAAAGGCTCGACCCATCCAAGCTTCCATTGCCTCTGCATGTAGTTTCATCGCAGGGGGACTTGTTCCGTTTATGGGGGCTTTTGCCCCAACGACCGGAGCGAAGGCGTGGAGCATCGTGGCTTTTGCGATGGTTGGCCTGATCGTCACCGGGATTGTCAGTGCTCGAGCCTCTGGCTCTGCACTGCTTCAGCCCACTTTGCGCGTGGTGATCGGGGGCACAATCGGTATGGCAATCACTGCGGGCATCGGCCACCTGGTTCATCTGAGTGGAATTTAACTGCTCCTGCTGGCCCGAAAATGTTGGTACTCTTGCCAGGTAAGAAAATGACATTTGCTGTATAGGTAGTTGGACCATTGTTGTCCCGCAACTTTATTGGACAACAGGAGCCTCATAGTGTTGACATCAAATTTTCCTCAAAGGCAGGGGCTTTACGATCCTGCCTTTGAGCATGATGCCTGCGGTGTGGCGATGGTGGCAACTCTCAATAAAATTGCAACCCATGACATTGTGGTTAAAGCGCTCACCGCTCTCACGAATCTTGAACACCGTGGTGCATCCGGAGCCGAACCAGATAGCGGAGACGGTGCAGGAATCCTTATCCGTATCCCAGATCAATTTTTCCGTGAAGTACTGCCCTTCGACTTGCCGGACGTCGGCGCCTATGTTGCTGGCACTGCATTTGTCGGCGAGGGTGCGGAGATTCACGCCGAGATTGAAAAAATTGCCGAAGAAGAGGGGTTAACAATCCTGGGTTGGCGGCAATTACCCACCGATGCATCTACTCTCGGGCAAACTGCATTGTCGGTCATGCCCAAATTTGAACAACTTTTTCTGGCTGGTCTGAAGCAAGAGTCGGGGTTAACCCTTGATCGCATGGCATTCTGTCTTCGCAAAAGAGCCGAGCACTCCTTAGATATCTATTTCCCTTCTTTGTCATCTCAGACAATTGTCTACAAGGGCATGTTGACAACCGGCCAGTTGGAGAAATTCTTCCCAGAGTTGTCGGATGAGCGCGTCACCTCTCCTTTTGCCCTCGTCCATTCTCGCTTTTCCACCAACACCTTCCCCTCGTGGCCGCTCGCTCATCCCTATCGATTCATTGCGCACAATGGGGAGATCAATACCGTCAAGGGAAACAGGAACTGGATGCGGGCAAGGGAAGCCCTGCTAGAAAGCGACCTGATTCCTGGTGACCTCGCCCGTCTGTTCCCGATCGTTGATGCACATGGAAGTGACTCTGCCTCCTTTGATGAAGTTCTGGAACTGCTCTATCTAGGTGGACGCTCGCTGCCACATTCGATCTTGATGATGATTCCGGAGGCCTGGGAGAACCACGCCTCTATGTCTGAGAGTCGACGGAACTTTTACGCCTTTCATTCATCACTCATGGAGCCATGGGATGGTCCAGCTTGCGTGACTTTTACCGACGGGCACCAAGTTGGAGCTGTACTTGATCGAAACGGCCTTCGTCCGTCTCGTTTCTGGGTGACCACGGATGGACTTGTTGTGCTAGCCAGTGAAGTCGGTGTGTTAGATATTCCTGCACATGAGGTGGTGCGTAAAGGTCGATTGCAGCCCGGGAAGATGTTCCTTGTTGATATCGAAGCAGGTCGCTTGATCGAAGATGAAGAAATCAAGGATCAATTAGCGCAGACTGCGCCTTATGGCGAGTGGATTCATGCCGGGATGGTGAAGTTGGCGGATTTGCCTGCTCGCGAACACATC
Organism: Candidatus Nanopelagicaceae bacterium; assembly: GCA_036382195.1. GTDB lineage: Bacteria > Actinomycetota > Actinomycetes > Nanopelagicales > Nanopelagicaceae > QYPT01. The sequence goes on from DASVIG010000106.1 coordinate 2,113, forward strand.
GTCTATCCACATTCATCGGTAGTCCGACGCCAGCGCGCCTTCGGATACACCGAAGAGGAGTTACGGATTCTCATCACGCCTATGGCTAGAAATGGCAGCGAACCGCTGGGCTCCATGGGCACCGATTCGCCGATTGCCGCTCTCTCTAGTCGGCCCCGAATGCTTTTTGATTATTTTTCGCAACTTTTTGCGCAGGTGACGAATCCACCGCTGGACGCAATCCGCGAGGAGTTGGTGACCTCGCTGAGTGGATCAATTGGTCCTGAGCACAATCTTCTCGATCCGGGTCCTGCTTCTTGTCGGCAGATCGAACTGGACTTTCCTGTCATAGACAATGATGAACTTGCGAGAATTATCCATGTAAACGCCGATGGCGATCACCCTGGATTGCAGTCATACATAGTTCATGGGCTTTTCCCGATTGCCGGTGATGGCACCGCGCTCGAGAGACGCCTTGGCGAGATCCGAGTGGAAGTCTCAAAAGCGATCGCCGAAGGCGCACGTTTGATTATTCTCTCCGATCGCGATGGCGATGCTGATAACGCCCCGATTCCATCCCTGCTGCTAACTGCGGCGGTGCACCATCACCTGATCCGTGAGAAAACACGCACGAAGGTGGGACTCGTCGTCGAGGCAGGGGATGTGCGCGAAGTTCATCATGTTGCTCTGCTGATTGGATATGGGGCAGCAGCAGTAAATCCATATCTTGCAATGGAGAGCGCCGAAGACTTGGTTTTACAGGGAATCATCACTGGCATCACTCCTGAGAAGGCTGTTCGCAACCTCATTAAATCTCTGGGCAAAGGCGTACTTAAGGTTATGTCCAAGATGGGTATCTCGACTATCGCTTCCTACACGGGCGCCCAAGTATTCGAGGCAATTGGATTGTCTCAGGCGGTAATTGATGAATTTTTTGCAGGCACTACATCGAGGTTGGGAGGAATCGGGCTTGACGTAATTGCTCAAGACACGATTGCCCGCCATCACATTGCCTATCCGCCAGGGGGCGAGGTGCCAGGAAGTAAGCGTCTGCCAATCGGAGGTGAATATCAATGGCGTCGCGATGGAGAGCCTCATCTATTTGATCCAGAAACAGTTTTCACTTTGCAGCATTCCACGCGAAATAAACGGTTCGATATCTTCAAGAGGTACACCCAACGAATCGATGATCAGAGCAGAGCGTTGATGACCCTTCGCGGTCTCTTTACATTTAAGACAGATACGCGCGCACCTATTTCTGTCGATGAGGTTGAATCCATCGAGAACATTGTCAAGCGTTTCTCTACTGGCGCCATGTCGTACGGCTCTATTTCACAGGAGGCGCACGAAACCATGGCGATTGCCATGAATCGTTTGGGTGGGAAGTCCAATACAGGAGAGGGTGGCGAGGATCCCGAACGATACGTCCGCATGCCCAATGGGGATTCGAAGAGATCGGCCATCAAGCAAGTAGCCAGCGGTCGTTTTGGTGTGACCAGCGAATATTTGGTCAATGCCGATGACATTCAAATCAAAATCGCCCAAGGAGCAAAACCTGGCGAAGGCGGACAACTGCCCGGCAACAAGGTTTATCCTTGGATTGCCAAAGTCCGCTATTCCACACCTGGCGTTGGCCTCATTTCGCCACCGCCTCACCATGACATATATTCCATTGAGGATCTGGCCCAACTTATTCATGATCTTAAAAATGCCAATAAGAACGCACGAATTCACGTGAAGTTGGTGGCCGAAGTTGGGGTGGGCACGGTTGCGGCGGGTGTGAGTAAGGCCCACGCTGATGTCGTGCTCATATCAGGGCATGATGGGGGCACGGGCGCCTCTCCGCTCACGTCCTTGAAACACGCTGGAGCGCCATGGGAATTGGGCTTGGCCGAGACTCAGCAGACTCTTCTGCTCAACGGACTTCGCGATCGAATCGTGGTTCAAACCGATGGTCAACTCAAGACTGGGCGTGATGTCGTCATTGCCGCACTCTTGGGTGCAGAGGAATTT
>DASVIG010000107.1:0-5441 GCA_036382195.1 Candidatus Nanopelagicaceae bacterium
ATATCTCCAGGACCAGCTTCTAATGCGGGTACGCGTTCGAGGGCCTCGGTAAGAAGTAGCTCAGAGACCTTCACTTTCTCCATGGAGCCATCCGTCTTAATCCATGTGACCATCTGCCCCTTTTTAATAACGCCCTCGCGAACGCGACAGAGCGCCAGGCGCCCCAAATAAGGAGATGAGTCAAGGTTGGTGACGTGGGCTTGCAGTGGCGCGCCCTCGTGATATTCAGGGGCAGGAATGGAAGAGAAGATTGTGTCAAAGAGGACATCCAGGTTCTCTTCCTCCGGCATCCCGCCATCTGCCGTACGCGTAAGTGAGGCCCGTCCGGCCTTTGCCGACGCATAAACGATGGGGAATTCAATCTGCTTTTCGTTGGCATCAAGATCTAGGAATAATTCATAGGTCTCATCGACAACTTCAGCGATTCGTGAGTCGTGACGGTCAACTTTGTTGATAACCAGGATGACCGGCAGATTCTTCTCTAAAGCTTTTCGAAGTACGAAACGAGTTTGTGGCAATGGTCCTTCGGAGGCATCAACTAAGAGAAGGACGCCGTCAACCATTTCAAGTCCGCGCTCGACTTCTCCGCCAAAGTCCGCGTGGCCAGGAGTATCAATAATGTTGACGATATTTGTTCCGCGATGAACCGCAGTGTTCTTGGCGAGAATCGTGATGCCTTTTTCCCGTTCGAGGTCCATGGAATCCATCATTCGATCCTGGCCTTCGGACTGCTCTTTATAGGCGGCAAACGCCCCTGACTGCCACAACATGGCGTCAACGAGCGTGGTTTTGCCATGGTCAACGTGAGCGATAATTGCGACGTTACGTAGGTTTTCGCGCTTTCTAATTGGCAAACCTGCCAAATGCGCGGTTGATGACACAGACATTGACCCTCAGCTCCACTCGATTGTGCTCTTTATGAACGTCAATAGAGCAAGGCAGAATACCATCTAGCGTATGTAACTATTAAATCGTCGGCTTTTTAAGCGTGAATAACTAAGAGTTCTGCGGAAATCCTAAATTAACTCCGCCATGGCTTGGATCCAACCATCGACTCGTCACCACTTTGCCACGAGTGAAGAATTGGACTCCTTCGCTGCCGTGAGCATGCGTGTCGCCAAAAAGCGAGTTCTTCCAGCCTCCGAATGAGTAATACGACATCGGAACCGGAATTGGAACATTGATTCCTACCATTCCGACTTCCACTTCATTTTGATAGCGACGAGCGGCTCCCCCGTCGTTGGTGAAGATCGCCGTTCCATTTCCGTAAGGGTGATCATTCACGAGCTTTAAAGCTTCATCGTAGGTCTTCACTCGTATGACACTTAAGACTGGACCAAAGATTTCATCGTTGTAGATGGACATTGAGGATGTGACGTTGTCAAAGAGCGTGGGCCCAAGCCAGAAACCATCGTCGTCAACTTTTACCTTTCTTCCATCCACTACAAGAGTCGCACCGTCTTTTTCGCCTGCATCAACATAGGAAGCAACTTTGTCGCGATGGACTCGAGTAACAAGTGGGCCCATGTCTGCGCCTTTTGTTCCATCCCCAGTCTTAATTGAAGACATACGTTCTTTGATCTTTGCAACTAGTGCATCGGCAACTGGCTCGACAACCACGAGGGCAGAAATCGCCATACATCTCTCGCCCGCAGATCCAAAGCCGGCACTTACTGCTGCATCAGCTGCCAGATCTAAATCGGCATCGGGAAGCACGACCATATGGTTCTTTGCCCCACCCAGCGCCTGAACCCGCTTTCCAGATTTCGTGCCGGTTTCGTAAACATATCTAGCAATCGGAGTGGACCCAACGAAGGAGACAGATTTAATTCCAGGATGAGTGAGTAGCGCGTCGACGGCCACTTTGTCACCGTGCAAAACATTGAATACGCCATCAGGGAGTCCGGCCTCTTTCCAGAGTTGAGCAAGGTACATCGATGCACTTGGATCCTTCTCAGAGGGTTTGAGAATTACCGTATTGCCACATGCGATGGCAACCGGGAAGAACCAGAGGGGCACCATCGCTGGAAAATTAAAGGGAGAGATAATTGCAACAGGCCCGAGCGGTTGTCGGATGGAATAAACATCAACCCCTGTCGATACTTCTTCGGAGAATCCTCCTTTAAGAAGAAAGGGTATGCCACAGGCAAATTCGACGACTTCAAGTCCCCTGGTCACTTCGCCCAAGGCATCACTGAGGACTTTTCCGTGCTCGGCCGTAATAAGTGCCGCAATCTTCTCTTTATTTACATGGACCAACTCTCGAAAGGCAAACAAGATTTGCACACGTTTGGTCAGTGAACTATGACGCCACCCATCAAAAGCTTTAGTTGCAATCGCAACAGTGCGATCAACGGTCGCCGCACTAGCGAAATCCACAGTACTCGTGATTTTGCCAGTAGCAGGGTTGTAGATGTCACCTTGGCGTTCTTCCCTTTGACTGGAGAGAGCGCCGTTTATCCAATGTGTAATCTGAGCCATATGCCTAGATTACTTCAAATTCGTGAACTAAAGTGATTAGATTGCCAGAGAATGACGGACATGACGAAAAGGGGAGAAAGCGATGAAAAAACCGGTGATTGATCCTGCAAAAGGGGCTGAAGTTTTCGCAGATGATCGCGCTAACGTCTTTCATTCGTGGTCTGCTCAAGCCCAGATATCGCCCATCCCCGTCGCCGGCAGTGACGGATCATACTTCTGGGATTATGAAGGAAAAACGTACCTAGATTTTTCCTGCCAGCTAGTTTTCACCAACATCGGCCACCAGCATCCAAAAGTCGTTAAGGCTATTCAAGATCAAGCAGCAATCATGACGACAATTGCGCCACAACATGCCAATGTAATGAGAAATGAAGCCGCCAAGAGAATACTTGAATTAGCGGGACCTAAGTTCAAAAAGGTTTTCTTTACAAATGCCGGTGCTGACGCGGTCGAGAATGCAATACGGATGGCACGGGTTCACACAAACAGAGCCAAGATTCTCTCAACTTACCGTTCCTACCATGGCAACACAGGTGCGGCCATAAATGCAACAGGTGATCCACGGCGAGTGTCCAATGAATTCAGTAACGGCCACGTCCACTTCTGGGGTCCTTATCTTTATCGCTCCTCTTTCTGGGCCACTAATGAGAAGGAAGAATGTCAACGTGCTTTAGAGCATTTGGAGCAGACCATCATTTTTGAAGGCCCAAAGACTATTGCCGCAATTCTCTTAGAGAGCATCCCCGGTACTGCCGGAGTACTGGTTCCGCCTGTAGGTTATTTAGATGGAGTGCGCGAACTCTGCGACAAATACGGAATCATGTGGATCGCCGACGAAGTGATGTCTGGGTTTGGTCGGGCCGGTAAATGGTTTGCCTACCAACACTCCAACTCCTTGCCCGATCTCATCGCCTTTGCAAAAGGTATTACCTCTGGCTATGTCCCTTTGGGCGGAGTTGTCATTTCAGAACCCATCGTCACCACTTTCAACGATCGAGTCTTCCCCGGAGGTCTCACTTATTCTGGACATCCTTTAGCGTGTGCCACCGCCGTCGCGACAGTTGATGCCATGATAGAAGAGAAGATGGTTGAGAATGCCGCACACATTGGCGAAACCATCCTGGGACCTGGCCTGCGGAAACTAGCGGAAAAACATCTGGTCATCGGCGACGTCCGGGGCTCTGGTGTCTTCTGGGGATTGGACATGGTGACCAACCGTGAATCTCGAACTCCAATGGCACCGTACGGCGCTTCAAGTCCGGCAATGAATGAACTTATTGCAGCCTGCAAGAAGAACGGGATGATGCCCTTTCCCAACTTCAATCGGCTGCATATGACACCACCCTGTAATATCTCTGAAGCCGATGCAAGATTGGGTCTAGAAATCTTGGATAAGTCACTCTCTGAGGTGGTCAAGTACTACATCGAATAGAAAATCGAATATTCCTTTCCTGCTTGAACTTTCAGTTCAAACGGGATGCTTCAATAAGTCGCGGATTTCTTGCAAGAGAAGGACCTCTTCGGGGATCGCAACAGGTGCTGCCACATTGGCCTCAGCTTTTTTCCGACGGGCGGCGATCCGGTTCATAGGCAGAACGATAAGAAAATAGAGGATCGCCACCACAATAATAAAATTCACGATGGCATTCACGAATGCACTCCAATCAAAGAGAACGCTGTTCACGACGAATGTTCCACCTTGAAGACCGCCGCCGCCGATAAGCTTGATGAGAGGTTCTATGAATGACTTTGTAAATTGAGTAACTATGCCGGCGAACGCGGTGCCGATTACAACCGCAATGGCCAGATCGACGACATTCCCACGCATAATGAAATCTCGAAAGCCTTTAATCATCTCTTCCTCGATTCGATAATGAGCTAATTGACCTGGATTTAGAGACTACTTCTCCCTTAGACGGATTGACAAGAGGAAATTCTTTTACTTCCTAATCCACCTGGCGAGGTTCTTAGCTACTCCTATTGCCGTCAGCGCAAAGCCAGCGCCAGGAACAATTGGTGCATATAACACTGCAACAATCGGTGCTGTTTTTGCAACTGCCTTCGCTGGGTGATCGACGGCATAGTCTCCTACTTGCTTAACCGCTCCTCCGGCAGTACCGCCGGCAACTCCACCCGCTGCCCAACCAGCCGTCGAGGAACCAGTCACTACGGTTACGGCAGGAATCGTCGCTCCTCCAGCAACTCCGCCAGCAGCAAAACTAATACCTGTTACTACATCTTTTGCCATTCTGTTTGCCGTCCAGCCCGCACTTGTAGAAGCTGTCGCAGGAATCTGAGAAGCAAAAGCAACTCCTGCAACTACTGATGCAATGACAAAGAAATACGAAAATTTTCCTAATACATTTTTTGTAGTCATTCTGACTCCTATTGAGAAACCGGCAATCTGAGAAATCAGATTGCAGTCGGAGTAAGGAGACTAGGAAATTGAGAAAATACGAAAACCTACAATGATGGCTCGGTGAACAAGATCAGCACTGTGGATTACCTCCGCGCGCGGCCTTTAAACGTTGAATCTAAATTCGACTACATCACCGTCATGCATGATGTACTCCTTGCCTTCCATCCTCATCTTCCCTTTCGCGCGTGCTACGGCGATCGAACCGGTAGCCATTAAGTCGTCGAAGGAAACGATTTCCGCCTTGATGAAGCCTTTCTGAAAATCGGTATGAATGACCCCAGCGGCCATGGGCGCAGTGTCTCCGACATGAATTGTCCAGGCCCTTGCCTCTTTGGGACCTGCCGTCAGGTAAGTCTGCAATCCCAGGGTTTTGAAACCAACATGAGCTAACGTCGCCAGCCCGGGTTCGGTGAGGCCAATCGAGTTCAAAAGTTCGAGCGCATCTTCATCGCTGAGTTCGGCGAGTTCTGCCTCTGTCTTGGCATCCAGGAAGATTGAAGGCGCTGGTGCGGCGAGCGCTTCAAGGCTGGCCCGCAACTCC
>DASVIG010000108.1:0-18134 GCA_036382195.1 Candidatus Nanopelagicaceae bacterium
GAGCCGCCTGCATTAGCCGAGGTGGTTGTGCAAGTGTGGTCATGACTGGCTCGCCTTCAATGTCGATAGATAACTCTGGTACTGCGCCGGCGTAACTACTTTCACTGTGAAGATCATGCTCGAGTGTTCTCGGCCGCAGAGGATGTTGCACCGACCAGGAAATGTCCCAATTTTATTGGCGGTAATTTCAAGGTGGTTTGTCACCCCCGGTAACGCTTCCATTTGAATCATAAATGCTGGGATCCAAAAACCATGCACAACGTCACTGGAAGTGATAGTGAATCGGACGCGTTCGCCCTGTGGCACATAGAGAGTTGGTCGTTGCGTAGGCGTGCCGGTTACCGTTGCGTTGGCTCCAGCCTCTGGGTAGGTGAATTGCCAGGACCATTGGATTCCATTCACCGAAATATCATGCATCACGCCAATTGTGGACTTCGTGGTGATCCGTGATTCATCTCGCGCCGTATATCCAAAGAGCACGGCGACGATAACGAAGGGAATGATGGTGTAAGCGAATTCCACCGGAATGTGGTACTGAGTCTGCTTGGGAAACTCTTCGCTCTTTTTACGATGAAAAATTGCCGCCCAGAGAATCAATCCCAGTGTGAATGCTCCAACTACAGCTGCCGTAATCCACTCGGCCTGCCATAGCGACATTGAGGTGTCATTGACGCTGGATAGGCCACTCTTAAAGCCAAAACCAGGGATCTTGGAACAGCTAGAAAGGAGGAAGGCCAGGGGAAGAACAAGCGCAACGATCCGAATAGCGCGACCGATCTTGGGGTGAGGGGTCTGGGGCATGGGCTAAAGGATAGTGGAGCATTTCCGCCCCGCTGACAGATGCAGGTACCGTATGAGGGGTGGGTCTTATAGACGGCAACTTCACGTCCGAATCTCCCCTGCACCCCAGGGCCAGAGAGGTCTTGCTTGACGCCATCGACCAAGGATGGAGTGACCCCAAGAAACTTACCGATCAGAGCGCCCGAGCCAGAATCTTGAGAGATGAAGCGATCGAGTCGCTGGCGGAGCAACTCTCGATCCGCCCGAACGAAGTGGAAGTCATTGGCGAACCACTGCTCGGAAATTACTTTGCCATCCAAGGATTGCTGGGTCCCGACGACACCTTGGTGTATTCAGCCGTAGATCGGAAGGAAGTTTTTGCAATAGCCCAGACACGCGCTAAGAAGATCGAATTGCCAGTCACGATTTCGGGACAGATCAGTGCCGAACACTTTCAAAATTCCCGCTCCTCGCTTTACAGTGTCTTTGCACTTCAAGTGGCAAATGGCGAGACTGGCGTGGTGCAGCACCTAGAGGAATTGCTGGATCTGGTTGGTCCGGCGCGCATCGCCTGCGATTTCTCCAGTTCCGGTCCGCGGATTTCCCTGCCATCACGATGGGACAGCGCCAACTTTGATGCCAAATCGTGGCAGGGGCCAGAAGGCGTTGGAGTTATTGCAATTGCTGAAGGAACTTCATGGGCAAGTCCTTTCCCGCATATCGGCACCGCTCGCACCCCCCAATCTGCTTCACTGCCTTTGACGCTAGCTGCTGCCGTGGCTCTCGAACAGTGGCAAGGTGAAGAAATCCAAGAATCAACCAGGATGCGCGCATTTTCGACGCGATTGCGAAAAGAAATCACGACCACAATTGCAGATTGCGACATTGCCGGAGATCTGGACTCTTCGCTTCCCCACATCACCTCCCTCTCATTCTTATATGTCGAAGGGGAGGAACTCCTGCGCAAATTGGATTCCGCTGGATTTGCGGTCGACTCAGGTTCAGCCTGTACTGCCGAAAATCTCCAACCCAGCCATGTTCTAACTGCGATGGGGGTTCTTACTCACGGCAACATCCGCATTACCTTGCATCACGGTGTGAGCGAGTCGGAGGTAACCGGGCTAATTTCATCGATCGAAAAAGCTGTTGCGGAATTGCGCACGTGATACACGAAGTCAATTGTCTCGGACTACGTTGCCCGCAACCGATTATCGATATCTCCAAGGCCCTCGCTACCGTGCCGGCAGGAGACTCATTGATCCTCTTGTCCGATGACCCAGCAACGTGGCCCGACCTGCGTGCGTGGTCGCGGATGACAGGTAATGAAGTGCACCAAGAAAGTCAGACTAAGTTTCGAGTTACGCGTCGAATCCAAAATGTACAAGGTGCTGACTGACGTCTTTTGCGGCGCTCTTTCCGTAGGCCTCTTCAAACCGTGAAATAAATTCCTCACGAGTAAATCGATATTCCTGTGTGCCCTTGGTTTCAATGACATACGTCGCCAACATAGAACCTAACTGCGCACATCGCTCGTGGTTCAACCCCCAAGCCAGCCCCGCAATGAAGCCCGATCGAAAAGAATCTCCAACACCTGTGGGGTCAATCTTGGCTACTTCCTGCGGAACGCCGACAACAATCGTTTCCTTGCCTTTCTCTTCGACCTTTGCGCCTTGGGAACCAAGGGTGACAACGCGGACTTCTACCTGATCGAGAATCTCAGCATCACTCCATCCGGTTTTCTGAGATGCCAGCGCCAACTCGTATTCGTTGAGGAAAAGGTAAGAGGCCCCTTGTATAAGGCGCCGGATTTCTTCGCCTTCCATGCGCGCCATCTGCTGCGATGGATCTGCAGCGAAGGGAATCTTCTGGTCACGGGCAATTTCGGAATGTCGCAGCATCGCCTCTGGATCATCCGGCGAGATCACCAGAAGATCAAATGTGCCCGTTTTATCCATGATGGGTTGCAACTCGATGTCTCGAGCTTCGCTCATTGCCCCGGGAAAGAACGAGGCAATCTGGTTTAACTCTGTGTCGGTCGTGACCATGTACAGGGCCGTATTCAAAGTCTCCGAAACGAGAACGTGAGACGTATCGACGCCATGACGAGTCAGCCAAGCGCCATAATCGACAAAGTCTTTACCGACAGCGGCAATGAGAATCGGATTGAGGCCAAGGACACCCATCCCGAAAGCAATATTCGCCGCACATCCGCCGCGGCGAATATCCAGGCCGTCGACCAGGAATGAAAGAGATACTTTCTCGAGTGATCCAGCCACTAAGGAATCTGTGAATTTTCCCGGGAATGTCATCAAGTGGTCACGGCCGACTGACCCTGCCACGCCAACTCTCATAGGAGATCTAGGAAAGAACTATTAAAATCGAATTAGTGGAAAGAGTCGCCACAGGCGCATGAGCCTCCGGCATTGGGATTGTCGATCGTGAAACCCTGTTTCTCGATGGTGTCAACGAAATCTATGGACGCACCAGCTAGATAAGGCTCGCTCATCTTGTCGATCACAACTTTGACGCTTCCAAAGGCGTGAGTGACGTCGCCTTCAAGTGTCCGATCATCAAAATAGAGTTGGTAGCGCAGTCCTGAGCATCCGCCAGGCTGTACAGCCACACGGAGCGCTAGATCATCGCGTTCTTCTTGCGCCAAAAGTGCTGCAACCTTGCCGGCAGCAACATCAGTGAGAACAATCCCACTTGCTATCTCTTGGGTGGCGGTGTCTGTGCTCATATCGATTCTCTCCTTTATACGTATGTGGCTACAGGTAAAAGCCTACTCGCACATTGGTGAAGAAACAGACAGAATACGGATATGGCATTAAGTGACCTACTTCTTCTGGGACGCGAATCCGACCTTGGGAGCGAGCGCGGCGTCTCATGTACTGGACAGTTACCCGAAAAGAGCGATCCCACCTTGATCGCACGCGCCCACGAGGCTCGGGCATCGTTGGGTGATCGAGCTCTTATCCTGGGCCATCATTACCAACGCGACGAAGTGATTGATTTTGCGGACATTACTGGAGACTCGTTCAAATTGGCCTTGGCCGCATCGGTTCAACCAAGTGCAGAATTTATTATCTTCTGCGGCGTTCATTTCATGGCGGAGAGTGCGGACATTCTTACCTTGCCTAATCAGAAAGTGATCCTTCCCGATCTGGCGGCAGGTTGTTCTATGGCAGATATGGCCACCGCAAATCAAGTGAACGAATGCTGGAGAGTCCTTGAGGAGATAGGAGTTGCTAAGAAGACAATCCCCGTCACATACATGAACTCCTCTGCGGCCATCAAGAGTTTCACCGGCAAAAACAAAGGCACGATCTGCACCTCCTCAAACGCGGGCCGAGCGATGGCCTGGGCCCTAGAACAAGGAGAGAAAATCCTCTTCCTTCCCGATCAACATTTGGGTCGCAACACAGCCGTTCTCTCCCTCGGCCTCTCCCTCGAAGATTGCGTCCTCTGGGATCCATGGAAGCCGATGGGTGGATTGACGGTCGAAGAAATCCAAAATGCCACGGTCATTCTCTGGCGCGGCCACTGTTCAGTTCATGGCCGCTTCTCTTTGGATACCGTCAATGATGTGCGCAAACGGATTCCTGAAGTACAAGTGCTAGTTCATCCTGAATGCCAATATGAAGTTGTCTCCAACGCTGATGTTGTCGGATCCACCGAAATGATCATTCGGACCATCGAGGCTGCTCCGGCTGGCTCAACCTGGGCAATCGGCACCGAACTCAACCTGGTCCAGAGACTGGCGGCGAATAACCCCGATAAATCGATCCTCTTCTTGGACAAAACCGTCTGCTATTGCTCAACCATGAACCGGATTGATCTTCCTCACCTGGTGTGGGTCATGGAATCGCTCGTCAACGACCATCTCGTCAATCAGATCAAAGTGGACGCGAACATTGCCCAATTCTCCAGAATCGCCCTCGAGCGGATGCTTGCACTCCCCTAAGGTTTCGTTGCCACCCGCCATACCTCTATAGTCCCCGTATGAGTCAAGATACCCCTGATAAAAAAGGCCACCCGACGCCCAAGCGCAAGGACGCAGAAGCGAAGCGCGTCGTCAACTCCTTAGCTCCAGCGACCAACCGCGACGAGCGTCGCGCGCAAAAAGCGCTCAGCCGCCAATCTCGCGGAACAAATCGAGCCGCATATATGCGCGGCGAAGAAAGTGCGCTTCCTGCTCGAGATCGTGGTCCTGTCCGCAAGTTTGTCCGTAACTTCGTCGACTCTCGACGATCTGTGGCTGAATATCTCCTGCCACTGCTCTTTGTCGTGCTAATAGTCTCGCGGATTGCCAAACTCCAAGTTATTGCGGTCGCGCTGATGTACTTGGTCTTTCTGGGAGCCATAGTCGAAGGTTTCATCCTGACACGACGCATTAAACGTGAAGTAGGAATTCGATTCCCAGATGCCCCGACAAAAGGTTTAGGAATTTATGGCTGGTCGCGGTCGACACAATTGCGTCGACTGCGCGCGCCATCGCCTCAAGTTAAAGCTGGAGACAAACTTCCTTAAGGTCGGGGATTCGGGCTTACATTCTCGGCCGGATCGGTTTCAGGCAACTTGCCTAAAACTTTATCGATCGTTGCCATCGTCTCTGGCGAGAGTTTGACGCCTGACGCCTTCACATTTTCTTTCACTTGTGAAGGTTTGGTCGCACCCATGATGGCACTGGAAATATTGGGATTTTGGAGTACCCAGGCAATTGCAAGTTGAGCCATTGTCAGACCCGCATCGGCGGCAACCGGGCGCAACTTCTCTACTGCAATCAACACGTCCTCCTGCATCCAGCGGGAAATCATGCCCGCTCCGCCTTTCTTATCTGTGGCACGCGAACCTGCCGGCGCTTTCTTACCAGGTCGGTACTTTCCGGTGAGAACACCCTGCGCGACGGGAGACCAAACAATCTGCCCGATGCCTTCACGAATTGACATCGGGACTACTTCCTTCTCGATGACTCTCCAGAGCATTGAATACTGAGGTTGGTTGGAAACGAAACGGTCGTAACCACGGGCATCCTGGATCTTCAGCGCATCTTCAATTTGACTGGCACGCCATTCAGATGTTCCGATGTAATTCACTTTCCCTTGGCGAATCAGATCGTCAAAGGCACTGAGCGTTTCCTCGAGCGGAGTTTCATAGTCAAAGCGGTGAGCTTGGTACAGATCAAGGTAGTCAGTCTTAAGCCGCTTCAGTGAGGCATGACAGGATTCCATTATGTGCTTCCTGGAGAGCCCACGATCATTTTTACCCGGACCCGTTGGCCAGTACAACTTGGTGAAAAGTTCATAGGATTCGCGACGAACATCCTTCAGCGCCCTGCCAAGAACCGACTCGGCCTTCGTCTGGGCGTAGACATCGGCGGTATCAAAGGTGGTGATGCCCGATTCAAGTGCGGCCTTAACGCACGCAATTGCACTCTGCTGTTCAACTTGAGATCCATGTGTAATCCAATTTCCATAAGAAATCTCCGATACATACATCCCACTACTACCGAGGCGGCGATACTCCATTGCGAATTCTCCCATTCTTTTCGACTTGAAAATGCTAACACCACCAGTGCTAGCGCGCCCGTTTGCCAATATCCCGCACTTGTGGTTTGGTTGGCACACAACTACATATGTCTTTGAGTTCAGGGTAAGTTCGGTGAAAGACCGACGCTGACCCGCAACCGTGAAGCAGTGGATCACTGCTAAGTCGGAATACCTGACCTAAAGACTCGAAATCGACTCCACCCGCCGAGGTCTGCGGGGCGTACGTCCAAACAGAAGTGTTTGCACTAATCGTTCCAGTCGTTCGAGAAATTCTTCGAACGGCTTTTTTATTGCGCAAATGTTTTCTTAAGGCTCGCCTTGTGAGACTCCCTACCAAAGGACTCACTGATGAAACGAAATCATCGAACATCCATTTTACTCATCGCACTGGCGATGATCTTCTCCACGTTAACCCTCTCCCCCGCCAATGCGGCAGATACCGGATACCGATATTGGGGGTACTTTCAGGCCGCACCGGGGGATAAAACCTGGACCATGGCTTCAACCGGCCCGACCGTTGTCGTTTCCGATGGCTCTGTCGAAGGCTGGGTATTCACATTCAGCGGCGATAGCGTCCCAGATGCGGCTATGCCCAAACGCGTGCCCATCTTTTCTCGTATATGCGGCGCCACAAAAGTACCTGCTGCCGGGAAGAAGCGCATTGGACTCGTCGTTGATTTTGGAAGCGTCATACTGCGCCCCAAAGGAGAGACTATGCCGCGCTCTTTCACCAAGTGCGTAGTGGTCGATAAGAACGCAATCGGTTTAGACGTCCTACAAAACAGAGTAAAAATTCGGGCCGACTCCTCTGGATTGATCTGCGCATTCAATAATTACCCCGCGAAAGAATGTGGCGCTGAAATTCCGACTCCATATTCCCTGAAACCTAAAAAGTAGTTCGACATGCATCGTCTGCTGCACCCACTCGCATGGTGGATTTGGGCGGGGTCTCTTGCTATTGGTGTAGCAATGACCAACTCTGCTCTGATTGCCGGCACGGTAGTAGGTGCAGCGGCGATCGTCGTTCGTCGTAAAGCCGAGAAAGCTCCATGGGCCGCAACTTTCCCGTGGGCCCTGAAGATCGGTCTCTGGGTGATCGCAATCCGGGTGATCGCTGGAGTGCTAATCGGCGTGCCAATCCCAGGACGCACCCTATTTACCCTTCCCATACTGCCTTTACCCTCTTGGATGGCTGGTATTCGAATTGGTGGAGCTGTGACTCTGGAACGTGTTTCAGCAACAGCACACGACGGCGTCATGCTGGCAGCGATCATTGCGCTACTGGGCGCAGCCGCCTCGCTATCGAGCCCCCACCGCCTGCTTCGATCTCTGCCGATCATGGTCTATGAATTCGGAGTTGCAGTTGTGATCGCAACGTCCGTACTCCCTCAACTCGTCGCCAGTGTTAGACGTATTCGCGACGCGCAAAGACTCCGCGGCCAAGAAACTCGAGGATTCTTGAGTTGGCGCCGTATTGCTCTGCCGCTCTTGGAAGACTCACTCTCACGATCATTGGATTTAGCGGCCGCCATGGATGCCCGCGGCTATGGGTACAGCCGAAAACGTTCGCGGTATCGTCCCAATTCTTGGAGTGCTATCGAATATGCAATCTGCGCCGCCTCAGTAGCCGCTCTCATCAAACCGCAATACCTAGTGACGGTTGCAGCGATACTCCCCTTATTCCTAGCGCCTGCGCCAAAAGTAGTGATGTCGACGTGATTACATTTTCGAATGTCTCGTTGATTTACCCGAACTCAACGCAGACTGTCATCGAGGATCTCTCGTTTACTGTTGCCGAAGGTGAATTCGTACTCGTCATGGGTCCAACCGGAGTGGGAAAATCCTCACTTCTCCGATTGATCAACGGGCTCGTACCGCACCACACGGGAGGAATCCTGGCGGGAGATATCCGGGTAAATGGGATCTCGACGCAGAGCGTCAAGCCTGGAGGATTAGCGCACATCGTAGGAATCGTCGGGCAGAATCCGCTCAATGGTTTTGTGACAGATGTTGTTGAAGAAGAGTTGGCCTTCGGAATGGAAACGCTCAATCTTCCACCAGATACCATGCGCAAGCGAGTAGAAGAGGTCCTCGATTTACTGAGTTTGGCTCATCTTCGAAACCGATCCATAGCAACATTGAGTGGCGGTGAGCAGCAACGAGTTGCCATTGGAAGCGCCCTCGTGATGCATCCCAAAGTTCTGGTGTTGGATGAGCCGACTAGTGCCCTTGACCCCATCGCTGCTGAAGAAGTTCTCTCGATTTTGCAGAGGCTGGTCCATGATTTGAGTCTGACGGTCATCATCGCAGAACATAAACTCGAACGAGTCATCCAATTTGCCGACCGTGTCATATACATTCGCGGAGATGGAACAACCGAGATCGGTACCCCCCAAGAGATATTGAAAACTTCGGCAATCGCGCCACCGATAGTTCAACTGGCTCACGCCCTCAACCTTCCAGAGATCGCGCTCACGGTCCGCGAGATGCGACGCATGACAGAGCCACTGCGCGATTCACTAGCGCTTATCCCTACCCCCAACCAAACGCCTGCGGAGCCAGGAGAAGAGGTTGTGAAAGTCATAGGAGTATCGGTTGCCTACGGCAGCAAATTAGCTCTCCGCGATGTCTCCTTGACGATTGGCCGCCGGGAAATTGTTGCGGTGATGGGACGCAACGGGGCGGGAAAGAGTTCGTTTCTGCGGGCCATCGTGGGCGTCTTGGAAATTGACCGCGGAACGATCTCCCTCCTGGGTAGGGATCCACATGACCTACGAGGTCGAGAGCGAACTGCGTTGACGGGATTCATCCCGCAAGAACCCAGCGACATCCTCTACGGACAGAGCGTGAGCGGTGAATGCTCTCAAGCAGACAGAGACAATCACATTTCACCGGGAGAGACTTTCGCTTTGTTACAGAAGTTAGTCCCTGAAATCTCGGCGGGGACTCATCCACGCGACCTCTCCGAAGGACAACGGCTGGCATTGGCTCTGAGCGTTGTGCTCTCTGCCCAACCGCAGTTGCTGGTCCTGGATGAACCTACCCGCGGCCTTGATTACAGCGCGAAGAATTCATTGATTTCAATTCTGCGCAAGATGGCTGAGGAGGAAAATCGGGCGGTCGTACTCGCAACGCATGATGTGGAGCTTGTTGCACAACTCGCAACGCGAGTCATCTTCATTGCCGACGGTGAAATCATTGCCGATGGCCCGACAGTTGACGTCCTGCTCTCCTCCCCCGCCTTTGCTCCCCAGGTCGCAAAAGTGATGTCGCCGTCTCCTTGGCTGACCGTAAAAGATGTTGTCGGTGCTATTTGGACTCCAGCATGACAACCACAAGCAATATTTATACCTTTCGTGGCAGGTCCATTCTCGCCTTGTCGGTTGCATCCCTCATCAGCGCTGCGGGTTTTCTCTGGCCTTTCTTCATCGGCACAAAATCTTCCAATCCTCATCAGTACAACCAATGGTTCTTCTGGGTTGCAGTCCCACTTGCATTGACCGTTCTCATCGTTGAGATCAGCAACGAACGGCTGGATGCGAAATCCGTGGCGCTCCTAGGAGTATTGGCTGCGCTGACTGCGGCTCTTCGGCCCGTCGGCACAGGGGTCGCAGGGATCGAGCCAATGTGGTTTATCTTAATTTTAAGCGCTCGCGTTTTTGGGCCTGCATTTGGATTCATCTTGGGGATCCTCGCGCTCTTTGTATCAGCATTTCTCACTGGAGGATTTGGTCCTTGGTTGTCCTATCAAATGTTCGCCGCAGGATGGATTGGATTGGGAGCTGGCGCCCTACCGAATCGAGTAGGAAGACATCTCCTACGAGGCCGAAGCGAGTTGGCCCTCCTTGTTCTCTACAGTATTTTTGCAGCCCTTCTCTTTGGAACCCTTATGGATCTGCAATTTTGGCCGTGGGCCCTGGGTTCGCATACCCAACTCTCATACCTGCCCGGAGGTGGAATAGGCGAGAACATTCATCGCTTCTTCGTTTTCCACTTGGCATCCTCGATGGCTTGGGATGTTCCGCGGGCGGTCTTCACATCCGTGTTGACAATAATTACCGCGCCGACTGTTCTGGCCGCGTTACGTCGAACTAGACGTCGTGCCTCTTTCCTTGCGCCAATCGAATTCGTCGCCCAAAAGGAGAGACTTATCGAACGTGCGAAGGAACAAACGGGAGTTTGACGATCTCTACTTCGCAGTCGCGTCCCCTGATGTCTATGAGAACTTGATCCCCAATTTTTAGTTCGGTGGAAACGAGAGCCAGCGCAATGCCGTTCTTGAGGGTTGGCGAGAAAGTGCCACTAGTCACCACTCCGACTTCCACACCAGAGACGTTCTTCACGCTCATGCCTCCGCGCGGAATTCCACGGCCAATGCATTTGAGTCCGCGGAGAATTCGGGACGCTCCCCCTGCTCTCTCTTTGCGCAAAATTGCCGCCCCCGTGAAATCCGACTTCTGCCATCCGACTGCCCAACTCGCATTGGCCTGGACCGGCGTGATATCCAGGGAAAGCTCGTGACCATGGAGCGGGTAACCCATCTCCGTGCGCAACGTGTCACGTGCTCCTAGCCCGCAAACAGCGCCACCGAATTCTGCAATAGCCAAAACGAGCGCATCCCACACATGCTCGGTCTCTTTCCATGCTGGCAGGATTTCAAATCCGTATTCACCTGTGTATCCCGTGCGGCACAAGATCGCAGGAGCACCAGCGATGTTCACATGGGAGAAACTCATATATTCCAAATCAGTCTTGACTCCAAGTTTATGTAATGTCGCCTCAGCTTTGGGACCTTGTACTGCAATGACACCGAAACTCTCGTGAAGATTCTTGATCTCGATACCTGACGGAGCCAATTTCTGCAACGCAGCAACAACATCGCCCGTATTAGAGGCATTGGGCACGAGAAAGAAATCTTCAGCACTATTGCGGTAGACGATAAGATCGTCGATCACGCCACCTGCGTCATTGCAAATCATCGTGTACTGGGCCTGACCATCAGTAATTCGATCGAGATCATTGGTAAGAGCGCGGTTCAGGAACTCAAGAGCACCCTCCCCTTTGACCGACGCTTTTCCCAGGTGGGACACATCGAATAGCCCCACTTTCTCGCGCACGGCAGTGTGTTCGATCAGTACACCGGTATCTGGGTAGTCGATGGGCATTAACCATCCGCCAAAATCAGCCATTTTGGCATTTCGATCGATGTGGCGTTGATGTAGCGGTGAATGTTTCATACCAGCAATCTATCGCCTAGGCTGATGGTTAGAGAACATCTCTAGGATTGAGGCGCTTGTGGCAAAAATTCATCTCTCTAATACGGCTGTTACCGAAGACGTACTCGTTGTTGGTCTTTCCCAGAAAGAGGGAAAGGTGCTGGCAATCGAGTCGGGCGAGATTGCCCTCGATTCAGAATCCCTCCTTGGAGCCTTACGGGATGTCGGGGCAACCGGCAAGAGTGATGAAGTCATTAAATTTCCGGGAACGACCACGCGCCTTATTGTCTTTACCGGTTTGGGTAAACATCAGAAGAACTATCCGCATGAAGTGCTCCGGCGAGCAGCTGGTGCTGCAACCCGCGAATTAGCCGGCAATCCAAGCGTTGCATTTTCTCTGCCAGCGACTGACTTTGAATCAGTAGGAGCAATTGCAGAAGGCGCAGTTTTAGGCGCCTATTCATTCGATGATTTTCGTGGTTCCACACGGGGGGATCGAAAAGAACCCGTGGCAACAGTAACGATCCACACATCTCTAGCACGCAAACCCCAAGCGAAGAAACTTGCCCAGCGCGCTGAAATAATCGGAAAATATACAGCGATGGTTCGCGACCTGGTAAATATGCCACCTAGCCATCTCACGCCGAATTCTTTCGTGAATTTGGCGACCCAAGCAGTGGCTGCATTGGATGGGTCACGCGTGGGATTGAAAGTCTCCTCCTGGGATAAAAAGGAACTGCGTACCCAAGGATTTGGCGGAATCAGTAGCGTCGGTCAAGGTTCAGCTAATCCCCCGCGGCTGCTTCACATTTCATACTCGCCGTCAAAGTCGAAGAAAAGAATTGCCCTGGTCGGTAAAGGCATCACCTTTGATTCAGGTGGCCTCAACCTCAAGCCGGGACTTGGCATGGAAGCAATGAAGTCGGACATGGGTGGCGCCGCAGCAATTTGCGCAGTGACTCTTGCAATAGCCGCGTTGAAACTGCCGATTGCAGTTGATGCTTGGGCACCTCTTGCCGAGAACATGGTCAGCGACACGGCAACTCGTCCTGGTGACATCATCACGATGTACGGTGGCAAAACTGTCGAGGTCCTCAACCCGGATGCCGAAGGTCGCCTCGTCTTGGGCGATGCTCTCGTCAAAGCAATCGAAGTAGGCAAGAAAGGCCAACCACTGCATGGCATATTGGACGTCGCAACTTTGACCGGCGCTCAAGTAGTTGCCCTCGGAACTCGCACCAGCGCCGTCATGACCAATAATGAAACTTTCCGTGCCAAATTTTTGGAGGCCGCAACCCGCAGCGGTGAGAATTTCTGGCCAATGCCTCTTCCCGAAGAGTTACGTGCGTCACTTGATTCCCCGGTCGCCGATCTGGCAAATATCGGCGACAAAATGGGCGGAATGCTCGTTGCCGGACTTTTCTTACGTGAATTCATTCCCAGTGATCTCCCATGGCTGCATCTGGATATTGCCGGACCTGCATATAACGACGGCGTTGCCCACGGATACACCCCGGTGGGGGGAACTGGAATCGCCCTCCGTGCAATTTTGCAGTGGGCAGAATCGCTCCTGGACTGAGCCTGCCGCCAGGCTTTTGGCGGTCAAAAGAGGTGCCGATGGACTGGCAAGATATGACTATTCAATTCGAAAGGTAAGCAACCATGGCTGATTTTGATCTAGTTGTTCTCGGCGGCGGAAGTGGCGGATATGCAGCGGCCCTGCGAGGTGCTCAATTGGGTTTATCAGTAGCGTTAATCGAAGTCGACAAACTTGGTGGAACTTGCTTGCATCGCGGGTGCATTCCCACAAAGGCACTGTTGCACGCTGGAGAAATCGCGGACAACACACGCGATGCGGCGCATTACGGCGTCAACGCCCAATTCAATTCGATGGATATGAATGCAGTCAATGCTTATAAGGACGGCGTTGTCTCCAAACTTCACAAAGGTCTACAAGGTTTGGTGAAATCTCGAAACATTACATTTGTCCAGGGTCATGGCCGCTTGGTTGCACCAAATTGCGTTGAAGTCAACGGCGAGAAATACATCGGCAAGAACATCGTGCTAGCGACGGGTTCATACGCGCGCACCTTGCCTGGACTAGAAATTGACGGCAATCGGATCATCACCAGCGATCATGCTCTGACTTTGGACTACGTCCCCAAGAGTGTGATCGTTCTCGGCGGCGGAGTTATTGGCTGCGAGTTCGCCTCAGTATGGAAATCTTTCGGCGCAGATGTCACGATTGTTGAAGCATTACCACATCTGGTTGCCCTTGAAGATGAGTCTTCGAGCAAGCAACTCGAACGCGCCTTTCGCAAGCGCGGGATCAATTTTGAATTAGGTACACGGTTCCAATCAGCCACACTCACCGCTGACTCCGTGAAAGTCACCCTGGAAAATGGAAAAGAATTTGTCGCCGATCTCCTCCTCGTAGCTGTCGGCCGCGGGCCCGTGTCTGCCAATTTGGGTTACGAAGAACAAGGCATCACGATGGATCGCGGATTCGTCATGGTAGATAACAAATGTCGAACCAACGTCGCCGGAGTATGGGCGGTAGGCGACTTGATCCCTACCCTGCAATTGGCACACGTCGGATTTGCCGAAGGTATTCTGGTGGCGGAGGAGATCGCCGGTCTCAACCCGCGACCAATCAACTACGACGGGGTCCCGCGCGTGACCTACTCTGACCCTGAAGTTGCCTCCGTCGGACTAACATCAGCCAAAGCCAGAGAACTCGGACACGAGATCGTTGAAGTCACCTACGACCTGGCCGGAAACGGCAAAGCACAAATTCTGGGAACTTCCGGTTCCATCAAATTGATCTCAGAGAAGGATGGACCAGTCCTGGGAATCCATATGGTCGGCGCTCGGGTTGGCGAATTGGTCTCCGAAGCGCAACTAATATTCAACTGGGAAGCAAGCGCCAATGACGTCGCTCCGCTCATCCACGCTCACCCAACGCTCTCAGAAGCGATGGGTGAGGCCCATATGGCCCTTGCAGGAAAACCCCTGCATGCGCACGGTTGAGATTGCAATTACAATCACGCGAGCAACCAAGAGGAGATAGGCAATGACATTCTCAGTAACTATGCCAGCGCTCGGAGAAAGCGTAAGCGAGGGCACAGTCACACGCTGGCTCAAGGCCGAAGGCGACCATGTAGCGGTTGATGAACCCTTGCTGGAAGTATCAACCGACAAAGTTGATACCGAAATTCCCTCACCCGTTGCTGGAATCTTACAAAAAATTGTTGTCGCTATAGATCAGACCGTGCCCGTTGGTGCTGAATTGGCAGTAATCGCCGACAGTGCAGATGCACCTGTCGCTACTCCAACCCCACCGGCACCTGTCACTACTCCAACCCCACCGGCACCAGTCGTTGTACAAGCACCCGTGGCAGTTGCACCAGTTGCACCAGTTGCACCAGTTGCTGCACCAACTGTGGTTGCTCCTTCGGCGCCGACTGCGCCAGCGAGTTCAGGAACCGTAATTTCAATGCCAGCGCTGGGTGAATCCGTCTCTGAAGGTACGGTCACTCGCTGGTTGAAGAATGTCGGTGACACTATCGCTGTCGATGAAGCGCTTCTAGAGGTCTCAACAGATAAAGTAGATACAGAAATCCCATCCCCCGTAGCCGGCATCGTCCTGGCCATCGAAGTTCCCATCGATACGACTGTTCCAGTAGGCGCCCGTCTTGCCGTAATTGGATCCTCAACCAGCGCAGTAGTAGCAAAAGTCGAAACACCGGCGCCCGCCGCAAGCGCACCAACTTCGGCACTACCTACGACCGGTTCAATCGCACAACCGGAAGATGCATATGTAACCCCGCTCGTGCGCAAGCTCGCCTCTGATCTCAATGTGGACCTGAGCACTGTTCAAGGCACCGGCGTCGGCGGAAGAATTCGCAAAGAAGATATTCAAGCAGCAGAAATCAAGCCGGTCGCAGCACCTGTTGTCGCAGCACCTGTTGTCGCAGCACCAGCGCGTACCCCTGCCCCGACAGGATCTCCTCTTCGTGGTCAGACCGTGACAATGTCGCGTCTGCGCAAGGTTATTGCGGCTCGCATGGTCGAGTCTCTCCACGTGAGCGCTCAACTGACAACGGTGATCGAGGTCGATGTCACGAAGATTGCTCGTCTGCGCAATCGTGCAAAAGCCAACTTTGAAGCCCGCGAAGGCGTCAACCTCACCTTCCTTCCTTTCTTCGCCGTGGCTGTCTGCGATGCACTCAAACAACATCCTGTCGTCAACTCCTCTGTTGATGGCGATCAGATCACCTACCATGCAGCCGAGCACCTCGGCATTGCCGTTGACACAGAGCGCGGACTTCTCGTCCCGGTTATCCGTGATGCTGGCAATTTGAATATTGGTGGGATTGCTCAGAAGATTTCTGATCTGGCTGCACGCACCCGAGATAATAAAATTTCTCCCGACGAGCTAGGTGGCGGCACATTCACCATCACCAACACCGGCAGCCGCGGCGCACTCTTTGATACGCCAATTATCAACCAACCACAAGTTGCAATCCTCGGGCTCGGCGCAATCGTCAAACGCCCTGTCGTGATCATCGGCGCTGACGACGGCGAAACCATCGCGGTCCGTTCGATGGTCTATCTGGCTCTCTCATACGATCACCGTGTTGTTGACGGCGCCGATGCTGCGCGATTCTTAGTAACCTTGAAAGAACGACTTGAAACTGGAGCTTTTGAAGCCGATCTCGGCCTCTGATGCAGCCTCCACAACGGATCGCAGTCACCGGAGCCTCTGGACTTATCGGTGCTGTACTCGTTGGTCATTTAAAATCTGAAGGTCACACGGTTCAACGCTTAGTGCGTAGGGCAACGGTGGCTCCCGACGAAATAAGTTGGGATCCCAAAGCCGGAACCGTGGACCTTAAGGCTTTGGAAGGCGTCGATGCAGTCATCCATTTAGCAGGTGCGGGAGTCGGCGATAAACGCTGGACTTCCAAGTACAAGGCCGAGATCCTCAACTCCCGTCTGCTGGGCACAACGGCCATTGCCAAGGCAGTTGCGACAGTGAAGCCAGATGTTTTCATCTCATCCAGCGCAATGGGGTGGTACGGCGCAACGGGCAATCGAGCAGTCACAGAGCAAGATCGCGGCGGAGATGATTTTCTTGCGGTTGTCTGTCGAGAATGGGAAGCTGCCGCAGATTTGGCCGGCGATGTGCGAACCGTGAAACTTCGCACCGGGTTGGTGCTCGATCCAACCGGCGGCGCGCTCGGAAGAATGATTCCCCTCTTTCGTTTTGGTCTAGGCGGCAAACTCGGATCGGGAAAACAATGGTGGTCCTGGATCACTCTTCACGATGTCATAAGGGCAATCAACTTCGCGTTGGTCCGACCCATGTCGGGGCCGATCAACCTCACCGCTCCTAATCCTGCAACAAACCAGGAATTCACGGCCAGCCTGGCACGGGCGATGCACCGACCTGCGCTCTTTCCGGTTCCCGCGATTGCACTCAAGTTGGCTTTCGGCGGCTTCTCATCCGAAATGTTGGACTCCAAGCGAGTTCTGCCACAAGCCCTTCTGGATGCTGGTTTTACTTTTGATTACCCCCATGTCGGCGCCGCAATTGCTGCGATGGTAGATGCCACGAGTTAACTGGTAAGAGCCGGAAGTAGGGTTTTCTGGGTTCCTTCTGAGGCGTAGATGTGGTCTGGGACACGTATTTTTGACCCTTTCGCTCTCGAATTTGCTCTGCGGAGGTAAGAAGGTCAGCCTACCTTTAGGCTAGGTCAGTGCTTCTAATGTCCGCTAAACCTGAATCCCCCATCGCGTTGGCCCGAAGTGGGATCGTCGATTATGAAAAAGCGTTACATATTCAACGCACGCTGCATGGGGAGATCGCTGCCGGCCTGCGGCCCAGTACTTTGATGCTCCTTCAGCACCCTTCGGTTTTTACGGCCGGCCGTCGCACTCTTGACCATGAGCGCCCTACCGACGGCACGCCGGTAATCGATGTGGATCGAGGCGGGAAGATTACCTGGCACGGTCCGGGACAGATTGTTGGCTACCCCATCGTCCGTCTGGCCAAACGACACGACGTAGTTGGCTTCGTCCGCGAGATCGAAACCGCGCTGATCGCCGCATGTAATGAATTTGGATTGGATGCACAGCGATACTGCGAAAGATCCGGCGTCTGGATGCGTGACGAACTTGGCGATCGAAAAATTGCGGCAATCGGAATTCGATTTGCAAAGGGCGTGACAATGCACGGCTTCGCCCTTAACGTAAACCCAGATTTATCCTTCTTTGACCGGATAATTCCCTGTGGCATTGCCGATGCTGGCGTCACGTCCATGTCCAAAGAACTCAGTCGCGATATTGCGGTCGATGAAGTTGTGCCTATAGTCGAACGCCATATCTATGAGGCCATGAAACGAGTGAGTGCATGACAATCGCACCAGATGGTCGCAAGTTACTGCGCATCGAGGCGCGCAACGCCGAGACGCCTATCGAACGCAAACCCGAGTGGATTAAGACTCGCGCAAACATGGGCCCTGAATACACGCGGTTGCGCGCCCTGGTAAAGACCGAAGGTCTGCACACGGTCTGCCAAGAAGCG
>DASVIG010000109.1:0-25578 GCA_036382195.1 Candidatus Nanopelagicaceae bacterium
TACTAACCGGAGGCGGAGCCCAATTATCGGGCTTGGCAGACTCTCTCAGCGAAATGATTCACATTCCTGTGACAGTGGCTGATCCATTCGCATTAATCACATTGTCGCGCAAACTTAAAGATGCAAAATTGCCAGAGAACCAGGCTTCAATCTCAGTGTCACTTGCACTTGCTCTTCGGAGTCAGTCGTGATCGGAGCGAAAAAGAGGGTGTCATTAACCGTCGGAGGCGAATCTCGTGTAGACCTTCTCCCGCCTGAGGTGCGTTTTGCGCGAAATGCAAAAGTTATCCATCGCCGACTGGGTTTCATGATTTTTCTGACCGTAATTCTCATGATTGGCGGAACTGCCTTGGTGCGCGCTCAGGCGATACAAGCCCGAGCGAATCTTTCCATTGAGGAAGCAAACACCTCATCGCTTCTGCTGCAACAGCGAAAATATGGGCAGGTGCAGAAAGTTCAGAACGAAATTGCAAATATTCACGCCGCCCAACAGGTAGGCACCTCAACGGAGATTAATTGGGAGCAATACCTCACGTTAGTACAAGCTACGTTGCCACCAAACGTCACTCTCGACACCGTCAACATCGATTCGGCAACACCTTTTGCCCCATATACACAAGCGACCGCCCCACTCCAAGGCTCGCGCATTGCAACTTTGAGTTTCACTGCCAGAAGTTCCACGTTACCCGAAGTACCTACGTGGCTTAACGCTTTAACTACTTTACCCGGTTACGCAGATGCATCTCCAGGTTCGGTCACTCGAAGTGACACGGGAGCGTATTCAGTCAACATTACGATGCATATTAACCAGGCTGCGTTCACTCATCGTTTTGCAAATGTAGGGCAGCCATGAATAAGAACAAGACGTGGGTCATGGGCGCGGTTCTCGCAATCGTGTTGATCATTGGCGGAGGCTGGCTAGTAGGTATTCAGCCACAAATGTCGGCTATAGCAGATGCCAATCAGAAACGTACAACTGTTCAATTGCAGAATGCAACGAGTCAGGCCTTGTTGGTTAAATTGAGGAAAGACTACGAAGGCATCGACAAACTAAATCAACAGTTAAATTTACTTCGGGTGGCCGTTCCCTCAAGTGCCCAGATATCAACTTTCGTGACCGAATTGAATACCCTCGCGAGTTCGCACCAAATCATCGTGAAATCCATTTCTGTCAGCGATGCCAAACCATATTCGCCTTCGGTGGCCACAACTGGATCCGCGCAATCGACGACGACGACGAACTCAAAGATCACTTCTGCAAATTTTATTTTGATCCCGGTTCAACTCTCGGTCAGCGGTCCGTATGCGAAGGTGCTTGATTTTGTTCATCAGGTGCAGATCGGATCGCGCCTCTTTTTTGTGTCCATGCTTTCAAGTAGTGGTTCAACAGATACCAAAGGAACTGTCAACGCCAAGAGGCCGACAGCTGCGACTCCCGAAAAAGTAGATGCGACGATCGGTGGCCTGGTTTATGTGCTCTTGAGCAACGGCCTGGGCTAAGGCCTTCCCCTTCTACCTTTTCTACCTTCGCTGCCTTATTCCCCTCTGGCTTGTCCCATGCCGCTTGCCCTGCCCCTACGAGAAAAGGAGGAAAGGGGATGGAGATGGGGGTAGGTGGTTGAAAATGGAGAGAAATGGAGTAAAGTGGGGAATTATTAGCCTGGAACCTGGGGAAGGGGGCCAGAAAAATGTTTCTCGGCACCCACGAGCCTCGTCTGGATGAGAAGGGTCGCCTCATCCTCCCGGCGAAGTTTCGCGACGAACTAGCAAGTGGCTTAGTTATTACAAAGGGGCAGGAACGCTGTCTTTACGTCTTCCCGTCAGCGGAGTTTGCCACTATCACCGAGCAATTGCGCAAGGCGCCCGTAACTGCTAAATCCGCCCGCGATTACATGCGGGTGATGTTTGCCGGGGCGCATGATGAAATTCCTGACCGCCAAGGGCGCATCACGATTCCTCAAGGGCTTCGGACATATGCCGCGTTAGAAAAAGAGTGTGTCGTTATAGGTGCGAATACTCGTGTGGAAATTTGGGATGCGACTTCATGGCGTGCTTACCTCGCCGATCGCGAAAAGGGTTTTGCTGATGTTTCAGAGGAGGTATTCCCAGGCCTTTTCTAAATAAATGTTGTGGCTCTCTCTTGTGGCCACCGCCGACCTTATGTAGCGGCACCACTTCCCCGGCGCCGCTACAGAAAGTTCCGTCGGCCGGCGGTGACCAGAGGAGATAGACCAGCAGTGATTACCAAGACGCATACGAAACGAAAGTGGGGGAGAAGTGGCACAGCACGTATCTGTAATGCTGGATCGTTGCGTTGCTCTGCTTTCTCCAGCAATTGAAAAATCTGAAATACCGGTTGTCGTTGATGCGACTCTCGGACTGGGCGGTCATTCAGAAGCTCTATTGAAGAAATTTCCCAACTTGATTGTGATTGGAATTGATCGCGATCCTGAGGCACTTGAGATTGCCACTTCTCGTTTGGCAATATTCGGAGGGCGATTCCGTCCCTTTCATGCCGTCTACGATGAGATCCTCGAGGTTATTGAAGACGCCGGTTTCAAAAAAGTGAGTGGCATTCTTCTTGATCTAGGAATTTCATCTATGCAAGTTGACGAAATTCAACGAGGATTTTCCTATTCGCAGGATGCGCCATTAGATATGCGAATGGACCGGAGTCAAGGTCAGACGGCAGCAGATATACTCAATAATTCGAGTCGAGATGAATTAATTTCGATTCTGCGCCGATATGGTGAAGAGAGATTTGCCCCACGGATAGTTGATGCCATAATCCGTGAAAGAAATATTGCGCCCCTAAATTCAACGGCATTCCTTGCCTCACTCGTAAAAGAAAATATTCCGGCGGCGACACGTCGTACCGGTGGCAACCCGGCAAAACGTACGTTCCAGGCCCTGCGTATTGCGGTCAACGATGAGTTAGGGGCTCTCTCTCGTGCCGTTCCGGCTTCGCTTGAGGCACTAATGGTCGGCGGTCGTTTGATCGTGATCTCATTTCAATCGTTAGAGGATCGAATTGTTAAGGAGATTTTTGTAAGAGCGGCCGCATCAAGTTCGCCGCGTGAATTGCCAGTTGAACTGCCAGAGTTTGCAGCCAAGTTTGCGCTCGTTATCAAGAGTAGTGAAACCGCATCAGAGAACGAGAGCGAAGAGAATCCGAGATCTCAATCCGCTCGTCTCCGGGCTATTGAAAGGGTGGCCGCTTAATGGCTATTACTTCTCTAGCTCCTTCAGTCACCCGAGTTAAACAACTTGTCGCTGAGAGACCATCCCGATCCACGCTTCGATTGGTACCGACGGAAGTAACCAAGAAACAGGTTGACCACAAATACTTCGTAGCATTCGTCTCCTTCGTCGGAGTTCTAGGTCTGCTCATGTTATTGGCAATTAACACTTTGCTGGCACAAGATGCTTTCAAGTTACATAAATTGCAGTTGCAGGTTCAAACTTTGAGCGATCAAAGGGAAGCAGTAGTTCGAGAAATCACTCTGGCATCCTCGCCAGAGGAACTGGCCGCCCACGCGCAAGCCCTTGGCATGGTTGCCTCGCAAAGTCCTCGCTTCCTAACGCTGACAACCTCACCGATTAACCCTGCGCGAACAAAGGGATAGGAATGGGCGACTTCTCATTGGCACGCGATCGTATTCGCTGGCTGATTGTAATCGTGATGATCTTTCTCCTACTCTTCGCATTGCGTCTGGTAGATATTCAGGCGGTTCAAGCCAAGACTTATGCGCTGCGGGCAGCAAATGAGATGTCACGGACAACTATCATGCTTGCGCCGCGCGGGGCCATCACCGACATCAACGGAGTCGCATTCGCTCGAAGCGTCGCTGCGGTCAACGTCGTGGTTGATCAAACTCTGATACAAGACCCGGCAAGGGCGGCGGAAATTGCTGCGCCAATCCTCTCCCTGCCAGCGGCGGATATCCAGAAGGAGATAACTGGCAAGCGTCTCTGGAATATGGTTGCTCGGGATGTCACTCCGGCCCAGTGGAACGCTCTCGAAAGCGCACTTTCCAATTACAACCTGAGTTTGAGTCGGAAAGATTCGACCAAAAAGATCTATGGTTTCTATGCCGAGCGTGTTTACACCCGCGAGTATCCCTCTGGCTCTTTAATCGCCTCCCTTGTCGGATTTGTGAATCAAGCCGGGGTAGGTGCGACGGGTTTGGAATCTAGTCGTAATTCGGAACTGTCGGGCACAGATGGCAAGTACATGTACGCCTATGGGTACGGAGCACAAATTCCCGGGTCCCAACAGGTATTAGTGACTGCTAAAGCCGGCACAACTTTGAGGTTGACGATTGATCGTGACATACAGTGGGTTGCATCAGAGGCGATCACTCAAGCAGTAAAAGCAGATCATGCGATCAGCGGGACTGTCATCGTCGAGGATCCCAAAACCGGCGAAATTCTGGCACACGCAACCGCGCCTACTTTTGATCCAAACAACACTAAGACAGTCTCTCTGCAGGCAATGCGGAATCCATCGGTGCAGGACGTCTACGAACCTGGTTCAACGGGCAAGGTAATGACGCTCTCGGCTGCAATTGAGGAGAAGAAAGTCACCCCCTCCACTGTTTTTACAGTCCCTTATGGTTTCAAGGTGGGGGGAACGCTCTTTCATGACCATGCAAAGCACCCCACGGAGTACCTCACCACCACGGGGATTTTGGCTGAATCAAGTAACGTTGGTGCAATACAAGTGGGAGAAAAGTTGAATAACAATGTGTTGTACAGCTACCTGCGAAAATTCGGCGTGGGAAGTACGACTGGTTCTGGGCTACCTGGTGAATCAGATGGCGTCTTGCCGAACGTCGCCAACTGGACGGGAACAACTGCTCCAACAGTCGCTTTCGGACAGGGGTACTCATTGACTGCGATGCAGGCAACGAGCATATTTGCGACTATTGCCAACGATGGCGTTCGTGTGTCGCCGACGGTTATTGCAGGTACCAGCGATGAGAGCGGTCACTTCACGCCAGCGGCTGCACGTGAGAGCGTGCAGGTAATTAGCGCGGCCACGGCCGGCAAAATGCGTCTGATGATGGAGAGTGTTGTCTCTGCCAATGGAACTGCACCCGAGGCGGCGATTCCGGGGTATCGGGTAGCCGGAAAAACGGGGACTGCAAACCGTGTGGACGACACCTGTCACTGCTATCGCGGATACACCGCTTCGTTTATTGGATTTGCCCCGGCAGATAAACCGCGTTACGTCATTAGCGTGACTATTCAGGATCCGAAAGGAATTCACTGGGGTGGCACGCTCGGCGGTCCAGTTTTTAAGAAAGTGATGTCTTTTGTCCTTCAATCCCGTCACGTGGCTCCTACGGGAACACGGCTTATTCCTTATCCCTTGAATGCGAATCAACTGCAGAAGGCGAACACCCTCATTTTGGCAAAGGGAAAGAAATGACGGACCGCCCTCTGTCGCCGACCGAAAGATCCCTCTCAGAAATTGCCGCAATCGTCGGGGTGGTTAATCCTGACGCAGATCTGATTATCACGGGAATGTCGCACAACAGCTCCGCGATCGAAAAAGGGGACATCTTCCTGGCGTTTCCAGGCGCCCGTGTTCATGGAGCCAGCTATTCTCGCCAGGCAAAGATGCACGGCGCCAGAGCGGTACTCACCGATTCTTATGGGGCGACTTTGGTTACCGATTTACCTACGCTTGTCGTTAGTGATCCGCGGCGTTCTGCTGGAAACCTTAGTGCTTGGTTTTACAACGAGCCCATGCGAGACATGTTCTCTGTCGGCATTACGGGAACCAATGGAAAGACGACGACAACGACATTACTTCACGAAATTTGGACTCAGGCCGGCCGTGAAAGCGGTCTAATAGGAACGGTTGAGACTCGCATTGGAGATGAGGTGCTTGCCAGTGTCAGAACGACCCCCGAAAGTTGCGATCTTCAGGCGTTGGCAGCAACCATGCGCGAGCGACACGTGCGGAATTTCGCAATGGAGGTATCCAGCCATGCTCTCTCATTGGAGCGAATCCGTGGATCCCATTTTGCTGTGGCTGGATTTACCAATCTGAGTCAAGATCACCTCGATTTTCATCATACGATGGACGAGTACTTCCTTGTCAAGGCCCGCCTGTTCTCTTTCGAATACGCCGATCGCGCGGTCATCAACATTGATGACGCCTACGGTCGCCGGCTAGCAGACATGACAGAAATTCCGGTAGTCACGGTGTCGCGACAATCAGCGCGAGCAAATTGGAGTATTGATAAGTATCAACCTCATCTGCGTGGGAGTGACGTCGCCATCCGCGGAGACGGTGGCATTCTGATCGAGGCTCTCCTCCCGCTTCATGGTGAGTACAACTTGGACAACGCTCTCATGGCAGTAGCTATCGCGTATGAGAGTGGGATCGACCCGATCGATATCCAGGAGATATTTCCCAGACTCACCGGTGCCGCGGGGCGGTTCGAGTTGGTTGATCTAGGGCAAGAGTTCAGCGCTTTTGTCGACTATGCGCATTCACCAGATGCTGTGACTCGGGTGCTCGCGGCGTGCCACCAAATGACATCTGGGCGAGTGATAGCGGTACTTGGATGTGGCGGAGATCGCGACAAATCTAAGCGGCCTTTGATGGGGAGAGCCTTATCGCAGGGCAGTGACGTGGCCGTGTACACCAGTGACAATCCGCGATCGGAAGATCCAGAGTTGATATTGAGCGAGATGACGGAATCGCTCATAGTCCAGTCCCCGAGCATGGAGATCATCGATCGCAAGAAGGCGATTGAGTACGCCGTAGCACAAGCCGACCACGGCGATATTGTGATTGTTCTCGGGAAAGGGCATGAAGTGGGACAGGAAATTGCTGGTGTCATTCTTCCCTTTGATGACCGAGTCATTCTTGCGGCAGCCATCGAGGGCCGACGATGATTGAGTTAACTGCTGGCGAGATTGCTTCAATCGTGCACGGAGAGTTGCATGCACCGCCATCTCTATTGATTAAAAGCCCAGCCTCATTTGATTCACGAGATGTAATTGCCGGAGGAATCTTCATAGCCCTTAAAGGTGAACATCGAGATGGCCATGAATTTGCTGGGGAGGCTTTGCACAACGGTGTCGTTCTTGTGATTTCCGCCCGGGTGATTGATGGACCTTGCATTGTTGTTGCCGATGTACTCGTCGCATTGGCCTTGCTCGCAGAATACGTAAGGCGAGTTTTAACCAACATGATCGTCATCGGCATCACTGGTTCGCAGGGAAAGACAACCACGAAAGATTTGATGGCATGGATTCTTGCTCTTCATGGTGAGACCGTTGCTACCCATGCCTCCTTCAATAATGAGCTGGGTCTTCCCATCACATTGCTCCATTGTTCCGAGTCAACTCGATTTTGCATTCTTGAGATGGGCGCCCGCCACCCTGGTGACATCGCGGCACTCTGCTCAATCGCATCTCCGGATATCGGGGTGGTTCTCAAAGTTGGCACAGCACATCTGGGTGAATTCGGAACGCTCGCTGCCATCGCTGCAACAAAAGCTGAATTGATCCAAGGAGTGCATCGAGGTGGAATCGCAATTCTCGGACAATATGACGAATTTACGCCGAAGATGGCGGAAGGGCGCGACCTTTCTCTCCTGACTTTCGGAGAAACTCATGAAGCTGATATTCGAGCAACAGACGTGGAGATTCGCGAAGGTAGGTCGCACTTTGATTTGGTGACACCAGAGGGTCGAGCAGCAGTTGGGATGCGATTAATTGGGGCCCATCAAATTCCCAATGCCCTGGCTGCAGCGGCCGTTGCTACCGCGTTGCATGTCCCGTTGGAAGTCATCGCCAGCGGTTTGTCCACGGCCGAAATTCAGAGTAAATGGCGGATGGAACTTCACGAGTTGAGGGATCTCCTCCTCATTAATGATGCCTACAACTCCAATCCAGAATCGACGGCTGCGGCTTTGAAGACACTCTCGCTTTTTGCTCAAGAGCGCGGCGGCCAATCTTGGGCTTTCCTGGGGAAGATGCACGAACTAGGTGGATCATCTTCCGAAGAACATGCTTTAGTTGGCACCCTTGCAGAGAGTATGGGGATAGATCATCTTGTGGCAGTTGGAGCAGATCAGTACGGATTACACCTTTCACCTGATAGTGACCTCAATATCCATTATTGCCAGACGCAAGTAGAGGCCTTGGACCTAGTTGAACATTTCGCTCCTGGCGATGTAGTTCTAGTTAAAGCCTCGCGAGCTGAGAAGATGGAAGAATTGGCCCAGGAGATTGAACGGGTTTGGAATGAGAGAGAAGGCTTGAACGAATGAGAGAGATTTTGATTGCGGGTGCATTCTCCATGTTCGTGAGTCTTTTTGGAACGCCGGTGCTTATCCGTTCTCTGGCCCGTCGAGGTTACGGTCAAATTATTCGCGATGACGGTCCCAGCAGCCATCACACCAAACGCGGAACGCCGACCATGGGCGGCATCATCATCATTCTGGCATCTTTCCTCGGGTTCGCCGTCAGTCACGCATTGACCCAAGTGGCGATCAGCGTCTCGGCTCTCTTGGTGATGGGTCTGGTCCTTTCTCTCGGGTTTCTGGGTTTTCTTGATGATTGGCTGAAAGTTTCACGGCAGCAGTCCTTGGGTTTAACCGGTCGACAGAAGATCTTGGGTCAAGCGGTTTTCGCCGCAATATTCGGGGCCCTCGGTGTCCACTTTCCCGATCGAGATGGTCTTACGCCCTTGTCCTTGCACCTTTCGACAGTTCGAGACACATCCTTGAAATTGGGTGCCATTCTTGTTGTTATCTGGATTGTTTTTATGGTGATAAGTACCAGCAATGCCGTCAATCTCACTGATGGATTGGATGGTCTAGCCACAGGTGCTTCCGTAATGACTTTCCTCGCGTTTGTACTGATTGGAGTGTGGGAATTCGGCGAGGGATGCGGAGTGACGCCTGGTATCAATTGCTATCAAGTCAGAGATCCCTTGGATCTTGCTGTTCTAGCAGCATCATTTGCGGGAGCATGTACCGGTTTCCTCTGGTGGAACGCCTCTCCTGCCAAGATTTTCATGGGGGATACGGGTTCACTTGCTTTAGGAGGCGCATTGGCCGGATTGGCCGCGACTTTGCGAACCGAGTTATTGCTCGTACCCCTCGGCGGCCTCTTTGTGCTCATTGCTTTATCTGTGATCATTCAACGGCTCTACTTCAAGATCTCCGGCGGGAAACGGGTATTTAGAATGGCCCCCTTGCAACATCACTTTGAACTACTCGGGTGGGGGGAAGTAACGATAGTTCTACGTTTTTGGATCATCGCTGGCCTCTCCGTGGCATTGGGTCTGGGCTTGTTTTATGCGCAGTGGGTGGCGAGGTAGCAGTGACAACATTCGAGTTAGCCGGCAAACGCGCCCTCATACTCGGGGCTGGTGTGACCGGACTGGCGGTAGCCCGCGTTCTACGCCACCGGGAAGTAAACGTCTCCATCTTCGATGAGAAAACGGCACAGGCAGAAGTCTCTGGATATGTTTCTGAAGAGATGGCATCTCAACTTCCTTGGGATCTTGCCGTGGTGTCACCGGGGTGGCGGCTTCATCACCCGCTTATAGAGAGACTTCGAGCAAGTGGCGTGCCGATCATCAGCGAGATTGATCTCGCCTGGCAACTTCGGAGTGAATATGCGCCGAATCAGAGATGGTTGGGCGTCACCGGAACAAATGGCAAGACAACAACTGTTGAAATGGCAGCAGCGATGCTTCAAGCAGATGGACGAAAAGCCGTGGCTTGCGGGAATGTTGGCGACACGGTTATAGAAGCCGTAACGGCTAAGAGTGCACATGACTTTCTCGTGATCGAGCTTTCATCTTTTCAATTGCGGTGGAGCAATCTCCCCGAGTTCCTCTCCACGGCAATATTGAATATTGCAGATGATCATGTCGATTGGCATGGCAGTTTCTCCGAATATACCTCTGCTAAGTTGCGTATTTTAGATCGTTCCGAGTTGGCAATTCTCAATGCGGACGATGGCGTGGTTGTCAGCTCGACGCAGCATTGGAAAGGCCGCAAGGTTTTCTTCTCGTTAGATACGCCCTCCGAAGGCGAACTCGGAGTTGTTGAGAATATATTGGTTGATCGGGCATTCGTGACAGACCCGGATGAGGCCTCGCTCATTGCTGAATTGGAAGATGTGCATCCGAGCGCACCGCACAATGTGGCTAATGCCTTAGCGGCCGCGGGTTTGGCCAGGAGCGTCGGAGTTCCGCATGATGTGATTCGCCAAGCACTCCGTGATTTCTATCCAGGCCGACACCGTATTGAAACGGTCTTCGAAGGAGATGGAATCAAGTGGATAAATGATTCAAAGGCTACCAATCCGCATGCCGCTGCCGCATCATTGATGTCCCAGCACTCTGTTATCTGGATAGCTGGCGGCCTGGCTAAAGGCGCCGACATGCGAGATCTGATCAGCAGGAGCAAAGGACGGATCAAAGCAGCAATTTTGATTGGCGAAGATCGCGAATTAATCGGAGCGCAATTGGAATCACAGGCACCTCAGGTGAAATTGGTACGTGTGGAAGCAGGGACTGGTGGTGGATATTCACTAATGGAACGGGTGATTCTTGCGGCGAAGAATCTAGCAATCTCCGGAGATACGGTGCTGCTGGCACCAGCTTGTGCTTCCATGGATCAATTCATCTCGTATGCAGACCGAGGCGATCAGTTCGTTGCAGCTGTCCTTAAATTGGTGGCATCAGCATGAGATCCGGGAACTTTCTCTCCAAACCCATAAGTTCCTACTATCTCCTGGTTGGCAGTACTGCAGCCTTGACTGGCCTTGGATTAGTTATGGTCTTATCGGCCTCGTCGGTTCATTCCCTTGAAACCGGTGGAACTTCCTACGCGATCGTCCTGCGCCAATTCTTGTTTCTTATGCTCGCAATTCCCTTAGGGTATGTCGCGTCTCGTATGTCGATTAATGGATGGCGTACGTTAGCTAGGTTTTCGCTGATTGGATCGGCAGCCATTTTGATCATGACGCAAGTTCCAGGTCTCGGACATACCGTGAATGGCAATCAAAACTGGTTAGGTGTGGGTTCGATTGTCATCCAACCCAGTGAGTTTGCAAAATTCTTTATGATCTTGTGGGCGGGGTACATGTTGTCCAAGCAAGACCGCAATGGCGTTTCCAAGAAGAATACAATTGCAATGCTGGTTCCGGCCTTTATCGCAATTATGGTTCTAATTTTGCTCGGTGGAGACCTCGGTTCGACCGCTGTAATTGCAACAATTCTGGTGGGGTTGCTCTTTGTTTCAGGGATTCCTTTACGTCTCATCGGCGTCACATCCATAGTTGGATTACTCTGTGTGGGAGCGATGATCGTCACGGTGCCATATCGGATGAGGCGGCTGCTCGTCGTTCTTCACCCTTTTTCCCCGGCTTACTACAAGTTAACGGGTTGGCAGCCGGCACACAGCATCATGGGATTGGCAAGCGGGGGTTTTTTTGGGGTGGGTCTTGGTGCTAGTCGACAGAAATGGGGCAATCTCGCCGAGGCACATACAGATTTTATTTTTTCAGTGTTAGGTGAGGAGTTAGGACTCTTGGGGACGCTTGCCGTCCTCCTTCTTTTTTCGGCTCTTATTTTCTCAATTTTTAGGATCGCGATCCGAGCTAATGACCCAATGGTGCGTTACACGTGTGCAGGAATTGGATGCTGGATTGCCGTGCAGACGATTATGAATATTGGTTCGGCTACTAGCGTCTTACCTGTGGTCGGTGTGACGTTACCGCTCTTGTCGTATGGAGGATCTTCTCTGCTTTCGACCTTCTTAGCTTTGGGTTTCGTGCTGGGGGCTGCGCGACGCGATCTTGAGATCGCGCCCGCGAATTCGAGAAGAAGAAAATGAATCCGAAAACTGTGAGAACAATAGTTTTTGCCGGGGGCGGGAGCGCTGGCCACGTCGAACCGGCTCTGGCAGTCGCACGACAATGGAGGGCTATCTACCCCGGGGATCGATCCGTATTTATCGGCACTTTGGAAGGACTCGAAAACTCCCTTGTCCCTGCAGCAGGGTTTGAACTCCGCCGAATTCCGAAAGTGGTTTTGCCGCGCTCTCTCAATGCCGATTTTCTCCGCTTGCCGTGGAATTTATGGAAAGCGGTAGCCGAGGCACGTGTGATTATTTCTCGCTCTTCCTTGGTTGTTGGTTTTGGGGGTTACGTATCAGCATCGGCCTATCTTGCGGCGCGATTGGAGAAGGTGCCCATTGTCGTCCACGAGGCAAATGCAACAATTGGCTGGGCTAATCGACTTGGCGCAATTCTTACCGACTATCTGGCAATTGCCCGCCCTGTCCAGAAGGGGAAATTCTCGAAAGCGAACGTCACCGGTTTGCCTCTTCGGCAAGATGTACATGCCGCAGTCGAGAGCGCATCAAGTGATTGGGAGGAGGCGCGAATACAAGCCAAGCACCGTTTGGGCTGGGATGTAGACCGCCCCACCCTCCTCGTTCTGGGTGGATCGCAGGGTTCGGCTTCCATCAACCGAGAGGTCGCGGTGGCTATTCCTTATCTGACTTCGCATGGGGTGCAGATCTTGCATTCTGTGGGAGCAAAAAATCCCTTGCCAGAGAGCATTCCCAATTACACACCAACTCCATACATCATCGACATGGCAACTGCCTACCTTGCCGCTGATCTCATTATCGCTAGAAGCGGCGCTGTCACTTGTGCCGAGACTGGTGCCCTCGGGCGCATGGCGATTTTCATTCCGTTGCCCATCGGAAACGGCGAACAGGCGAGAAATGCAGATTATCTGGTTGCAGCCGGACGAGCGATTGTAATTTCGCAGCGGGAGTTCAGCGCGAACTGGCTCACCGCCAACTTCGATACGTTGATTGCTCGGGCAAGAAAGACGTCGATGAAAGGTTTGAGCCGCGATCTCGGTGCAGCAGATAACATTGTTGGTCTTATGCAAAGAGCGCTTTCGGAGAAACGTCCGTGACCTATACGTTAAAAGATCTAGCGGGCAAACGCGTTCACTTCGTGGGCGTCGGCGGTGCGGGGATGAGTGGTTTGGCGCGGATCATGGCATCTGACGGAATAGCGATTACCGGATCCGATGTCAAAGAATCGACAGTCCTTTCTGCGTTGCGAGCTGTTGGTATTGGAATAACTATTGGCCACCGTGCCGAGAACGTAGAAGGTGCCGACTTCCTAGTGTTCTCAAGCGCAATATCGGTGGAGAATTCAGAGCGGATGAAAGCGAGCCAGTTGGGGATACCACAATTGTCCCGAGCGCAAGCTTTGGCAATCCTCATGTCTGGCTCAAAGAGCATTGCCATCGCTGGAACCCACGGTAAAACCACGACAACTTCCATGCTGACCGTCGCAATGCAAAGTTGTGGGGAGGACCCCTCATTTGCGATCGGTGGGACGCTTACGACGGCGGGCTCTAATGCACATCGTGGGACCGGGAATTTTTTCATCGCCGAAGCAGATGAGTCCGATGGTTCCTTCATTGCCTATCACCCGTACGGAGCAATCATCACCAACATTGAACACGATCACGTTGATTATTTCGCCACCCCAGAATCCGTGGTCGAGGCCTTCAAAGCATTTATAGAAACTATTTCTCCTGAAGGATTCTTGGTCTATTGCAACGACGACGAAGGAGCAAGGACGCTCTGTTCGAGCACAACGCACTGCGAGAAATTCTCTTATGGGGTCAGTGAACTCTCCGACCTACGCATAGACCAGATCGAATTGAGTCCTGGCGGGTCTAAGGCCCGCGCCCTCTGGCACGGAAGGACAATCGGGGATATCGAAATTCAGATACCCGGCCATCACAATCTGCTTAATGCGGCAGCTGTACTGGCGGCCGGACTGGTTGTAGACCTTCCCGTCTCACCCTTGCTCGCTGGGTTGGCCACTTTTCGCGGCACAGGCCGACGTTTCGAACTCAAAGGACAAGTCCACGGCATACGTGTGATCGATGATTACGGTCATCATCCGACTGAGATCAGAGCAACTCTTATCGCCGCACGTCGCTATGCCACTGACGGCCGGGTGCTGGTCATCTTCCAACCGCATCGATACAGCCGCACTCGGGCGTTTACCGCTGAATTCGCCCAGGCCCTTGACTTGGCCGACCTTGTTTGGGTTCTTGAAGTATATGGTGCGAGCGAAAAGCCAATTCCAGGAGTAACGGGTATGTCAATTACAAAATTAATGAAACATGGAATTTTCGAGCCAAACTTCCTTGGAACCATCGAAGCAATCTGCCAGGAGGCAAAGCCGGGCGATGTCATCATGACATTGGGAGCCGGGGATGTGAGTTCATTGGCGCCACTCGTTGTCGATGCACTTGATAAGAAGTATCAGAAACTGTAATGGTGGCCAAATCTCGAGGTGTTGGCCGGAAAAGCAAAGTACTCGCTCTCCTTTTGATTTTCCTACTCTCGATCGGTGCCTACCTTCTAGGTTGGTCTTCGGTTTTTACTGTGAAAGAGATCAGGGTAGTTGGAGCATCGACACAATCTGATGCGAACGTAATCGAGAGCGCCTCGCAGATTACTCAAGGCGAAAAGTTGGCGCGCCTCGAACCGCGAGTTGTCAGCGTGGCCTTGCAGAAAATTGCATGGATAGATCATTCAACGGTGGCACGTGATTGGATTCATGGCAGGGCAACCATCCGCGTGTGGCCGCGGACACCAGTGGCCAGATTCCAAGGAAGATTATTGGATGCTTCAGGACGTGTCTTCGACCTTCCCAATTTTGTTTCCGCAACTCTTCCATTTGTATCTGCCAAAGATCATCCCACTGCACTCTTTGCACTCTCAATCTTGACTGCGCTGCCCCCCACTATGAAATCC
Source organism: Candidatus Nanopelagicaceae bacterium (assembly GCA_036382195.1). GTDB lineage: Bacteria > Actinomycetota > Actinomycetes > Nanopelagicales > Nanopelagicaceae > QYPT01. The sequence continues at coordinate 14,850 of DASVIG010000109.1, forward strand.
AAACTGCTGGGAATCTCTCTCTCCGGTTTGAATTCCGCCACCCTCTCTATCAAGGACACGTCGAGGGTCAATGCAAAGATCCTCCAAGTCACATGGGGTGATAGCAGCAATATGGCCTTAAAAGTAAAGGTATATCAAGCACTTATTGCACTTCCTGAAAACGCACAGATCTCGGAGATGGATCTCTCTGCACCGTATGCGCCCATCGTCAAGTAAATTTTTTTACTTACATGTAATCAGTTGCGTAGAGAACGTGTCGGTATTTGCTTAGCGCATCTTCTGCCTCTACGGTCGCCTCACAAAGAGAGAGAACCATGATTCTCAACTTGAGGTTCATGGTTTACAAGGAGGACGCATCGTGGCTTCACCACAAAATTATTTGGCGGTCATCAAAGTAGTCGGCATTGGTGGCGGTGGGGTTAATGCTGTCAACCGAATGATAGATGTTGGACTCAAGGGTGTTGAGTTCATTGCTATCAATACCGATGCGCAGCATTTATTAATGAGTGATGCTGATGTGAAATTAGATATTGGAAGGAAATTGACTCGTGGGCTTGGTGCAGGAGCCTCACCTGAGAAAGGACGCGAAGCAGTCCTTGATCACGTCGATGAGATTGAAGAAGTGCTACGTGGCGCGGACATGGTTTTCATTACTGCAGGCGAAGGCGGCGGCACCGGCACTGGTGGTGCTCCTATCGTTGCAAAAATTGCTCGCGAACTTGGTGCACTCACGATTGGTGTTGTCACGCGTCCCTTTTCTTTTGAAGGCAGGATTCGTGCGAGGCAGGCGGATGAAGGTATCGATGAACTCCGCACTGAAGTTGATACTCTCATTATTATTCCAAATGATCGTTTGCTGGCCATCTCTGATCGTTCGATCACTGCAGTTGAGGCATTTAAGAGCGCCGACCAAGTTTTACTTTCCGGTGTACAAGGAATTACAGAGATCATCACGCAACCGGGTTTGATCAATCTAGATTTTGCTGATGTCAAAAGTATTATGACCGACGCTGGCTCAGCCCTTATGGGCATCGGTTCGGCTCGTGGCGAAAGCCGTGCGCTGCGGGCGGCTGAGTTGGCAATATCTAGCCCACTTCTTGAGGCATCAATTGATGGCGCAATGGGAGTATTGCTCTCCGTTGCCGGGGGTTCAGATCTCGGGCTCTTCGAAATCAATGAGGCCTGCGAACTCGTGCAAGCTGCCGCACATCCAGATGCCAAGATCATTTTTGGCACCACCATTGATGACGCCCTAGGGGATGAGGTGCGTATCACGGTCATTGCTGCAGGTTTTGAAGGAGGAACCCCAAAGAAGGTGGCGATGCCGGTCATCAACGCTGCTGCTTTGAACGGGCATGCCGATCCCATCCCAACCAATGATCCACTCTTCGTGGCATTGGACATGCCCGAGGACGAATTCGCTGCTAAGCGGCGCGTTACCTTCGAGCAACTCATCGCTGAAGACGAGATCGACGTCCCTGATTTCATGAAGTAGTTATTTTGGTTTCAACTCGTTTCACCGATCGCAGCGGTGGGGTCAGCAAGCCACCGTACGGAAGTTTCAACCTTGCCTCCCATGTGGGAGACGATGGCGAATCCGTTCGATTGAATCGAGAATTACTCACCGACGCAGTCGGTCCTACCGCCTTTATGTCGCAAGTACATGGGGACACTGTTGTTGTGGTCGATGGAATTCCCGCGGTTGAACCTATTGCGGATGCGCTCGTGACTCAACAATCGGGAATTGCCCTGGCGGTTCTCGTTGCCGATTGCATACCCCTTCTGCTCTGGGATGAAATGTCTGCTTGCATTGGGGCGGTGCATGTTGGCCGACGAGGGTTGGTCAATGGCATTACGGATAAAGTCCTGGCGCTCATGGAGGCAATGGGCGCCACAAGTATCCGCGCGCACCTTGGGCCTTCGATCTGCGGTCGTTGTTATGAAGTTGGGTCGGACGTCTACCAAGAAGTTGGTGATCAATATTCCGCGGCTCGCTCAAAGACAAGCGATGGCGCTCTTGCATTGGATCTTCCCACGGCTTTAGCCGGTGAACTCACTAATAGGGGAGTTCACACTTCACAATCTCATCTGTGCACCGTGGAAAATGCCGACTATTTCTCCTATCGACGAGATGGGATAACCGGGCGCCAGGCCGGTGTCATATGGCTCTGATCTCCCGATCTTTAGAGATTGCACAGGCGCTGCACCAAGTCCAAGAGCGGGTGGTCAAGGCCGCGAATGCAGCGGGGCGTGAGGCCGAAGAGATCACGTTGATCGCAGTGACAAAGACCTATCCAGTTTCTGATGTGGAAATCCTCCGAGATTTAGGTGTGAAGAATTTCGGGGAGAATCGAGACAACGAAGGCGCAGAAAAATCGCACGGGGTGCCTGGCACCTGGCATTTTCAAGGGCAGATTCAGAGCAACAAAATTCACTCAATTTCCCGGTGGGCAGATGTCGTCCATTCTCTCGATAATGTGCGCCATGCCCTGCTTCTCAATCGAGCGATCGCACTCGAGAAGAAAATGTCGGTCTTCATACAAGTGAGCCTGGATAATTCCGTCGGACGTGGGGGAGCAACTCCCTCAGAGCTAGCGCCGTTGGCAGAATCGATCCTCACGTGTGGCAATTTGAGACTGGAAGGGCTGATGGCTGTGGCCCCATTAGATGAGGATCCGGAAAGCGCCTTTGCACGATTGGCCTTGATTCATAGTGATTTTCGCCGACAATTCCCAGATTCGTCGGCTCTATCTGCTGGCATGAGTCAGGATTTCGAGAGCGCGATTGCCCATGGTGCGACACATGTACGTATAGGCAGCTCAATCCTCGGATCCCGCACGAGCCCCCTGTAGCCTTCTCTTTATGGCTAATGCATTGCGCAAGGTTGCGAACTATCTCGGTCTGATGGATGATCCCGAAGAGGAGACTCCTAAAGAAATTGAAGTGAGAACTCCTCACGTTCGTCAACCAGATACAAAGATCAGGACCCGTGAAGCGATTTCTCCTACTCGTGTGCCCGACAACCAGATGGTTTCCATGCAATTGGATCTTCCAGTTCTAGACCGCATTGTCACAATTCATCCCCGTTTTTATAACGAAGCTCGGACCCTGGGCGAACATTATCGCCTTGGCAACCCTGTGATCATGAATCTGAGTGACATGGAAGAGAGCGAACGAAAACGTCTTGTCGATTTTGCGAGTGGACTTGTCTTTGGCCATCACGGAACAATCGAACGAGTGACCTCAAAAGTATTCCTTCTTTCGCCAGCAAATATAAGAGTCAGTAGCGAAGATAAAGCTGCAGCTGCTGAAGCAAGTTTCTTCAATCAGAGCTGACAATGTTGAATGTAGGTGGCGTGCTCGTCACGGTTCTACGGCTATTCCTTTTTGCTCTTCTGGGACGGCTGATACTCGATTACATACGGATGTTTTCGCGGAGTTGGCGCCCGAGTGGTCCACTGCTCTTTGTAGTTGAGGCGATCTACGCCATCACGGACAAACCAATGTCCTTTGTTCGCCGTTTTGTTCCCCCTTTGCGGCTGGGTGCCGTGAGCTTGGATCTGTCGTTCCTCGTTCTATTCTTTGTCGTTCAACTTGCTATTCCCTTGGTAGCGCGACTTTAAGAAGTTCACACCTTCGCCAAAGTGGCGCAGAATCCCAATTCGTTCTGACCCCAATCCAAAGATTCGTCGCGCATGATCGACAGCGCCAGAACTTCTCGCGAAATGTGATCTCTTGCAGATTCGATCGCGGCTAGAACAACAGGATTGGCATTCCAGAAGACAGTGATCCGATCGCTAATATCGAACCCTTGATTCTTACGGGCCTCTTGCAGAAAGCGAATAACTTCGCGTACGTGACCGGCGTCGACGAGGTTGGCGGACATGGCCAGATCTATTGCCACGCTCTCCCCATCGTGACTTGAAACAGTCCATCCGCTTTTGGGTTTTTCTGTAATAACTAGATCGTCGACGTCTATCTCTATCGACCCCAAGATTGTCATGGAACCGCGCGCCCGTATGGTTCTCACCAATTCCGCAGGGTCCGCCGTCACAATTGCGGTCGCAATTGCCTGTACATCCGCCCCGTATTTGGCACCGAGGGTCCGGAAATTGGCTTTGACGCTGACGTCGACCAAGTCGCCATCGGCTTCTGCAATGTCCTCAAGGTCTAGGACGTTGAGTTCATCCGCGATCTGCTCTTTCATTGACGCAGGAAGGTCGCTCCAACCGGCGGCAGAGATGAGTGCCCGCTGCAATGGTTGACGGATCTTGACCGCTGATTCTGCTCGTGCGGCGCGACCTAGTTCTACGATCCGCCGGGTTTGCGCCACTTGAGCCGAGAGTTTCTTGTCGATTGCGGCAAGGTCAGCCTCTGGAAAGTCTGCCAGGTGAACGGATTCTGCGACAGTCTTCTCCACGGGACGAATGAGTTCTTGCCACACATGCTCGGTTATAAAAGGGATCATTGGCGCCAACAACATCGTGAGCGTCCGTAAAGTTTCATGAAGGGTCGCCAGTGCAGCAGGATCGCCATCCCAAAAACGTCGGCGCGACCGGCGCACATACCAATTGGAGAGGTCATCTATAAAAGTAGCCAGAGCTTTACCTGCCCGCTGAGTGTCGAAATCCGTGAGCGACTGATCGACCTCCACGATCAACGCTTGAAGATCAGAGTAAATCCAACGATCCATCAGAGGGCGATCCTCGAGCATCGGGGCTTGAGATAGGTCGAAGTCTGACGCGTTGGCATAGAGGGCGAGAAAAGAGACGGTGTTCCAGTAGGTAAGAAGTGTCTTGCGCACGACGTCGTTGATCGCTTCGTGACCCACTCGACGAGCGGCCCATGGTGAACCTGCCGCGAGCATGAACCAGCGAACTGCGTCGGCTCCATGTTGGTCCATCAGTGCCATCGGCTCTAGGACGTTGCCGATGTGCTTGCTCATCTTTTTGCCATCTTTATCAACGATATGCCCTAAGCAAAGAACCGTCTTATATGAGCTGGCATCAAAGACGAGAGTGCCGATTGTCATCAAGGTATAAAACCAGCCACGTGTTTGATCTATGGCTTCGCAAATAAAGTCGGCCGGGTAGGCGGCTTCAAATTTCTCTCGTGATCCTTCCACGTGCGGATAGCCCCATTGCGCAAAAGGCATTGCACCGGAGTCATACCAACCATCTATAACTTCTTTAACGCGGGTCATGGTGCTACCGCAATCGGCGCACGCCCATTCAACATCATCGACATACGGACGGTGCGGATCGAGCGCGCTTAGTTCCAAACCTGAATAAGTGCCGAGTTCTTTCAGCGACCCGACGCAGATGTCGTGGCCGTTTTCACAACGCCAGATGGGCAGCGGCGTTCCCCAATAGCGACTTCGGGAAAGCGCCCAGTCGATGTTGTTCTCAAGCCAATCCCCATAGCGCCCTGTCTTGATCGTTTCCGGGTGCCAATCTGTCTGGGCATTTTCGCGCAACAACGCTTCTTTGATTGAAGTTGTGCGGATGTACCACGATGGTTGCGCGTAATAGATCAGCGCAGTGTGGCATCGCCAGCAATGGGGATATTGATGTTCGTACGGTTGATGTTTGTAAAGTGATCCGTTTTTTCTCAACTCTTTGACGAGAACTTTGTCGGCATCCTTAAAGAACATGCCTCCTATGAGTTCGATATCGGGGGAAAACGTGCCATCTGGAGCAATCGGGTTGACAACCGGCAGACCGTACACCCGACTGACTTGGAGGTCGTCTGCACCGAATGCGGGGGCTTGGTGTACCAGGCCCGTGCCATCCTCTGTGGTCACGTATGTTGCAAGTACGACAAAATGTGCATCTGGAATGTCGACCAGATTGAATGGGCGCTTGTAGGTAACCCGCTCCAAATCTTTTCCGAGAATCTTCTGAACGATTGTTACCTCGCCCTGTAAAAACCCTAAAAGAGGCTCAGCGATAACGAGGATCTCTTTTCCAGTGTCGGTGACTTCCTCAACCACCAGATACGTCACATCAGGATGCACGGCCACTGCAGTGTTGGAGACCAAGGTCCAAGGCGTCGTTGTCCACACCAGAAGGGAAGCCCCTAAGGAGGCCAGGGGTCCAGAAGTAATCGGGAACCTGACATAGACAGAGGGGTCGACGACCGTTTCGTACCCCATTGCCAGTTCATGGTCTGAGAGTCCGGTTCCACAGCGCGGGCAGTACGGGGCGACGCGATGGTCCTGGACGAGCAACCCCTTCTTCCAGATTTCTTTCAGGCTCCACCAGACGCTCTCGACGTACTCGGGGGACATCGTCCAGTAGGCCTGATCAAAGTCCACCCAGAAGCCCATCCTCTGCGTCATCTGCGTGAACGCGCCTACGTGGCGTTGAACGGACTCCCTACATTTCTCATTGAACGCCGCTATGCCATATTGCTCGATATCGCCTTTGCCTGCAAAACCCAATTCCTTCTCGACCGCGATCTCGACCGGCAGGCCATGGCAATCCCACCCCGCTTTCCGCAGGACATAGCGGCCCTTCATGGTATGAAATCGGGGGAAGACATCCTTAAAGACGCGGGCTTCGATGTGGTGGGTACCCGGTGCGCCGTTGGCGGTGGGCGGTCCCTCGTAAAATGTCCATGTGGGTGCGCCGTCGCGGGCTTCGAGCGTCTTGTCAAAGATGGATTCCTTCTCCCAGAAGGAGAGAATGCCGTGTTCCATCGCCGAGAGATCAATTTGGGGTGAAATCGGGCGGTAGGAACTCATCAAACTCTCCGTCTCCCACCAGACCAAGCGGTTCTCTGTTGATACCGGCTTGTCGCGAAGGTCTCACTCTAAACCATCGTGGCGCAAGTAGCATTTCTCTCCAATTGAGCATAGGGTGCGCGCCGTGGTCGCAAAATTGAAGAAAACTCCCGTGGTAAAAAAGGCTGCCAAAAAAACTCCCGCCAAGAAAGCGGTGGCAAAAAAGACTCCCGCCAAGAAGGCCGCTCCTGCCAAAAAAGCGGTTGCGAAGAAGTTGCCAGCTAAGAAAGTTCCAGCTAAGAAATCACCGGGACGTCCATTTCCTTCAAAGGCTGCGATCGCTCCCGCCGCTGCCACATCTGTGGCTGCGCTCCCAATAACCGAGGAGCGGCGTCTGGTCATGCCTCCTCCTGCTCGTCCGGCTAAAAGTGGGAAGAAGAGTCCGCCCCTGAAGCCAATCAGAGTGGCACCAACCCCGGTTGTGGTCTCGGAAAATGAAGCTCCTTGGAGCGCCACTGAACTCAAGGTGATTCGCGCAGAGTTGGCAAAAGATTTGCTCCGACTCAAAGACGAACTCGTTGCCGTGGAAATTGAGATGGATGCTCTGATCCGTGAGTCCGGCGAAGGCGCTGGAGACGATCAAGTGGATGCCGGTACGAAGACTTTTGAACGCGAACATGAGATGTCGCTTGTCATCAATGCTCGTGACATGGTCCTCCAGACTGAACGCGCACTCGCGCGCATCGACGAGAAGACGTACGGCCGCTGTGAGGAATGTGGAAATTCAATCGGTAAGGCGCGCTTACAGGTCTTCCCGAGGGCCACCTTATGTATGGTCTGCAAACAGAAAGAAGAACGGCGCTGATTTTGCGCCACACCAGGCCAATCTGGAGCACGGTTCTCCTGACTGGCTGGATAGTCTGGCTGTTGGATGTCGGAACAAAATCATGGGCTCTGGTTTATTTATCGGATAAAGCCCCGGTCAAGATCGTTGGAAATTTTCTTCAACTGACTCTGACGAAGAACTCTGGCGCCGCTTTCAGTGTGGCCACGGGCGGAACGTTTTTCCTGACCTCCTTTGGGATCATCGTCATATTTTTCATCGCCTACTGGACTAAGAGGCTTACCTCACGAAAATGGGGTATCGCTTTGGGACTGGTCCTCGGTGGCACTTTGGGAAATCTCACCGATCGTACCTTTCGTGGCGGTGGGGGAGCTTTTCGCGGCCAGGTGATCGACTGGATCGCCCTGCCGCATTGGCCGATATTTAATGTCGCAGATTCGGCTATTGTGATTGCAGCGCTTATTGCCGTCATACTTGCATTTGGCAATGTTGCGCCAATTTCACCCAAAGGCGAGGATAAAGAGGGACCCAGTGGTACGTGAACTTCGGACGCTGATGGTTCCTGAAGGAGTCGAAGGCGAGCGCGTTGACAGTGCGCTAACCCGCGTGCTTGGGCTCTCTCGTTCGTCAATTGTCCGCCTCCTGGATGAGGGTGAAATCCGATCCCACGGCAACATCATGCAGAAATCAGAACGGGTTGTTGCCGGCCAAATTATTGAGATCCTCCTTCCTGATACCACCGCTCGCGATCCGATCCCATTGACGCCCCTTCCGGGATTAACCGTTGTTTATGATGACGATGCGATTGTCGTCATTGATAAACCGGTCGGATGCGCGGCCCATCCGAGTCCAGGGTGGACAGGTCCCACCGTGATAGGTGCCTTGGCCGCGGCTGGTTATTCGGTTTCTACCAGTGGCGCTGCAGAGCGCGCTGGAATTGTGCACCGTCTGGATGTGGGCACGAGTGGCCTCATGATTGTGGCTAAGACAGATCGGGCATACAAGGTCTTGAAAGATGCCTTTCGCAACCACGAGGTCGAGAAGATTTATCACGCCCTGGTTCAAGGACATATGGATCCCTCGACGGGAACGATCGATGCGCCAATTGACCGGCACCCCAAGGAAGATTATCGATTTGCCGTCGTTGCTGGTGGAAAGACGAGCATTACCCATTATGAAGTGATCGAGTATTACCGGGGTGTTTCCTTGGTGAAAGTAGAGTTGGAAACCGGACGGACCCATCAGATACGGGTCCATTTTTCGGCATTGCGCCATCCGCTTGTGGGAGATCTCACCTATGGAGCCGACCCAACTCTGGCTGCCCGGCTACAGATCTCTCGACCATGGTTGCACGCCCTGGAATTGCGCTTCCGCCACCCGGTCACCGGGGAACTTCTCGACCTTAAAGCCCCTTATCCAGCAGATCTGGTACAAGCTCTGGCGTTGCTTGACTCATCTGTGCTGCCTTAAGGACTAGTCTCACCAGCCGTGGCCTCCTTCGTTCATCTTCATGTACATACCGAGTATTCGATGCTCGATGGCGCGGCTCGGGTCGGAGATCTCGTCGCCGAAGTAGCCAGACAAGAGATGCCCGCGATCGCCATGACCGACCATGGAAACGTGTTTGGTGCCTTTGATTTCTATAAACAAGCCAAGAAAGCGGGAGTCAAGCCCATAATTGGGATTGAGGCCTACGTCGCCCCCGAATCGCGCTTTGAGAAAAAGCGTGTCAAATGGGCCGAAGGCGGCGAGGACGATGTTTCAGGCGGCGGCGCCTACACGCATATGACCATCCTGGCTGAAAACAACGAAGGCCTGGCCAACCTCTACCGACTCTCATCTCTGGCCTCCCTTGAGGGGTACTACTACAAGCCCAGGATGGATCGCGTACTCCTCTCGCAGTATTCGAAAGGATTGATTGCAACGACTGGTTGCCCCGGTGGCGAAATCCAGACTCGCTTGCGTATGGGTGGTTACAAGGAGGCGCTCAGAGCAGCCAGCGAATTGCGGGACATATTTGGTCCGGAAAATTTTTACCTCGAGATCATGGATCATGGAATAGAAATTGAATCAAGAGTGAAGGCTGATCTCTTGAAGCTTGGGAAAGAATTATCGTTGCCGTTGCTGGCCACTAATGATCTTCATTATACGATGCAGACGGACGCGGCAGCCCATGAAGTCTTGCTCTGCGTGCAGTCAGGATCAATTCTGGCCGACCCAAAAAGATTTAAATTCGAGAATAACGAGTTCTATTTGAAGTCCGCTGCACAGATGCGTGAGCTGTTTAAGGAAATTCCAGAAAGTTGCGATAACACGCTCCTGATCGCAGAACGGTGCAATGTCACTTTGCGCGAAGGCGAGAACTTGCTTCCCAAATTTGCCGTCCCCGAAGGCGAGAGCGAAGATTCATGGCTCCGAAAGGAAACTGAGCGCGGACTTGCAATCAGGATGGGCGATCGAATCACCCCCACACATATTGAGCGGATGCATTATGAACTCGACGTAATGACAAAAATGGGCTTTCCAGGTTATTTCCTTGTCGTCGCAGATCTGGTTGCGCACGCCAACAGAAATGGAATTCGTGTGGGCCCAGGTCGCGGGTCGGCAGTTGGATCCTTAGTTTCCTATGCGCTTGGGATTACGGCATTAGATCCACTTGAACACGGCCTCTTGTTTGAGCGCTTTCTCAACCCCGAGCGCATTTCAATGCCCGATATCGATCTGGACTTTGATGAACGACGCAGAAGCGAAATGATCCGATATGCCACCGAGAAATATGGCGAAGACCGCGTTGCACAGATTATTACTTACGGCACCATTAAGTCTAAGCAATCCATCAAGGACTCCACCCGGGTTCTTGGATACCCTTATCTCATCGGTGACCGATTAACTAAAGCCCTGCCACCAGCAATTATGGGCAAAGACATATCGCTCTCTGGTGTCTTTGATCCCAACAACGACCGGTACGTCGACGCCAGTGAATTTCGTGCGCTGTACGAGTCAGATCCTGACTCCAAGCGAGTGGTTGATACGGCTCGCGGTCTTGAGGGTTTGAAACGTCAGTGGGGCGTCCATGCCGCGGGTGTGATTCTTTCTCGTGAACCGCTATTGGATGTCATTCCAATTCACCGACGAGAAGCAGACGGCGCGATTATCACTCA
>DASVIG010000110.1:0-5495 GCA_036382195.1 Candidatus Nanopelagicaceae bacterium
CAACATCCGCGCGATCTCATCAATTCGGGCAGTTCCCGTAACCTTTGAAACATCACTCTGACTCACCGATCCGTCATCATTTCTCCGTACAACGAAATGAGAATCTGCCCAAGCGGCAACCTGCGGAAGGTGTGTCACCACGATCACCTGGGCATGCTTCGAGAGTTCATACAGGCGACGGCCCACTTCAATTGCAGCCTTTCCGCCAACCCCTGCATCTACCTCGTCAAAAACATAGGTACCAACCATCTGCGATTGGGCCAGGACAACCTCAATTGCCAGCATTACTCGAGACATCTCTCCACCGCTTGCGCCTTTGGATAGAGGTAAAACCGGTCCACCTTGGTGGGTCTGCAACAGCATAAGAGTCTCATCGGCACCGAATGCGGTGAAAGTATTTGCTGCCAAAACTGTCGAATAATTCGGCGAGATTATCTCACAGATGAAATTCGTGTGCGGCATTGAGAGCGAGTGAATTTCTTTACTAACGAGCGACGATAGTTGGCTGGCGCTCTTCGCGCGTAAGGTAGATAGTTCTGCGGATTTACCCTGCATATCCGTGAGGAGAGATTCTAACTCCTCCTCCATGAGAGCCAGTCGATCCTCTCCACCGGAGAGATCCTCGATCGAGTGCTGTACTGATGCCTGGCGCCCGATGAGATCGGCGATTTGTTCGTCTGTGCCTTCTACCGTTGTATACCTTTTGAGTAGCGAAGCGATTGCGGACTTTCGAGACTGTGCCATCTCAAGTCGCTCGGGGTCAGCTTCAAGACTGAGCAAGTATGAATGCAAAGAATGCGAAGTATCGTCAAGGAGAAAAAATCCTTCTGCCATATTCTCGGCAATTTTCGCAATGAGAAGGTCCTTGCTTTGGACAAGGTCCAACGATTTGCGGATCTGTCCCAACAAGGTGAGCACGCTTTGATCATCGCCACTCAGGAACTCACTCGCTATCTCGACGGCAGTTCGTAACTCTTCGATGGAACTCAATCGGGCTATCTCTTGCTCGAGGGCCGTGAATTCACCGATTTCCGGTTTAACTTTCGCAAAGGAGTCGGCAAATTCTTGCAAATCTGCGATTTCTCTCTCTCGGCCGAGGGTACTTCGCCGCAAGAGGGATATTCGGTTCTCCAACTGTTGATAAGAGTCAAAGGACTCGCGATATCCTTGAAATGCAACCGTCAATTTCTCACCACCAAATCGGTCGAGAATTTCCCGCTGTTTGCTCACCTTCGTGATATTCATGTTGGCAGCCTGTGCGTGTATCTCGATTAAATCATTTCCAAGTTCTGCCAAAACTCCCGCTGGTACAGCAACGCCGCCTGCACTCGATCTGCTCTTTCCTTCGGTCGTAATTGTCCGCGTCAGAATAAGGAGTCCGTCGTCAACTCCGACTCCCCTCTCAATGGCGGCTTCAGCAATCTGCAATGGAACTCTGAACGAACCACTGGCGATCAATCGATCGGCTCGTTGCCGCACCAAAGCCCCGTCACTCTTTCCCCCGAGGACCAGTGAGAGCGCCGTAAGAATCATGGTCTTTCCTGCACCTGTTTCACCCGTGAGAACGGTGAATCCTGGACCGAAATCTAACGATGCATTATCAATTATTCCCAGACCTCGGATAGTTATTTCCTCTAATTGAGAACGTTCACTCACCACGCCATCCTTCAACCGGCAGTTTGAATTTTGCAACCAAACGATCGCTAAAAAGAGTCTCTCTCAGGTGGGCCAGTTGGACAGTCCCTGGATCACGGGTCAAAGTAACGCGATCCCCTAACTTCAAAGAGAACTTGCGAATGGAATCTCCTGACAAAAGTGCATCGCAGGATTCGATATCGACCACAATCTGAGATTCCGGTGAGATCACCATGGGGCGGGCAAAAAGGGCGTGTGCCGAAATCGGCAGCAATACCAAGGCTTCAACTTCTGGCCAGACTACGGGACCGCCGGCCGAGAATGCATAAGCGGTAGACCCCGTTGGAGTCGAACAAATCAGCCCGTCGCAACCCCACCGCGAAAGTGGGCGATGATCGATCTGTACGAAAAGCTGGACCATCGTCGTTCCGTTCCGTTCAATGGTGACCTCATTCAGTGCCCACCCTTGGTCCACCTCTTTGCCGTCACGGGAAACCGAATAGGCAAGGACCATTCTTTTATCCGATATGTAACTCTTGGAGATAACCGCTTGCGCTATCTCGGTCACTGTGGGCTTCTCCACTTCTGCAAGAAAGCCAACATGCCCCAAATTCACCCCCAGCAGAGGAATTTTAGTCTCCCGAATTGCCTCTGCACCCCGCAACATTGTTCCGTCTCCCCCAAGTACGATGGCAATTTCTATCTCTTTGAGAGCTTGAGTTGTGACTGGGGCCATGTCGAGTATTTCGGCGTCCTCGTAGGCATAAGGAACGAATCCAGCAGCAGAGAGAAGTCCCTGTAACTCGTTTGCGACTTGCTTGGCATCATCTCGCATGGTATTTACAACAAATAGAACTCCGCGCGATTTTGTCATTGGGGCCCAATCTCTATCGCGTAATCGAGAGAGTCCTGATCGATCTCTCCCGCCCCACGGCGAAGCCAGAGAAAATATTCAACATTGCCGGCAGGACCTGGTAAAGGACTGGCCGCGATCCCCAGTGTGCCGAGCCCCACGTCATACGCGGATTCAGCAACATCTAGCACTGCAGTGCGTCGTAAGTGCGGATCTCTGACGACCCCACCTGCGCCGAGTCTCTCACGACCGACTTCAAATTGAGGCTTCACCATGAGAACAAAATCAGCTTCAGGTTTAGACACTGCGGCCAAGGCCGGCAGGACAAGTGTCAGGGAAATGAAAGAGAGATCGGCTACGACTAGATCAATAGCATCACCCACCATTTCACCGGTGAGATGTCGGATGTTGGTTCTATCTAAGATGACAACCCGAGGATCTTGCCGCAACTCCCATGCCAATTGCCCATACCCCACATCGACCGCGACCACTTGTGAGGCACCTCGACGAAGTAGCACATCGGTAAAACCACCAGTGGACGCACCAGCATCGAGACATCTTTTGCCCGTGACAATTATTTCCGTGAAAACATCAAGGGCACCAGCCAATTTATGTCCGCCGCGGGAGACGAAGTCATCCCTGACTCCTTGCAAGACAATCGAAGTTTCTGCGTCGACCTGGGTTGCAGGTTTAGAAGCCGGTATTCCCCTTACCAGCACAGAACGTGACTCAATCAGGTCAGCGGCTTGCTCTCTCGAACGCGCCAATCCTCGTCTAACAAGTTCGGCATCCAAACGTGTCTTCATGGATCTTTTCTATAAACCATCGATAGTCGAAAGGGCGCCCTCTAATTTATGATGGAGCCGGTCGAACTGCTCGGAGCGCTCAGAAACTGGTAAATGGTCGATACGGATCAAATCATCCTTGACATCTTCTACAAAGTTTTCAGACTCAGGCGACTGTGTCGTCATCTCTTCACCGTTTTCTTGACTGGTGCTTTCTTGACTGGTGCTTTCTTGGGACTCTTCATAGTTTTTTTCACTTTTGCCGATGTGGCTCGAGCCTTCTTGACAAATTTTTCCTCTTCGGATGAGAAATTTGCACGTAATTGCTCGAGGTCACTCTTGAGTTGATCGAATTCCTCACGCTTAACGAATCCCATCTTTGCGACGGATTTCTCAACTTCTTCTTCAATTTTCAACTTGATACTCTCGCTGCTCTCGCGAACCCATGTGTTTAGGCTTGACACAACTTCGGCTGGAGAATGTTCGCCTTCAGATATCTTCGTAAGATAAACCTTCAGCGTGCTGAACAGATCTTTAGCCATCTTCCTCAACTCATCTCTTATCTAGAGCATTACGGTACCTAAATTCTGCTGATCGTGCTTGCCTCGACCTGCCATCGACTTCCCAGGCCATTGGCGTTGCGCCAAAAGCGCCGCCTCACCGAGCCATGAATTTCGACCCACTCTTCAGGCTTCAATGAGAGTCCGGTCCGACGTGTCTTTCCACTCCATGCTGCGATATCCAAGGTATCGACTCCGTCACGACTGCTTCGATTTATCACGATACGAAACTCAACGACATGGTCTCCGCTGGGGAGTTCTTTCTCCGTGGGGTTGCCCGAGACTCTTCCTCTAAGGAGAACCTCATTGGCTGAATAATCCTCTGCTGCTTCCGCTTTCTTTACCATCATGATCCCCTTTTCCTGTAGTGCGTTCAGCACTACCTGCACAAGGTTCCATGACGTCTGCGGAGCTTATAAATGCAAGGCCGAGAATTGTGGAATACATATGAGGTGTTAATGAGAATGCGATCGTTCGAGAGCGTCCGTTGACCCTTCTGTATCCACCTGTGCGCACTTGGCGAACCATTCTCTTGCTTCGGCAAATCGACCTGCTGCCTCGAGGGCATCCGCGTAGGCGTACCGCAATCGCACGGCCCATTCGGCCGTGTCATTCTTTAAATCTCGACAGGTTAAAGTGATGACAGCAGCATCTAATTCGCCAAGGTCACGTCGTGCACCTGCGGCAACAATGCGCATCTCAATTTCCTCGGACTTATCAAGCTTAGAAACTTCGGGCGATCCCGCCATCTCCAACGCTTTTCCAGGCCGACCCAAACCCCGTTCACAATCGGCCATTACGGGCCAAATAGAGACGTCACCGGAAATGCGATGAGCCGCACGCAATTCACGGAGAGCGATTTCATATTTACCTGCTCGATAAGCGGCATAGCCCGCCGTCTCTCTGGCAATAGCCAGACGTCCTGCATGATGGGCTGCTGCCATCCCATGTAAATGGGCCCGCTCTGGATCTGTATTAATAAAGAGATTGACGCAGACTAAATGCCGAGCAACGACCTTCGCGTTATCGGCAGATAGAGAAAGAAGTTCGGCCCTGGCACTCTTCTCCAATTCCTCGCCCGTGACTTCATCCGGAATGAGCGGTTCAATAATTCGCGGGCGAAAACGGGTGGGATCACTGGCACGACCCATTGGAGTGCGCGGAGTAATGGGCCGACCCGAACGTGGACGGTCTGACGTTGGTCTATCCGAACGTGGACGGTCTGTAGAACTACTCTGTGGACGCGAAGTTGGTCTGCTGGCAGAAGGACGACCAGTTGCTGATCTTCCACTTGATGGACGACCAGAAGATGGACGTGCCCCTTTAGAAGGCGGGCGTTGTGAATCCATGTCCTTGCTCCATTCCGAGTGGGAAACCTTGAACAACTATAAATAGAAAAGGGGCACTTAATTAAAAGTGCCCCTTTCTATAAAGGATGTTCGGCAACGTTCTACTCTCCCACAAGGTCACCCGTGCAGTACCATCGACGCTGTAAGGCTTAACTTCCGGGTTCGGAATGGAGCCGGGTGTTTCCCTCACGCTATGGTCGCCGAAACTCTATTGAGATATCAATCGTGGTTCTCGACCGTATCTCGAGAACCACACAGTGGACGCGTAGCAACTTTGTAGTTAAATCCTCGGCCTATTAGTACCGGTCAGCTC
>DASVIG010000111.1:0-34389 GCA_036382195.1 Candidatus Nanopelagicaceae bacterium
TAACTGCGGCCAATCGGCGGCACCTGCCCGCGTTGACCGCGCGCGAGGAAGAAGTTCTAACCCTTATGGCGGATGGCCGGACGAACTCCGAGATCGCCCGGCATCTGGTGCTGAGTGACAAGACTGTTCGTAACCACATCACGAATCTCTTCGCGAAACTCGGGGTCACCGATCGCCTCAGTGCGGTCTTGTTGGCGCGCGATGCAGGCCTCGGGGGGAAGGGCGGTTCGCTTCCCTGGCATTGAGTCAGCTTGGCATTCACACGTCATTTCAGGGACAGGTGCCTTGTCCATTCGGGGAAGCCCCACGGAGCTATCAACGGGAATCGAATCCGCACCGGTAATTTGGTCAAAGTTATAGTGCTGCGTAGAGAAAACAGAGAAGGCCTCGGAGTAATAAAAGTTTAAGGAACCTAGATAGAGTCGATAACTCGGCTGAGTTCGCGCAAAGTATTTGCGTTCGTATCGCGGTTCGGTACGTTCGCAATAACTACTGATAACCCACTGATGGGCAATGACATTTCATGCTGGAGTTGATCAATCGTGTCGACCGTTGTTGCCTTAATGCCCATGGATCGTGCAATTGCCGCTGGATCTAGCCCATGCGGCGTCCCGAATATCTTCTCAAAACCCGGGACACCGTCTTGAGGCAACGTCGAGAAAATTCCGCCACCATCATTATTGATAACCAAAATCCGCAAATTGATATTGGCCACGCCAATGAGACCGGTCATGTCATGAAGAAAAGCTAAATCACCCATGATGGCTAACGTTGAGTGGCGCTGAGACGCGATGCCGAGGGCCGTTGAAATATTGCCATCTATGCCAGCAAGTCCACGATTTGCAAATGTTTCAATGCTTGCCCGTGGCGTTGCAAATCCTTCAATATCTCTGATCGGTCTTGAAGAAGAAATGAACAGTGTGCTACCGGCTGGAAGGCCCTGCGCAAAACTTCGTGCAATGTTGGCTTCACTCCAATCCGGTAACGTGGTCAATAATTTGACAGTCTTCTGACTGTACGAACTCCAAAGCAGATCCCATTCTTTCTCAACATCAAATTTCTTCGTGACTTTCGGCAAGGTGCGAAATACTTGATCGGCACTCCGCTTGCTATCAACTGTTGCAATACGTGGATCGACAACGATCTCTTTCTCTGCCGATTTCACGAAAGTATTTGTCGATCTCGAAAGCGTTGTGCGACCAATAACAATGACCGCTTCAGGACGCAGTAGCCCACGGATTTTTTCAGAGGCTAGAAAGAGAGATGCATGAGCAACACTTTGAGGAAATGAGAGTGGGTCTTCGGCGATGACCGGCCACCCAATTTCTGCTGCAAATGCGGAGACAGCCGCTGGAGTGAACCCCGCGCGATCATGCCCTACGACGATGACCCCTCGTGCGCTGCCAACTGTCAGTGTCTCTTGGCCCTCATCCAGATTGGCTTTGAATTTTCCACCCGATATTCCCTGGCACCAATCGCTCGCATCATCTGGCAATAACGGTTCATCAAATTGGACATTGACGTGTACAGGTCCAATGTGGAGGGCGAGAAATACTGGAATGAGATCAACAGTTGGATCTGACACGTCAATTGCATAAGTCGTGGCATTGCCGAAGATTCCTGCTTGCAGTGTCGTCTGATTGGCACCAGTCTCTCGCAACCTCGCTGGACGATCGGCGGTGATTACAAGAAGAGGAATCTGGGAGTGACGGGCTTCCAATACTGCCGGATGATAATTGGCAACTGCAGTTCCGCTGGTACAGACCACGGCAACAGGTCGAAGTGCTGCCTTTGCGATTCCCAATGCGAAGAATCCAGCGGTGCGCTCATCTATCCGCATATGTAATGCAATTAGCCCTCTTTGCTCTGCCACATAGAGCGCAATCGACAGCGGCGCATTACGCGAGCCAGGAGAAAGAACTACCTCTTTCACTCCATTTTCTATTAATCGGCGGACAAGATAACGAGCCAGTTGAGTTGAGGAATTCACGAGTCCCATCCCTCCTTTGAAACCCACTCTTGTGCGCCAGCGTTCCAAGTATCGCGCACGCGTTTACGCCACCAACTTAGTCGCTCCGGGGATATCGCATTCTCATTAAGTGCAACCGAATCTGGTACCACCGACTTTACTGCGATGGCACCGTCGATAATCGGCAAAGTTGCGACATCATTTTTCAAAAGTTCACCTGTGGCCAATCCGCAGGCGTAGTTCAATTCTGGGACGGTCGCAGCGAGTTTAAGGCCATACGAAATTCCCACGGCAGAATCCAGCGCACTGGAAACTATCGCATGCATTCCATGCATTTTCGCAATTTCCAGCGAACGTTTTATCCCTCCCAAAGGGGCGACTTTCAACATCACGATGTCGATGGCGCCTCGTAAATCAAGAGCAAGCGGGTTGGCCGATTTTCGAATAACTTCATCCCCTGCGATAAGTACGGGTACTTCTAGTCGACCTTTCAATTCTCGCAACTCTTCCAATGTTCCGCAGGGCTGTTCAATATATTCCAACTCGCCGCCCGCATACATTTCCTTGATTACGGCGAGAGCATGATCGACCGACCAATTGCCATTGACATCAACCCGAATCTTTGCAGTGGGAAGCAACTCTCTGACAATGGCGATTCGCGCCAAATCTTCGGAAAGATTAGAGCCCACTTTTATCTTGACCGTTGTGCAACCTGGATACCAAGAAAGAGCTGTGACTATCTCTTCTCTACTATTGAGCGCTGGCAGAGTCGCATTTACTGAAATCTTCTGACGCAATGGTCGCGGGGCTTCAACAACGGCAGCTTCTATTCCGCTTACCAGCCAGGGCACGCACTCTTTCGCACCGTACTCCAGGAAAGGAGAAAATTCCCCCCACCCAGCGCGACCTTCGAAGAGAGCGACTTCTCGGACTTGAATAGATCGAAAATCCGTCTTGGTGGGTAGAGCAACAACCTGGATAGATTCAAGAATTGAATCCAACATCTACGGACGCCTTGGGAACTTTCCAAAATCTGGCGGACGTTTCTCTATAAATGCATCACGCCCTTCTTGGCCCTCTTGCGTCATATAGAAAAGCAAGGTGGCATCTCCGGCAAGTTGTTGCACGCCCGCTAGCCCATCATCGGCGGCATTCAAACAAGCCTTCAATAGACGTAACGCCATCGGAGAGTTGCGCAACATTTCCCTGCACCAAGAGACGGTTTCTGCTTCCAACTCTGCAACTGGCACGACGGTATTTACCAACCCCATTTGCAACGCTTCTTGCGCATCGTATTCGCGGGTCAAGAACCAGATCTCACGTGCCTTCTTCTGCCCTACGTGTGCAGCTAGAAGTCCGGCACCATAACCACCGTCAAAAGAGCCAACCGTAGGACCGGTTTGACCGAACTTCGCGTTATCAGCAGCAATTGTCAGATCACAGACCACGTGCAATACGTGTCCGCCGCCAATTGCCCAACCAGCGACCATCGCAACAACTGGTTTTGGCAGCCGACGAATTTGCACTTGGAGATCTAGAACATTGAGCCGACCAATGCCCTTCTTGGCCAGCAGATCATCGCCAAGGTAGCCGTCATCTCCACGCACGTTGATATCTCCACCGGAACAGAAGGCTTCATCTCCTGCACCGGTAAGAATGATGACGCCCACTTCGTCATCATCTCGAGCCAGCGAGAACGCACTCTGTAATTCAATAATGGTTTGCGGGCGGAATGCATTACGCACCTGTGGTCGGTTGATCGTGATCTTCGCGATGCCATCGGCAACTTCATAGATAACGTCGGTAAAACTCTCGCCGCCGGCCGCGACTTTCCACTGTGGGATAGCACGGCTACCGAACTCACGCTTGATTGGTCTGCTCACATTTCCTCCTGCACGGGTGCGACCGATAGCCTACGGTGGCAATGGATACAACGTCACAACGCGAGCTTCTGCCCGTCCCCGCAGAGTGCTCCATTACACAGGTCATGGTCGACTTAGCCAAGGCTCTGGCGGGCACCGGCCCGGCCCTTGGCTTCGGTGACCTTAAAAGCACCCACGTACCTCACCGGGTTGCGGTCGTGATCGGCACCAGCGGATCAACCGGGACCCCCAAAGAAGTCGGACTCTCCTCCAGCGCCCTCCTTGCCAGCGCCCGGGCGTCAAATAAGTTTCTGGGCGCAACATACGGAGAAAAATGGTCTCTACTCCTGCCACTGACTCACATAGCCGGTGTCAATGTTCTGGTCCGCTCCTTGGAGCTGGGCACCTTCCCTATGGACCTACGAAATGCGACCGAGTATCCAAAAGCCGATTTCACGGCGATTGTCCCGACCCAACTTTTCCGCGCCCTCAACGGTGACGGTGCGCTGCTCGAGCATCTGGTCAATTGCCGAGCCGTCTTGGTTGGTGGCGCGGCACTTACCGATGCAATTTCCTCCCAAGCGGCCGAACTCGGCATAAAAATAGTGTCAACATACGGAATGACTGAAACCAGCGGTGGCTGCGTTTACGCCGGTACTCCGCTGAATTCGGTGGAAGTAGGAATTACCACAGAAGGTGTAATCAAAATTAAAGGTCCGATCCTTGCCTCGACCTATCTTAATGATGCGGCCGGATGGGATCGAGCGAATATTGATGGTTGGTTTGTTACCAACGACCTTGGAAAAATGGAATCTGGCAGACTGATAATTCAAGGAAGAATCGATGACGTCATTGTTAGCGGTGGAGAGAAAATTTCCTTGAGTGCGGTGGAGGCAGTTCTGTCCTCACAATTTTCAGAGCATGAATTCTCGGCCTTTGCAGTTCCTGATGAAGAATGGGGTGCGGCCCTATATGTAGCAATCGCTGGCAGAGTTCCAGTGCCGACCAATGAAGTAAATGTCTACCTCACAAAACGCTTAGGTCATTCTGCAAAGCCAAAAGGATTTCTTACACTTGCCACACTTCCACTGATAGGTGTTGGTAAAGTTGATAAAGCAGCATTAGTACAACTAGCAATCCAGGAAAGGCAGAGTCCGCGATGAGTGTCGGCACATGGGTTCAAGGCGCCAGACCAAAAACATTGGTGGCAGCGGTCGCGCCAGTGCTCGTAGGCACCGCTTTGGCCAAGAGCGATGCAATATGGAATCGTGCGCTTCTCGCCCTGATCGTCAGCGTTTCCCTCCAGGTCGCTGTGAATTACGCTAATGATTATTCTGACGGCGTTCGTGGCACCGATGCCGATCGTGTCGGACCGGTTCGGCTGGTAGCAGGCAAACTAGCCAGCGCCGCTTCGGTTAAGCGGGCGGCTTTTTTCTCATTCTTGGTCGCCGGTATCTCGGGTCTCTTTCTTGCATCTCTCACAACATGGTGGTTGGTTGTCATTGGTGCCGTTGCAATGCTGGCGGCGTGGGCATATACCGGTGGGCGAAGTCCCTACGGGTATAGCGGATACGGCGAAGTCTCAGTCTTTATTTTCTTTGGGTTGGTTGCGACCATGGGTTCTTACTATGTGCAGACAGAAACTCTGACATGGAAAAGTCTTATCGTGGCCATTCCTATCGGTTGCCTCTCATGTGCGATCCTGGCGATCAACAATATTCGCGATCGTGTAAAAGATGCTGTTGTGGGTAAACACACTCTGGCCGTTCGACTAGGTGATCGCGGAAGTCGAAATTTCTTCTTTGGCCTCTTACTGACTGCCCATCTCTGCGCTCTGCTCACGCTCATGCCGTGGGCTCTGCTCACACTGGCGGTTTTACCACTGACCTTGCGCCTGGGAAATTTGGCACGTAAAGGTACCGATGGTTCTGCACTTATTCCCCTGTTGGCCAAAACCGGGCAGCTTCAACTGCTCTTCTCAGCCCTGTTAGCAACTGCTCTCTGGCTCTCATAATGAAGGGTTAGACTGCCTCTATGCGCTTCCTACTGCCCTTGCTTCTTATCGTGTTCACAATTTATACCTTGGTAGATTGTGCAGGTACCAATGCGGCAGAAGTACGCAATCTTCCTAAGTGGGCTTGGATACTTATTATTATTTTCTTTGACGTGATCGGACCGATTGCTTACTGGATTGCGGGGCGCCCACGTCGAACAGGAATAATTCGTGGCGGACAGCGACGTATCCTCCCGCCCGATGACGATCCAGATTTTCTCCGAAAACTTTGACCTGGAATTAAAGCCCCGAGTAGGTATGTCTGCCAGTTCCCCAAATATTGATATAGACGTAGTTAAAGAGAAATGTCGAACCTGCAAATAAACAGAGCCAGGCCGCTCGGCGTCCGCGCCATCCCACGGTGACACGTGCATGTAAGTAAGCCGCGTAAGCAACCCAGGTGATAAAGGCCCAGGTCTCCTTGGGATCCCATCCCCAATACCGACCCCACGCATGTTCGGCCCAGATCGCTCCAGCCATGACGGCAAAAGTCCAGAGTGGAAAAACAAAAGCCACCAGACGGTAAGAAAGTTGATCTAGGACTTCCAAACTCGGAAGTCGCTGCGCCCAAATTTTCCGCTCGCCTTTGGCTTCCATGGAATCGAGGTAAAGATAAGCGGCGGAAATGATGTTCGCCAGAAGAAAGACGCCACCAGAGATTATCGCCGCGGAAACGTGAATAACTAGCCAAGTGGATTTAAGTGCCGGAACCAACGGGGCACTGGGGCGGTATAGAACGGTCACTGCCGTACCCAGTACGAGTAGGACGACAATCGAAACCAGCAGCCCGAGCCAGCGTAAATCATTTTTCCGCAGAGCAAACAAATATGCACCCGTGAATGCCAGGGCGCCGGTAATTGAGAACTCGTACATGTTCCCCCACGGCACGCGGCCAGCAGATATTCCGCGTGCAACTACGCCACCCAGGAGAAGTAAGAAACCTAAAATCATAAATGCGGTCGCAACCCGAGCTACTTTCTCGGTTCGCTTGTAATCCAAAGTTTTCACGAGCAAGTTGCCGACTGGCGCCTGAACTTCAGGGGCGCGCACCGCCCAAGCAGTCTCATAGGCATGAGCGAAGAAGGACAAGGTATAGACCGCCATTGCTGAATACACCAGATAATTCGAAAGATACGCCCAAGATGAGTGTGTCATTCCCCTGCCTTCCGTAAATGCGCGATTAGTAAACCGATTTCTTCTTCCAAGCCGGCCACGCTGTTCTTTGCCAACCCAGCAACTTCTATTTCCCCGTCTGCATTCTTGCGAATCCAAATTCTACGACGGCGAGTAAATAGCGAGGCCATTAAACCTAGGATCGCAACAATACCGCCAAGAAGTGCGTACATTTTTCCAGGATCTCGCACAACTTGTAGGTTCACCCACGGGACAAAACCATCAAACCTGATAGAGCCATCTGCGAAAGTGTATGTTTCGCCGACCTTCAATGATTTCAGAGCGACTTTGTGCATCTTCGAAGTATCAATTCGATAGACCGATTGGGGAATGCCCCGATCAAGGCCTAGGTTGCCGGTCCATAACGAGAAAAGAAGGAGAGGGTCGAGGGCTTCTGGGAATGCCGAAATACCCCCACGCACTTTGTCCATTGTGGCAGTCGGAAGGAATGAGGCGACGAACCCCATCTGAGGATTGGAATCGGGGACCTTGATGGCTCCGGTAGAGGTGAGATTGGCATCCTGCGGCAAGAATGGTGTCGGCCCTTGCAAGACAATCGCTCCGGACTTATCCCGCACTGTCACCAGCGGCGAGTATCCATTGGCCTGGAGGTACACATTTGTACTTCCAAAACTCAGCGGGCTATTTACTTTGATGATCCTTTTTACGGCAGCGGCCCCTGGCTTGGCTCTCACAGTCACGTGCAGGGTGTAATCCTCAGGTGCATTGGTCAGCGGGTTGTACTTGGCTTCGAATTTATCAACCGTCAGAGAGAATGGTGGCAGAGACTTATCACCAAAAAGCTTCCCATACGTCAATGAATCATAATTGGTGGGAATGTTTGTGAATCTTTCGCCGACGTTGACGATCGCTTCACCCTTCATTCCGAATAATGCGCCAAAACTGACCCCGATAAGAATGAGGATCAGGGCAAGGTGAAAGAAGAGGTTGCCAGTTTCGCGTAAGTACCCTTTCTCTGCAGAAACCTGGCCATCAAATTCACGGATTCTAAAATGCTTGCCCGACAACCATTTTCTTCCTGCATCAACCTCATCCCCAGTGCCGGACCAGGTTTGATAAAACTCCATCCGATTCAAATACTTCGGAGTCATCGGAGGCAATGCTCGAGCGGCCTTCAAATGTTCGAACGTGCGTGGCAAGACACAACCGATCAATGAGATGAATAGAAGTATGTATATAGCGCTAAACCAGGGTGACCCATAAACGTCAAAGAGTGAGAATCGATCCATCCATGTCGCCAGAGTCGGATCATTGGCAAAGTAATCTGCAACCTTCATAGGATTCTGCGTTCGCTGTGGAATCAAAGATCCTGGTATTGATGCGAACCCTAAGAGCAGGAGCAAAATCAAGGCAGTACGCATGCTGGTGAGTTGGCGCCAAGCAAACCGGAGCGAACTTGTGATTCCTAACTCGGCTACTTCAGTCTTGTCACTCATTTAAACCACCGGTATGAAGTTGGAAATTATTGAACGAAGGTAATTCATGTAATGGCTCCAAATGCCTAGAACCTGCATGATCCCAATAAGTATGAGGAGCCCACCCCCGACATTTGTGATCACATTTCCGCGGCGGGAAATAAAACGGCGGAACTTCGTTGAGCGGTCTAGAAAAAGTCCCGAGAGTATGAAGGGAATTCCCAGGCCGATGCAGTACCCCAGAGATAAAATAGCGCCACGTAGCGCGCTGGCCTGTTCAAATGCAAGTGTCTCGACAGCTGCCAAAGCCGGTCCGATACATGGAGTCCAACCCACTCCAAAAAGAAAACCGAGTACTGGCGCACCGATCAACCCGCCGACAACTGAAACCTTGGGCTTGTAAATCGGCATCATAGGAAACTTGCCCATGAAGATGAGGCCCAGAGCTATAGTGAAAACTCCCAAGACGCGGGTAATCACCCCTTCATGCAGCAAGATTTTCGACCCGAGGCCGCCAAAAAGAGCACCGTAGGAGACGAAGAGGACGCTAAACCCAGATACAAAGAGCAATGACCCCAGAAAGACTCGGCCGCGGCTTTTGGAAATCCCCGCCGCAAATGACAAGTACCCAGGGACAAGTGGCAATACGCAAGGCGAGAGGAAAGAGATCAGCCCGGCAATAATAGAAATCGGGAAAGCCGCAATCAACATTCCGCCCAGAATTTGATTGACGAAGAAATCTTTCATTCGGCACTCACCCGATTGATGAGATCAGTCAAAGAGGCAACCGTGATCTCTCCCGAGATACGCGCTGCCACCCTACCCCGCTTATCTATAACCACGGTGGATGGAATTGCATTCGCGATCAAGGAGCCGTGAAAGCCCAGGAGAATGGAGTCATCCGAGAGAGTGGGATAGGGAATTGCATATCGCTTTATAAAAGCGCGTGCGGTTGCCGGATTATCGCGTGTCAGCACGCCAAGGAAACTCACACTCGGAAACTCGTTCGACAGCGCGACGAGCGTTGGTGCCTCTGCTCGACACGGCGCGCACCACGAAGCCCAGACATTGACGACTGCGACTTTTCCGACTGCCAGATTGAAAGTACCGCCGTCGAGTGTCGCCCCGCTAATTTTGGGTGCTGCGACGCGGTTATTTATGCCAAGGAAGGTCACGGTGCCATTTCCCGCAATGAAACTCTTGGAGCCGTTGGTCGAAACGCCACCGCCGCAACCCGCCAATAAAAGGGAAAGTGCCAGACCGAGTCCAACCAGCCGTTTAGATCCGCTCATTACTTCTTCACTGGCAGCAAATGACGGGCAGGTTCGGAGTATGAAACTCCAGAAATCGCATTCTCATCGTCGAAGTGAATTGTTGTGACTGAAGCCAAAGTGCACTCACGTTTACGTGGATCATGGATCAGATGTCGACCCTCGATTGCGCTACGTAGAATCCAAATGGGGAGTTGATGTGAAACGCAGATGGCGTCTTTCCCATTTGCCGCGTCGTGAGCTGCAAAAATGGCGGCCGTCATCCGGTTTATCTGGTCAACATATGGCTCACCCCACGAAGGTCGCCACGGATTCCAGAGATGCGGCCATGCTGTTGGATGGAGCAAGACGCCATCGCCGATCGCAAAAGGTTTTCCTTCGAAAATATTCGACGCCTCAATCAGTCGTTCATCTGTTGTGATGGAGAGATTGTGCGCGGCTGATATCGGAGCTGCAGTTTCTTCAGCGCGCTGTAATGGCGAAACATGTAGAGCGCCAAGATCTAGAGATTGCGACCAGTCAGCAACAGCCTGAGCCATTTCTCGGCCCCGCTCCGACAAGTGCCACCCAGGTTGGCGACCGTAGAGAATCTTCTTCGGGTTGGCTACTTCACCATGACGAATAACATGAACGTTTGAACCCATGGGTAAAGCATAAAGCGTCAAAGACTAGGGCTGGTCGCTAGGGTAGATACATGACCCCGACTCCTAAGCGCGCGGCATTTTTGGATGTCGACAACACTCTGGTAAGAGGTTCTACCCTCTATTTTCTTGGGCGCGGCATGTACCAACGGGGATTCTTCACCAAGAAAGATATTTCTCGATTTGTCCTGGCAAATTTGCGGTTTAGGCTCACCGGCAAAGAGAATCCTGAGGAAATAGCTCGCTGGCAAGATGCGGCCACAGACTTCATCGGTGGGCACAATGTCAAAGAGATTGCCGCCATGGGACAGGATGTATACGACGAGTATGTATCTCCAGCCCTATGGCAAGGCACGATCAATATTGCACAAACGCATTTAAGTCACGATGAAGAGGTCTGGCTTGTAACAGCAACTCCGGAGATCATTGCCGATGCAATTGCGCAGCGGTTGAATTTCACAGGAGCTTTGGGGAGCAGAGTCGAGAGCGTGGATGGGACCTATACCGGGCGGATGATTGGGAAACTTCTCCATGGAAAAGAGAAAGCAATTGCCATCAAAAAGCTGGCGGAAGAGCGTGGTTTTGACCTGAGAGATTGCTATGCGTATTCAGATAGCTATAACGATCTCCCGCTCTTGCTCGCAGTTGGTCACCCCAGTGTGATAAATCCTGATGCGATATTGCGTATTCATGCCCTCCGCGAGGGGTGGCCGATCCACGATTTCCGGCGGGCGCGGGTACTCAACCGGATTCTTGGGCCGATTCTTTCTCGCCTGGCCGCTTTAGGCACCCTGGCCAGACCTGGTTGGGGCAGAAGAAAGCGGTAGGCGCACATTTCAAACTCCAGTAATGTAGGCAAGTTATGGAAATTACGCAATCGCGATCTTTCACGGATTATCTTCGTGGGTTGAGCGATGCTGCCCTGCTCACTCTCTTCGCGCATAGGCCCGATCTCGTCTCACCAGTCCCCCCCGAACTCTCCTCCCTAGCAGTCCGCTCCAGTTCGGCGCCCAGCCTGGCTCGGGCAGTTGACTCCCTCAATGAATGGCAGTTCCAGGTCCTCGAGTCCTGTTTGGCCCTGCCTGAACCTTTTAGCGAGAAAGAAATCCTGGCTCTCACTGACGCCTCGGCAAAATTCGTGATCCCTCACCTAGTCGATCTGGCGCTTCTCTACCCCTCCAAAGAGGGACTGCGTCTTCCCAACTCGCTCCGAGAGGTCATGGGGAATGAACCCGCCGGCCTTGGGCCAATGTCCATCGCCAAGCTCTCCCTGAAGAAACTCGATGAGGCGCCAGAGGCATCGAAGAAGGTGTTGGAGCGTCTGATGTGGGGCCCGCCCCGAGGAAGTGTGGGAGATATTCGCAATCCCGGACCTGGCATTGCCTGGTTGTTGAAAGAGAACTTCCTTCTGCCCCTAGATCAAAAGACTGTTGTTCTGCCTCGAGAAGTGGCTCTGCATCTCCGCGGGGGAAAAGTTCAGCGGCACCCCGAGCCCAACCCGCCAATTGTCACGGGAGCAAAGATTGGCCAGTCAATTGTCAATAGAACGGCGATCGCAAATGTTGCAACCATTTTGCGATGGTGCGAAGAAATATTAAATTTCTGGTCGGAAGAACCACCCAGCGCTCTGCGCGCAGGCGGCCTCGGAGTTCGAGATCTGAAATCAGCAGCTGAACACCTCGGTGTGGACGAGAACTGCGCAGCATTTGTTGCCGAATTGGTTTATTTAGGTGGACTCGTAGTCATCGATGCCGACGACCAAATTCTCCCAACGCATGCCTTTGATCTCTGGTTGACGCATAACCCCGAAGTGCGGTGGCGGACATTGGCTTCGCTCTGGTTGGTTACCTCTCGAGTGAGCGGATTGGTCGGACGGACCGATTCCAAACATATTTCAGCCCTTGGCCCCGAGTTAGACCGCGTCAATGCCGCAAGGACGCGAAAACTCACCCTTGAAATCCTTCGAGAAAATCCTTATCTCGCACCAGACGTTGAATCAGCCCAGGCGCTGCTGAAATGGCGCGCACCTTCACGGCGGAATCCAGGATCGCAAGGTGATCTCCTGCGGTGGACCATGCGAGAAGCCGAATGGCTGGGCATCACAGGGCAAGGGGCGCTCTCAAAATACGGGATCGCTTTTGTGGAAACGGCCGATGAATTAGGCATCAACGCTGACTTACCAAAGCCAGTGGACCACATATTGATTCAAGGTGATAACACGGCAATCGCACCCGGGCCGCTGGAAATCGATGTGGCACGAATCCTAGATTCCATTGCCGATATTGAAAGTCGCGGCGGTGCAACCGTTTATAGATTCAACGAGACCTCAATTCGCCGGGGCTTAGACCACGGGAAGACCGGCGAAGAGATAAAGGAATTCCTCCGCAAGACCTCGAAGACGCCGATGCCACAGCCCTTGGAATATCTCATCACGGATGTTGCAAAACGTCATGGGCGGCTGCGAGTGGGAAATACAAGTTCATATATTCGTTGTGAGGATCCAACGCTAATAACGCAGATTCTTAGCGATAAGAAAGTGGAAGGCCTGCCTTTGCGGCGAATAGCAGCAGAGGTGCTGGTCTGCGAACTCGAAGCGAATGAAGTGATTTCAACATTGCGTGCTGCTGGATATATGCCTGCGGCAGAGTCTGGCTCCGGAGTGTTACTCACGGCCGTCCGATTGACTCGTGCAAAATCCCGGCCGCGCCCACCTCAAATCATCGGCGAAATCGAAAGTCCAACCGAAGAGACCTTGATCGCAGCGGTGCGCTCACTTCGCGCAGGAGAGCGCTCAAGTCATAAGCAGAGCGCGCTGCGAGATATCGCGGCCAACGCCCTAGGCGCACTCCCTCGTACTACGGCAAATGAAACGATGGACATCCTCAACAAGTTCATTAAAGAACAGCGGACACTTTCCATTGGTTATGCGGACAATAATGGGTCGGCCACTCATAGGATCGTCGATCCTCTAAGCATAAGTGCAGGTTCCCTTGTTGCCCGCGATCATGGAACTGGAGAAGTTCAAACCTTTCGCATCCCACGTATTACTGGCGTGGCACCACTATGACCACCCAGAGTGAGAACAAATACGGCAGAATTGAATCTATGCTCAAAGTTCTGGAAACTCTTGTGAAATTAGAATCCCCCTCCGAGGATCTAGATGCTTGTCGCGCAGTCGTGCAACTAGCGAGCGAGATTGCAGAAAAAGTGCTCGGCACTCCTGCCACTGTTCGAGAGGTCAATGGCCGCCCTGTATTCTGGTGGGGCGATGCACATCCGAAAATAGTCCTCTTAGGCCATCTCGATACTGTCTGGCCAAAAGGCTCTTTCACGCCACTCTGGAATGTTGACGGTGATGTTGCGCGGGGCCCGGGAATTTTCGATATGAAGGCAGGATTTGTCCAAGGCCTCTTCGCCCTTAGGGGGATTTCAGGGTCAGTCGCACTTGTCGCCACAACAGATGAAGAGATTGGTAGCGCTACATCTCGAAAACTAATAGAAGAATTAGCCGCGAGTGCAGATGCGGTCCTCGTTCTCGAAGCCTCAGTCGATGGCAAGGTAAAAACCGGGCGCAAAGGAACTTCCATGTATCAAGTGATCGTTCATGGACGCGCCTCTCATGCCGGCCTGGAACCAGAAAAAGGAGTGAATACAACTGTTGAGATGGCACACGTAGTGCTCCAATTGGCTGCACTGGAGAGCGCCGAGCATGGCACCACCGTTGTTCCTACGGTCATGCGCTCGGGGAATACCACCAACACGGTTCCCGACCATGCGGTTCTCGACCTCGACGCTCGTTCGTTCTCGATGGCAGAACTCCACCGCATCGACACTGCGATACGAGCCCTTGCGCCAATAAATACGGAAGCTCGAATAGAAATCTCCGGTGGCCTAAACCGCCCTCCGCTTGAATTGAGTGCGACACAAGAGTTGTATGCGAAAGCCGAAGAAGTAGCCTCACGCATCGGCATGACGCTCGGTCATGCGGCAGTCGGCGGCGCAAGTGATGGAAATTTTGCGGCCGCCGCCGGTGCCAGAGTTCTAGACGGCCTCGGTGCCGTAGGATCCGGTGCTCATGCCAATACCGAATGGGTGAGCGTGAAGGCCCTGCAAGAGCGGAGCGATTTTCTGCATGCTTATATAAAGGTCCTTCTTCATGACTGATGGTCCCCTGATTGTTCAGAGCGACAAAACGTTACTCCTGGACATTGATCATCCTCTGAGCACTGAATGTCGTCGGGCAATAGCGCCATTTGCCGAACTTGAACGTTCGCCCGAACATATTCACACATATCGGCTGACATCCTTAGGCCTCTGGAATGCTAGGGCCGCCGGCCATGACGCCGAGCAAGTCATTGACACGTTATTGAAATACTCACGGTACGCAGTGCCGCATTCCATCCTGGTGGATGTTGCAGAGACAATGTCTCGCTACGGTCGCTTACGCCTGGAAGCAGATCCAGTTCACGGTCTGGTTCTGATTACGACAGATATAGCTGTTCTTGAAGAAGTGATCCGTGCCAAGAAGATTGCACCGCTGCTCGGGCTACGTGTCGATGCCGAAACAATTGCGGTACATCCCAGTCAACGTGGACACATTAAGCAGTCGCTTCTTCGACTGGGGTGGCCAGCAGAGGATTTTGCAGGGTACGTCGACGGCGAACACCATGAGATCGCTCTGGTAGAGAATGACTGGAAGATCCGCCCCTACCAAGAATTGGCCGCTGAAGGATTCTGGCATGGCGGATCTGGCGTGGTTGTTCTCCCCTGCGGCGCAGGAAAGACAATTGTCGGCGCTGCGGCAATGGCCCATGCAAAAGCCACCACCCTGATACTTGTCACCAACACGATTGCTGCCCGACAGTGGCGCGAGGAACTACTACATCGCACAACACTTACAGAAGATGAAATCGGAGAGTACTCCGGCGCGAAAAAGGAGATTCGGGCAGTCACTATTGCCACCTACCAAGTCATGACCAAGAAGAAGAACGGCGTATACGCCCACCTTGATCTCTTCGATACACATGACTGGGGCCTTATTATTTATGACGAAGTGCATTTACTGCCTGCTCCGATCTTCCGCTTTACTGCCGATATTCAATCCCGCCGCCGCCTAGGCCTCACCGCTACTTTGGTAAGAGAAGATGGCCTTGAAGGCGAAGTATTTTCACTCATCGGTCCAAAGCGTTATGACGTACCCTGGAAGGAAATTGAAGCACAGGGATATATCGCCCCCGCCGAATGCATTGAAGTTCGCGTGACTCTTACCGAACCAGAGCGAATTGCATATGCAACCGCCGAGCCTGAAAATCGCTACCGACACTGTGCGACAACTGTGACCAAACGCAAGGTTGTCGAAGAGCTAGCCAAACACCACGCAGAAGATCAAGTTCTCGTGATTGGACAGTACATTGACCAACTCGATGAATTGTCCGAAGTCTTGGGTGTGCCAATCATCAAGGGTGACACACCGATTAAGGAACGCGAACGCCTCTTCAATCTTTTCCGGAGCGGTGCAGTCAAATGTCTCGTAGTTTCAAAAGTTGCGAACTTCTCCATTGACTTGCCTGATGCCGCAGTAGCGATTCAAGTTTCCGGAGCATTCGGATCTCGCCAAGAGGAAGCCCAACGTCTAGGTCGGATCTTGCGTCCGAAAGCTGACGGACGCACCGCACGTTTTTACTCGGTCGTAGCACGTGACACCATTGATCAAGATTTTGCTCAGAACCGTCAACGCTTTCTTGCTGAGCAAGGGTATTCATATCGGATTATTGACGCTGACGATGTCTTTCAAGGGAAGATCTAAATCGCGCTGGGTCCACCCGCCAAAAATCGTGATGTTCGCCGTCAATCAGTATTACTGGAACTTCTTCCCCATACTTCTTCTCCAAGGCCAGATCGCCATCGATGTAAAGTTTTTCTAGATCAAAGTCCAACTCAATCTGCAGGGATTCCAAGGTCTCAAAAGCAACATCGCAGAGGTGACAGTTATGACGTGAATAGAGGGTTACCAGATTCCGCTTAAAACTCCCTGTGAATGGATCTTCTCCTGGGCCCGTGCCTTCGAAACCATCATTTTGGGGGTTCATTGTCAGATCATCTCACCCTGATAACGTTTCCCAATATGTACACCCGCCGCCCAAATCAGATTCGCATCGGCCTCGCCCTTGTCGCGGTTCTGGCTGGGCTATTGCTCTCACCCAGCGCAAATGCACAGAGCGTTGTACGCGAAGTCCCTTCAACAATCTGGGGGCACACTTTTGCCGGACCCACGGGAAAGAACATCTCGTCAACACCAACCAACAGCAAACATTTGGATGCGAAAAGTAATTTCATCGTTAACTACACCGACTTTCCCGCGTGGGCCAAAATCGATATCCAAAGCGCAATAGACATCTGGTCGGCCAACTTTGTGTCGACAACGCCAATTACCGTCGATGCAAGTTGGGGACGTTCTTCTACCAACGGCATACTTGGAAGTGCCCGTCCCGGGGATTATTTCTCCAATTTCCAAGGTGCCCCGGATCCAACGCTCTGGTATCCCTCTGCGTTAGCGAATGCACTCGCCGGCCAAGACCTCGATAAAACCAGTTCAGAGATAGTGATTCAAGTTAACTCCGCGGCCAACTGGGACCAGCGAAATGATCGAGCCCCAACAACATCTGAATACGACTTGGAATCAGTATTCATCCATGAAATTGCACACGGCCTTGGTTTCTTATCCACTGATTCTTACGACACTTTCTTCAAGTACGGCATCATCGACCAACCAACAGCTTTTGACGCATACGCCCAAACCCCCGATAGCCGTCGTCTCTCAGATCTTCCATCTCCCTCCCTGGAACTTGGGCAGGCTCTAACCAATACCCTGGTCTGGTCAGGTCCATTGGGTGTGAAAGCCAATAGCGGCGTCAAGCCACTCTTATATACGCCGCATCAGTACCAAGATGGGTCCTCCGTGAGCCATCTGGATGAGGCAACATATTCTTCTTCCGGAGCGGATTCAGTAATGACGCCCAACCTGGATGCGGGCGAAGTCTTCCAAGGACCTGGACCTCTTCTTTTGGCGATGATGGAGGACCTGCGAAATAAGCCGCCAGTGGGCCTCTCTTTTGCTCTACCTGAAGTGCCCCGTAATGCAATAGCTCTTATTGGTGACCGTTCCGTTGTTATTTCTTTCGACCCGCCGGCAAATGTCCGGACAGCTCAGGTCACTAGTTACACCATTAAAAACAATAAGACGCAGGCGCTCACCACCGCTTACCGAAGTCCAGTGGTCATTGCGGGGCTAACCAACGGAATGAGCTACAACTTCTCCATTATTGCCAATAATTCACTGGGCCAATCTGATGCCGTGCTAACAAATACAGTTTCACCAGAACCAGCCTGGAAGGCAAAGGTTCTCGATCCCCTTGCAGATGGCAAGTACATGGCAACGACAACTTTCCGGAATCAACCAGCCATCGTCTACACGGACAGCGCACACCAAGATCTCAAATTGGCACTGTGGACGGGGAAAGTTTGGCGCACGGTAACGGTCGATGGAAAGGGTGGCACCGCCGGTCGGACATCTCACAATGTCGCCGGTCCGGTATCGGTCTGTATAAGCGGCGAAGGCACAAAGGCAATCATGCAGATTTTCTACTCGGACCTAGTAGATAAAGATCTCCGCCATGCGACCTACGACAACTCCAATTTCAAATTCGAAATCGTGGATGGCAATGGTCCGTCTATTCAACCCTATGACCAATTGAATCGTGTCAGAACGGCAAGCGATGTCAGCGTCAGCAATGCATGTGCAGTCACCTCAGCGGGACTGCAAGTCTTCTATCGCGATGACAGCCAGGGAATTCTTCTGGGAGCAGTCAAGGGGAGCAGCGGAAAATGGGTCTACGAAATAGTTGATGGTGATAGAAAAACCGGAAATCGCACAAGCGGAGATATTGCATTTCATTTGAGCGCTGTTGCAGTTGGATCTAAGGTGTCCGTACTTTACGATTCCGTCCTGGGTTTGAATCAACAAAGGCAAGTTGCAGCCGGAGAAATTCGCCTGGCAACTCGCTCTACCTCCTTCGTCAAAGACTGGACCTATCGAACTTTGGATACTCCCGGTCTAGGAATCGCAGTCGTCGGCTATGAGGTCTCCCTCAATCGGACTGCCGCAGGGACAATTGCCAGTTGGCTAACTGCGACAAGTATTTCAATCCCCAAACCCAATCAACTTCGATGGGTAAACCTCAATGCTCCTACCGCAATTGTCACCGTCAATACTGGGAATTTCGGTGCGCCAACTGCTCCTTTGAGCGCTGACAACAAAACATTGGCCTTCGGATGCGAAGGACGGCTCTGCTCATTGGATCTCAACGCTCAATCGGCCAAGCCGAAAATTAAACTAATTTCCAACCCGATTAATCTGGACCGCGTTCAGAATGTATGGGTTACCGTCAATAAAGTGCGTTACGCCGTAGCGACAGTCGCTGGAAAAATAACGCTCCTTAGACCCTAAACCAAAAGTATTACTTCTTGGCGTTACGACGCTGGATGCGGGTTTTCTTCAGAAGTTTCTTATGCTTCTTCTTTGCCATCCGCTTACGTCGCTTCTTGATTACTGAACCCATACGCCACGATCTCCTTTTACAGTTAGGGCCACGAGCCCCAAGGGAGTTAGGTTACCTTGGAAGTGCATGAAAAATCGAAACGCCTAATGCGCCCGAGCCAAGCACCACCACACCCAAATCTCGGCTAAACCCCATCGAAATAGGGGTTGTCATGGCTGATGCGCCAAATGCCCCGATAAGTGCCCCTTTGCTATCAAAAATCAGCGTCAGGACGGAGCTTCTCGTAGGTTTCCAGCCTGCCACGCCTTTGATGGCTCCGGTTGAGGAGAATGTCATCAGTCGCGATGAGGACGAGATATCGAATGTTAGGGCGCGACTCAATGCCGGAAAGCGGGCAGTCCACGTGGCCCGAAAATTAGACGCAAACTTCGTCACAACGGCCTCTGTCTGTGAATTCACAGCGGCATCCCCGCCTAAAAAGAGCGAGTTAGTTATCGACTGCCAGGACCGTGAACTTTTCACGTTGGAACTGCGGATGAGCGATACCAATTTTCCCGTCGCCGAAATGGAGGCAACGATTCCATCACGTTGACCGATTAGCGCTTTGCCGCCAATTTTCTCACCGCTACTACCGACGACTATCAAAGAACCATCGGTTTTCATCAGCACGGCGTTTGCAACCGTATCCGTCTTACCAATCAATAACGGCTTGCCAAATGTTCCTGTGGCATCAGATTGAAGTAGAAAACCGGCATTGCCTGTGGACGTTGAGATCATGCCGACGACTGCAAATCCCTTAGACGAGATTGCAATACCTCGGACAAGGACCGGATGAAGTACATCCAAAGTATAAGTAGCAAGCAAGGTGCCAGATGGGGAAACTTTCCAGGCAACTATTTTCGTGAGGTCTTTCCGCGTCGGCAAATCTGGATCCAGAACCACTCCGTCCGGGTTCACAATCGTGGGGATCGGTGTCGGCGTTGCAGACGGTGTGGGTGTCGGCGTTGTAGAAGGTGTGGGTGTCGGCGTTGCAGAAGGGATGACCTGGGCCGCTGAACCCACCACCCAGATATTTCCCGATGTATCGCGGGTAATACCTGTTGCAATCTCGGCGGCACCAGTATCGAGCGGCAGCGTCCAGCGCACCGCACCTAATCCATCCATTGCCTCAAGGTATGCATCAGTTCCATTGACCGTGGTTGTAGTTCCAAATAAATAAATAACCTTCCCGCTGACCAACATTCCGGAGACAGGAGTTGAATTCGGCAGGGCAGTTATTCGTGTCATGATTTTCACGGGAATGTTCTTAGTCGCCGATTGCGCACCAGCAGGAAACATCAGCGCAACCACCAAGGGGATGAGAAAGAGTTGAAATCGTTTCACGGCAGTAGTTTCAGGCCAATTCTTCGGAGCGATCGCGCGCGGCGAACATACCGTTTCTCACTATTGCCGGGAGATCCGCCGAATCAAAAGAAGCAATCGCAACAGCTGTTACGCCATTGGGACTCGTGACATTCTCTCGAAGAGTTGTCGCACTCTTCTCCGAAGTTGCCAGTAATTTTGCTGCGCCCACAATTGTCTGAATGGTCAATTCTGTAGCCAGATCATTGGAAAGTCCCAATTCGACGCCTCCTTTAATCATGGACTCGACAAAATAGAAAAAGTAGGCCGGGCCAGAGCCACTGACTGCGGTCACCGCATCCTGTAACTCTTCCGCGACGACAACAACTCGGCCAGTCGCACCCAGAAAATCCTGAACAAATTGAGATTGCGCTGGTGAAACTCCTGAACCAACGGAAATTGCCGCCATGCCCTCACCTACCAGAGCCGGCGTATTGGGCATCACTCGGACGACTGGATTCACTCCGCCTAGGCGGGCGCTGACAAATTCAATCTTCTTACCAGCAGCAAAGGAAATAACGAGAGTCTGCGCACGAATCAAACTCTTAATCTCATCTAAAACTGCCGCCATGTCCTGTGGCTTAACGACAAGGAGTAAAGCATCGCTCTGGCCCACGTTTGTTGCCAGGTCGCGATGGATGACGCCATAGCGGGCGACCAACTCATCTGCACGATCTTTACGCTTCTCAGAGATCGAAATGGAACCAGGCATAACCCCCGAAGCAATCAAGGCGCTGATCAGAGCTTCGCCCATCACGCCTGCACCAATAACCCCAATTTTTTCTGGTTTGTCTGTGCTCATCATGACGTAAGGTTACCCGTTACTGATGTGCGTATTCTGTCAATAGCCCGTAGGCTCTCACACTATGTCTGAAGTTATGCCTGGTTTTGCCCGCGATTGGTTTGAGTTTACTGATCCCAACGACGAGGCTGAAATCTTTAAATGCGATCTCACCTGGCTGACCTCGTTTTGGAGTTGCATTTACGGAGACGGCTGCAAGGGCGTCTTCGCTGACCGTCCCAACGACGGCTGCTGCACCGAGGGCGCGATGTACTCGGATGAGGATGATGAAGCACGAGTAATGAAAGCAGCAGCTGATTTAACCCCTGAAATGTGGCAATTTTTTGACGAGGCGCAACCCAAGCGCTCTGGAGGAAAATTGAAGATCAGCGAAAAAGATGATGAAAATGAACGTAAAACGCGGACAATAAAAGGTTCATGTATCTTCTTAAATCGCAAAGGTCATTCTGCTGAAGGGTTTACCGGATCATTCGGTTGCGTTTTGCATCACCTTGCGCAGAAAGAAGGACGGCATTTTGTAGATACAAAGCCAGATGTCTGCTGGCAATTACCTCTACGACGCAGTTTTGAAATCCGCGAAGTGGGCGATCGCGAGTACTCCGTTACCGTGATCGGAGAATACGAGCGGTTAGCGTGGGGCGATGGCGGAAATGACTTTGATTGGTACTGCACCAGCAATTCGGAGGCTCATGTCGGTATCGAACCGGTCTATATCTCCAATCGGGTGGAGCTCATTGCCCTCATCGGCCAGGATGCCTATAACATTCTGGCCAACCATTGCGACGCTCGGATGGCTGCAATAGCCGATATGAATAAGCGCAAACTTCCTCTCTTTGTCATCCAACACCCCGCCACAATTGCGGCACAGGGTTAGTCGGAGCTGCGCTCTAGGCTGTATCCATGGCCAAAGTTGAAAAGGATCCATATCGCTGTAGCGAATGTGGCTGGACCACAAACAAATGGGTGGGCCGTTGCGGCGAATGTCAGGTCTGGGGAAGCGTCGAAGAAATCGCAGCTCCCAAACGTCTCTCGCTTGTTCCCGGCGCAGTTACCCATGCAGCCAGACCCATTGGGGAGGTTGATCTCTCTGGAGCAACTGCCCGATCTACCGGTGTCAGCGAGTTGGATCGAGTTCTGGGCGGAGGAATTGTTCCCGGTGCAGCGATACTTCTTGCGGGCGAACCTGGTGTTGGTAAATCAACTCTCCTCTTAAGCGTTGCGGCTAAGAGTGCAGCCCGAGGTATCCGCTCCCTCTACATCAGCGGCGAGGAATCCCCCTCGCAAGTTCGTCTGCGCGCTGAACGGATCGGCGCCATCGACCCGCTTCTCTGGCTGGCTTCGGAGAATGACCTCGGTGCGATCATTTCCCACATCGATCAAGTAAAACCCACTCTCCTTATTATCGACAGCATTCAAACCATGAGCAGCAGTGCCACCGATGGCGCTTCCGGTGGCGTCACACAAATTCGCGAGGTTGCGGGTGCGCTTATCCGTCTTGCGAAAGAGCGCGATATCACCCTCCTTCTTGTCGGTCATGTCACCAAGGATGGTTCGATAGCCGGTCCTCGACTCCTCGAGCACATTGTCGATGTTGTTCTTCAATTTGAAGGTGAACGGCATTCGCGGTTACGACTCATCCGCGCAACAAAGAATCGCTTCGGCACAAGTGACGAGGTGGGTTGTTTTGATCTCCATGATGGTGGCATAGAAAGCGTGGCCGACCCGACGGGCTTGTTTACATCCCGCCATGCCGAGCCGGTGCCAGGTACATGCGTGACTGTTACTCTCGAAGGACGCCGTCCCTTACTCGCTGAAATCCAGGCTCTGGTCGGCTTAAGTCGCGAGAATGATTATGGCAATGCCCGTCGAGTAACTAGCGGACTCGATAGTGCCCGCACATCTATGACCCTTGCAGTACTCGAACTCCGCGCCAATATCCGCATCGCCGGTCGCGACGTCTATGCCGCAACAGTTGGGGGCATGAAGATGACCGAGCCTGCAGCAGATTTGGCGCTAGCCCTTGCAGTTGCATCTGCGGCAAAAGGGTTTGCTCTTCCCAGTGACCTAGTTGCAATCGGCGAAGTCGGATTGGCTGGGGAAATTCGCAAAGTAAGTGGGGTTGATCGGCGGCTAGCAGAAGCCCAACGTCACGGATTCAAACGGGCGCTAGTTCCGCAAGGTAGCGATACCAAGATCGCGGGCATGGAGATTTTAGAAGTGTCTCGTTTAGATCAGGCTTTAAGTCGGGTGAAGATCAGCGGCGAATGAGTTCGATCCAAGAAGAGATCACTTCATGGTTTGAGAGCAACAAAAGAAACTTGCCCTGGCGAAATACGACTGCCTGGGGCGTGATGGTCAGCGAGTTCATGTTGCAGCAAACCCCCGTGCTCCGAGTACTCCCCAAATGGCACGAGTGGATGATTCGCTGGCCGACTCCGTCGAATCTGGCGCAAGCCAGTACTGCCGAAGTGATTACTGCGTGGGGGAGATTGGGCTACCCACGTCGCGCGTTGCGTCTGCACGAAGCTGCCAAGATTATTGAGAATGAATTCGGCAATCAAGTTCCTCAATCGGAGGAAATCCTTCGGACATTACCTGGCGTGGGTGATTACACCGCAGCGGCGATTGCAGCTTTTGCTTTCGAAGGCAGAACTCTGGTTTTAGACGTCAATATCCGCCGGCTTTTTGCCCGACTCTTGGAAGGAGTTGAAACACCCACTTCGGCACCGACAAAAGTAGAGCGGGTCGCACGAGAAGGACTTGTACCTGCGAAGGATGCACATACCTGGGCCGCAGCAACAATGGAACTTGGCGCTCTCATCTGCACTTCAAGGAACCCGCTCTGTGATCAATGTCCCGTGATGATTCAATGTGTATGGCGCGGTCGTGGATACCCCAAATCAGCAGTAAAAAAGCGGACTCAAGCCTGGCACGGCACGGACCGACAATGCCGAGGAACTATCGTTCAGGCCCTGCGTGATAATTCCTCCCTCACCGAAACTGAAATCAAGAAACTCTGGCCGGATGATTCTCAAGTAGAGAAGGCCTTAGGTACTCTGTTAAAAGATAAATTGATCGCTCAATCATCCAAAAGTAGATACTCTTTACCGTATTAGGAAATCTGCATGACACACTACTTACTCGCCGTATGCGTCATCCTTCTGGCGAATCTTGTACCTGCCTTCGCACCGCCAACGTGGGCAATCCTGGTGTTCTTCACGCTCCATCAAGATGTGAGTCCGGTTGCCCTTGTCATACTCGGTGTACTCAGTGCCACAACTGGGAGAGCGATATTGGCGACAAGCTTCCGCAAGCTCAGGGATTGGTTGCCTAAAGGGTACGTATCAAATATGGAGACTCTTGGGGTCTACGTTGCCAAGAACTCCCGGAGGGCGATGGGACTGCTAGCCCTCTTCTTCCTCTCTCCTATTTCGTCGGCCCAACTTTTTGAAGCAGCAGGGATCATCAAGGAGATCAAACTCAAACCACTCCTTCTCGCTTTTGCATGTGGGCGGCTGGTGAGTTACTCGATCTATGTTTCAGGGGCTACGGCACTGAAGGCCACATCTCTCGGACAGGTGCTGAAAGAGGAAATAACCTCACCAGTGGCAATACTCATTCAGATTGCACTTATTCTCGGGCTGGTTGCCCTCGGCAACGTGAAATGGAAAGTGCAAGAATAGGACCATGAATCCGATCCCAAACAAGCGACCACGAGGTCTTCAAGAAGAAAACCGAACTTCTACGCGAATCTCGCGCTGAACGTTTCTGAGGAATCTAAGTCCTAGAAAGTACAGGCAGCATTCAAGCCCTAGGACTTAGCGGTCGGGGTCTCGGTGAGATCGCTGGGTGTATCTGGCATCAGAGCTTTGGGCGAACCAGTGAAAGTGAACTTCGCCTCTTCGCCTTCGCCCTCAATATCAACCAGAATCAACTCGCCGCCTTTAAGTTCGCCGAAGAGAATCTTCTCCGAAAGGGGGTCCTCGATCTCACGTTGAATGGTGCGACGTAACGGACGGGCCCCCATCAGAGGATCGTAACCACGCTTAGCCAGTAGATCCTTGGCGGCAGTGGTGAGTTCGATACCCATGTCCTTTGCCTTCAAGCGATTCTCCAAATCGGCGATCATCAGATCGACGATCTGAACAATCTGATCCTGGGTCAGCTGGTGGAAGACGATGATGTCATCGATACGGTTGAGGAATTCGGGACGGAAATGCGTCTTGAGTTCGTCGCCGACCTTTGCCTTCATCCGCTCGTAATTGCTGACCGCATCTGCGGAGTTGGCGAAGCCAAGGCCTGCGCCTTTGGAGATATCCCGTGTTCCGAGGTTAGTTGTCATGATGATGATGGTGTTCTTGAAATCTACAAGACGTCCCTGCGCATCTGTGAGGTGACCATCCTCAAGGACTTGAAGTAATGCATTGAAGATATCCGGGTGCGCTTTTTCAATCTCATCAAAGAGCACTACAGAGAAGGGACGGCGACGGACTTTCTCAGTGAGTTGGCCACCCTCGTCGTAACCAACATATCCTGGAGGAGCACCGAAAAGTCGTGAGGCTGTATGGCGTTCGGAGTATTCGGACATGTCCAATTGGATCAACGCATCGGCATCGCCAAACAAGAATGCAGCAAGTGTGCGGGAAAGTTCAGTCTTGCCTACGCCGGAAGGACCAGCGAAAATGAAGGAGCCACCTGGACGGCGTGGGTCTTTCAGCCCAGCGCGGGTGCGGCGGATCGCCTGAGAGAGCGCCTTGATCGCTTGATCTTGCCCAATAACCCGACGATGAAGTTCATCCTCCATACGGAGCAGGCGCGCGGTTTCTTCCTCGGTCAACTTGAAGACCGGGATACCTGTCGCGATCGAAAGGACTTCGGCGATGAGTTCCTCATCAACTTCGGTGACAACGTCAAGATCGCCCGCTTTCCAGGTCTTCTCGCGTTCGGCCTTCTCGTTCATCAACTTCTTCTCGTCATCGCGCAGGGATGCGGCCTTTTCGAAATCTTGACCGTCAATAGCCGATTCCTTCTGCTTACGGACATTTGCGATCTTCTCGTCGAATTCACGTAGTTCAGGTGGCGCAGTCATGCGACGAATCCGTAGCCGAGAACCAGCCTCATCGATCAAGTCGATTGCCTTATCAGGTAAGAATCGGCCGGAAATATATCGATCTGCAAGAGTTGCCGCAGATACCAATGCCGCATCAGAGATGGAAACTCGGTGATGCGTCTCGTAACGATCGCGCAAGCCCTTGAGAATCTCAATGGTGTGGGCCAGAGATGGCTCGGCAACTTGAATGGGTTGGAATCGACGCTCAAGAGCAGCATCCTTCTCGAGGTGTTTGCGATATTCATCCAAGGTTGTGGCACCGATTGTCTGCAGTTCACCGCGAGCCAACATTGGTTTCAAAATGCTGGCGGCATCGATTGCGCCTTCTGCCGCCCCTGCACCTACCAGGGTGTGAATCTCGTCAATGAAGAGAATGATGTCGCCACGAGTGCGGATCTCTTTTAGAACCTTCTTCAACCGCTCTTCGAAATCTCCGCGATAACGGCTACCGGCGACAAGTGCTCCGAGGTCAAGAGAGTAAATCTGCTTATCCTTCAAAGTCTCAGGAACATCGCCCCGCACGATTGCTTGAGCCAGGCCTTCGACAACAGCGGTCTTGCCTACGCCTGGTTCACCAATAAGAACTGGGTTGTTCTTAGTGCGACGAGAGAGCACCTGCATTACGCGCTCGATCTCTTTCTCGCGGCCGATAACAGGATCCAATTTGTTCTCACGTGCGGCCTGCGTCAAGTTACGGCCAAATTGATCTAGTACGAGAGAGGTCGACGGGACGCCTTCTGCAGGCCCACCGGCCGTAACCGTCTCTTTGCCTTGATAGCCCGAGAGCAACTGAATCACTTGCTGGCGAACACGGGGAAGATCGGCGCCGAGCTTCATCAATACTTGTGCGGCAACGCCTTCACCTTCGCGGATAAGACCCAAGAGAATGTGTTCGGTTCCAATGTAGTTATGGCCCAATTGCAGGGCTTCGCGGAGGGAGAGTTCGAGAACCTTTTTGGCGCGCGGAGTGAATGGGATGTGTCCGCTGGGCGCCTGCTGGCCTTGGCCAATGATCTCTTCAACT
The DNA here is from genome assembly GCA_036382195.1 of Candidatus Nanopelagicaceae bacterium. Taxonomy (GTDB): domain Bacteria; phylum Actinomycetota; class Actinomycetes; order Nanopelagicales; family Nanopelagicaceae; genus QYPT01. The sequence goes on from DASVIG010000111.1 coordinate 27,301, forward strand.
TGTTGCCGGACTGCCTCCAGGGAAATCCCAAGTGACTCGAGGGCCTTGGCGGCCACACCTTCGCCTTCATGAATCAACCCAAGGAGGATGTGTTCAGTGCCGATGTAATTATGGTTGAGCATGCGGGCTTCTTCTTGAGCCAGCACGACAACGCGTCTGGCCCGATCGGTAAAGCGCTCAAACATCGACGAACTCCTCAACTCCTACTGGATACTTAGTAAGCCTAATATAACGCAGAGTCCACCGGCGAGATGTGGCTCTCATCTTGCCTTCTATAACCCTCGACCTAGGCGATTTATGCCCGATAAAGAAAATTCTTACAGAATCTTGAGCAATCCCCTCGCGCTCAGATTCTTACAGAATCTTGAGCATGCGGGTATTTCCCAGAGTATTCGGCTTCACGCTCTCCAGATCCAGAAATTCTGCGATACCCGTGTCATAAGAGTGAAGGAGCTGCGAATACACCTCCGGATCGACCGGTGTTCCCTGAATTGGTTCAAATCCGTGTCGGCCGAAGAACTCTGTCTCAAATGTCAGGCAGAAGATGCGTTTGACGCCGATTTCTCGGGCGCGTTCCATGACCGCCTCGAGAATGCGATGGCCGACACCGTGACCTCGCAGATGTTCAGTAACAGCCACGGTGCGAACTTCGGCGAGATCCTCCCAGAGAACATGCAGAGCGCCACATCCGACGACTTCCCCGTTTTCAACTGCAACAGTGAACTCCTGAACGCTCTCGTACAAAGTAACGGTTTCCTTCGATAGCAACCGGCGCGCAGGCGCGTAGGTGTCAATTAATTTACGGATGCCCTTAATATCCGTGGATTTTGCTGGGCGGATTTCGATCATCCTCAATCCATCTCTGGCTTAACAAGTGGGAAGAGAATTGTTTCGCGAATCCCCAGTCCCGTGAGCGCCATGAGCAAGCGATCCACGCCCATGCCCATGCCACCCATGGGGGGCATTCCATATTCCATGGCACGCAAGAAATCCTCATCGACGCTCATGGCTTCAACATCGCCTTTCGCACCCAGACGCCCCTGTTCCACCAAACGTTCGCGCTGAATTACCGGATCAATAAGTTCGGAGTAACCAGTGCCTAACTCGAAGCCATCGACATAGAGATCCCATTTCTCAACAACTCCGGGAAGATCGCGATGCGCCCGGACAAGTGGGGCGTTATCCACGGGAAAACCCATAACGAAAGTTGGCTCATTCAACTTGCCGGCAGAAACATGTTCAAAGATTTCCTCGGCAAGTTTTCCGGTAATCCAACTGGGATCAATCTTTATGCCAAGTTGCCTGGCAATTTTCTTCAAATCTTCGTACGAGGTCAATGCCGTCACGCTCTCGCCAACGCCTTCAGAAATCGCGTCATACAGAGAAATCTCTTTCCACGTTCCGCCCAGATCAGATTCACGACCGTCAGCATGTCGTGCAATGTGAGATCCAAAAATAGCCATGGCTGCATCCTGAACCAATGCACGACTCAAGTCAGCAATCGTCCGCCAGTCCCCGTATGCCTGATAACTCTCGATCATGGCGAACTCTGGGGAGTGACTGGAATCGGCACCTTCATTACGGAAGTTGCGATTGATTTCAAAGACTCTCTCGATGCCGCCGACAACGCACCGCTTGAGAAAAAGTTCGGGTGCAATCCGCAAAAAAAGATCCATGTCATAAGCGTTGCTATACGTCTTAAAGGGCCGTGCGGCTGCGCCGCCCGGCTGCACTTGCAGCATGGGGGTCTCGACCTCCAAATAACCACGGGAATGAAAGGTTTCGCGTAACGAGCGCATCACCGCAGGGCGCATATGAGCATTTGTTCGAGCCTCGGGGCGGACAATCAAATCCACATATCGCATCCGAACGCGCGTCTCCTCGGACATCGGCTTGTGATCATTGGGAAGGGGGCGCAACGACTTTGCAGCCAATTTCCAACCACTCGCCAAAATGGAGAGTTCGCCCCGCTTCGAAGTAATGATTTCGCCGGTCACGCTGACTAGGTCGCCTAAATCAATGTCACTCTTCCAAGAATCAAGGGAATCTTCGCCCACTTTGTCCAAGGAGAGCATGGCCTGCAACTCTGTCCCGTCACCTTCGCGCAGGGTTGCAAAAGCGAGTTTGCCGGTGTCGCGCTTGAAGATAATTCGCCCTGTGACACTCTCAATATCGCCCGTTGCAACATCAATCGCCAAGTCAAGGTACTTGGCTCGGATCTGCGCAAGAGTTGTAGTACGTGGAACCGCCACCGGATATGGATCAACACCCTTGCCAAGCAGGGTCAATCTCTTCTCTCTGCGGATACGCAACTGTTCTGGTAGGTCATCCGTGGGGTTCTCAGTCATAATGCGAGCAGTCTACAGAGTCAGCCATTTCTCTCGTGAACTAAACGCAATCCGATTAACGTCAGATCTGGTTCGTAATGTTGGATCGTTTCTGCAATTCCGTGCACCAGAGGCGCCAGCCCACCCGTGGCAATCACCGTGGGTTGGCCGGGATAAGACTCACGCAGTTCAGCCGTAATTCGATGGACTAGGCCATCGACTTGGCCGGCAAATCCATAAATCGTGCCAGATTGCAGCGCCTCGACTGTGTTCTTCCCGATCACCGATCGCGGGAGGACCAATTCCACTTTCCGCAGTTGGGCCGCGCGCGCAGCAAGAGCATCGACGGAAATCTCGATGCCCGGAGCCAGCGCCCCTCCGAGAAATTCGCCCTTTGGTGAGACCACATCAAAACTCGTGGAGGTTCCAAAATCCACAACAATAATGGGGCCATTGGGAAAGAGGGTGTGAGCGGCCAGCGAATTCACTATTCGATCTGCTCCGATTTCTCGCGGGTTATCTACGAGCAAAGGCACACCAGTTTTGATCCCTGGTTCCACGATCGTGACACGAATATCTGAGAAGTAATCCTTGATCATGGTCCGAAGCTCGCGCAAAGTTGCGGGCACGGTGGAACAAACCGCCAGCCCCGTGATCTTGTAACCCGTAACCAGCGCACCAAACTGGAGCCAGAGTTCATCTGCAGTATTGCGAGGATCTGTCTTCACTCTCCAAGAGCGAATCAATTTCTTCTCATCGAAGATGCCAAGAACGGTATTGGTATTTCCTACATCGATCGAAAGTAGCATTTAGATCTCCGCCTTTAGGTCGAGTCCGACATCCAAAACTGGCGCCGAATGCGTGAGGGCGCCGACAGCCAAGTAATCAACTCCGGTAGCCGCATATGCCTTGGCGTTTTTCAATGACAACCCACCGGAGGCCTCCAACATGCAACGGCCGCGCACAATTGCCACAGCCTCTTGACACTCATCGACGCTCATGTTGTCCAGGAGAATCAGATCAGGTGAGAATTCGATTATCTCTTTTAACTGCTCCAAGGTGTCGACTTCAACTTCAATTTCTATCTCAGGGTAGAGGGCTCGCACGTGTTGAAAGGCTTTCCCGACGCCACCTGCAGCCGCGACATGATTATCTTTGATCAATGCAGCTTCACTTAAAGACATCCGATGATTTGTTCCGCCGCCCATGCGTACTGCATATTTCTCTAACTCCCGCAGACCAGGAGTAGTTTTCCGGGTATCCCGAACCAGAGTCTGGTATTCGGCTATTTCATCCACCCAAGTACGAGTCAAGGTTGCAATTCCACTCAGGTGACCCAGAAAATTCAGTGCAGTTCGTTCGGCAAGAAGCAATGCTCGCGTGTTTCCCCGGGCAGTCAACAAGATAGTGCCCGCCTCCACTTTATGCGCACAATGTATGTTGGCTTCGATCTCCGTGATTCCGACAATTTCCAAAACAGCTTTGGCCACGCCTATACCGGCAACAGCCCCAACTCCCCGAGTGCGGAATTCGCCAGTGGATTGATGAGCGACGGGAATTGTTGCAACAGAGGTGACATCTTCACCGCCCCCTAAATCCTCTGCGAAGGCCCGTAAAACCAGGTCAATAACCTGATCGGGATCCAGGGAAGCACTCATCAAATCTTCCCGAGTCTGCTCCGAAATCTCCCTGAAGATCATCAATTCTCGACCTTCTGAAAACCCGAACTCCAATTACCGTTTATATCCAGTTGCTGCAGAATTCTTTTGGACCAACTCGGCAACTGCTCTGGAAAATCCTCTCGCCAATGTGAACCGCGGGTCTCTTCGCGAGTCAGCGCCGAACGCACAATGGCCTGCGCTAATTGGTAAAGATTTGTCGTCTCCCACGCTTCAACACACGGCTCCGAACTCAAGTGAGTGCCAATCACAATAAGTTCGTTCTGCGCCCTGGTCAATGAGCTGGCTGATCGGAGGACGCCGGCGCCTCGGCTCATGCTTGCCTGCAGATCCCTTCGCACCGTTGGATCCAATAAAAACGTGGGCTCCTGCACTAATACTGGCTCAGTGAAATCAGGGGCGTTGGCCGCAATGTCGGCTGCAATGCGGGCACTAAACACCAGACCTTCGAGTAAAGAATTGGAGGCCAAACGGTTGGCTCCATGGACGCCAGAGCAAGCGGTCTCACCACAGGCATAAAGTCCCTTAACACTCGTGTGGCCGTTGAGATCAACTCGAACTCCGCCGGAGGCGTAATGCGACGCTGGCGCTACGGGGATGAGTTCAGTCAGCGGATCAACGCCATGGGCCAAACAGGATGCATAAATTGTCGGGAAACGTTCGACAAAGCCTTCGATATTTCTGACATCCAGCCAGACATGATGTGCACCGGTTTCATTCATGTGTCGCATAATTGCCTTAGCAACAACATCGCGTGGTGCCAACTCTGCTAAAGGGTGGACGCCAACCATGAACCGTGTTCCGTTGTCATCGACAAGATGTGCACCCTCACCGCGCACTGCCTCACTTATCAGAGGCTGTTGGCCTTTCGAGCCATCTCCCAGCCATAAGACCGTCGGGTGAAATTGAATAAACTCGACATCTGCAACATGTGCACCCGCGCGAAGTGCGAGTGCTACACCGTCTCCGGTTGAAACGGATGGATTGGTGGTCTGAGCAAAAACCTGCCCCAATCCTCCGGTTGCAAGAACTACGGCACGCGCCATTGCCGCTCCGACGCCATCGCGCGTACCTGCACCAATCACATGGAGGGTGACACCGCAGACTGCTCCTGAACTGTTTTTCAATGCATCCAGAACGAGCGCATGTTCAACCACTTCAATCCCGGAGTCGTGTCGGACTGCGGTCAAAAGTGCACGTGACACCTCTGCGCCTGTTGCATCGCCACCTGCATGCAGGATTCGGTTGCGGAGATGACCACCCTCGCGCGTTAAGGCAATTTCACCCGATGATTCCTTATCGAAAACCGCACCGCGAGCGATGAGTTTACGAACCGCCTCTGGTCCTTCAGAAACCAAGACTTTTACTGCGGCAAGATCGCAAAGTCCCGCTCCTGCAACCAGGGTGTCCTTCTCATGTTGATCCGGTGAATCCCCCGGCCCCAATGCAGCTGCAATTCCGCCCTGTGCCCATTTCGTCGAACCTTCATCTACTCGCGCTTTAGTGACTAGGAGAACCGAGAGGCCATACGTTCTGACTTGAAGAGCCGTTGTAAGGCCAGCAACGCCGGAGCCGACAACGATGACATCAGCCCTCGCCGTCCAGCCAGGATTGGGCGCAAGGAGTTTCATGGCCGATGGCCAGTCATGGACATATTGTCAATCAAGCGCACCCCGTTTACCCAGCCAGCGATCAATGCTCGCTTAGCATAGGTCTTGTCACCGGCTAATTCGAAATTGCTTTCATCAATGACGGCAGCATAATCTCGGACGAATCCACTCTCCTTCGCCAAAGTCTCATCCAGAGTTCTCTGCATATCGGCGATCGACTTGGCTTGTGAGGCTTCAATCAACGCTCTGGAGATTACGAGCGCCACAGTTCGATCGGCGCTTTCCAAGCGAACATTACGAGAGGAGATCGCCAACCCATTTTTTTCTCTTACGATCGGCACTGGAACGATCTCGATGCCAAGGCTCAGGTCATGGACCATCTGCCGAATCAGATAGAACTGTTGGAAATCTTTCTCGCCAAAGAGAGCCCATGTCGGACTCACTAAATCAAAGAGCCGTTTCACGACCGTCAGAACGCCAGCAAAGTGGCCGTTCCGATGGGCACCTTCAAAGAGCGCGCCAATGGGACCGGGCGAGATCTCCTCAATCGGACCTGGATAGATTTCTTTCGCCCCTGGCAGCCAGAGCGTTGAGACACCTGCATGCTCGGCAATTTCCATATCCGCCTCAGGCGTGCGCGGATAATTCTTCAAATCCTTCCCATCTTCAAACTGCAATGGATTGATAAAGACACTCGCGACCACGTGTTCTGAAAGTTTTCTTGCTTCCCGAAATAAAGTGGCATGACCTTCGTGGAGTGCGCCCATTGTTGGAACAAATGCGATGGGTCCAGAGTTGAACTTTCGCAACTCCGCTGCATGAGTGGTGATCTGCATCTGCTCCAGTCCTTTCCGGGTACCGGGCTAAGGGGGAAAGGCTACTCGGCTGCTGGTAGTTGCGCCAAAATATCCCGGATCGGGCCGTGGCTGATCAAGAGAGCATCCGGATCGATCTCCATCCATGGTTCAAGTACAAATCGTCGTTCATGAGCACGCGGATGCGGCAGGACTAAACCTTCTTCGCTGATCACTACTTCTCCGAAACTTATGAGGTCCAAATCAATGGTGCGTGGTCCCCAATGTTCATCCCGTACTCTGCCCATGCTCTTCTCAATTCCATGGAGAAGACCCAGCAATTCACGGGGTGAAAGTTCGCTCTCAATAATGCAGACCGCATTGATGTAATCAGGCTGTGGAGGTCCTCCGACCGGCTTGGTCACATGAAAAGTGGAGACCGCGACGAGATCGGTTGCCGCACGGAGCATCGCGACTGCCAGGTCAACCGATTCTCTGGGATCATCTAAATTGGCCCCGAGTGCAACGACAGCTCTCAACGTTCGCGCTCGATCGTTACGGCAATGTCCAAAAATTCGGCACTGACAGGTGCCTGTGGCTTATGGACGGTAACCGCCACACTCTCCAGAAGCGGAAATTTGGCCAAGAGGAGATCGCCAATCTGACCAGCAAGTTTCTC
>DASVIG010000112.1:0-8054 GCA_036382195.1 Candidatus Nanopelagicaceae bacterium
ATCCGCGAAAGAATCTCCCGTCATGAAGTGATTATCGGTTTTGGTCATCCTGTTTACACGATCTCTGATCCACGCAGTGAAATCATCAAGGCAATTGCTAGAGATCTATCTACCCAAGCTTCCTCCATGGCCTTGTTCCAAATAGCAGAGCGGATAGAGGAGGTTATGTGGCAGACAAAGAAGATGTTTCCCAATTTGGATTGGTATTCTGCTGTGGCTTATCACATGATGAAAATACCAACGAGCCTATTTACGCCGCTATTTGTGATGGCTCGCACCACCGGATGGTCAGCCCATGTCATTGAGCAACGAAATGACAACAAGATAATCCGCCCCAGCGCTAATTACACCGGCCCGGAGGATCTAGTTTTTGTCCCGATAGAAGAACGATAGGTGATGAATCGATGAGCGCTGAATTGGCCAAACCAGAGGTGAATTTCGATCACGTGATGGTCGACATTGTCGACTACGTGGAAAATTACCGGATTGTCTCTGATCTCGCCTATGAAACAGCGTGGCTGTGCTTGCTGGACACGATCGGGTGCGGTCTTGAGGCACTCGAGTACCCAGCCTGCACCAAACTCTTAGGCCCTTTGGTGCCAGGTCCCAATCTAGAAAATGGCGCACGTGTTCCCGGCACAGGCTTTGAATTGGATCCAGTGCAGGCAGCCTTCAATATTGGCACGATGATCCGTTGGTTGGATTTCAATGACACGTGGTTGGCAGCCGAGTGGGGCCACCCCTCGGATAATTTAGGAGGCATCCTGGCGACTGCCGATTGGCTTTGCCGAACATACCTGGCCGCAGGAAAGAAACCACTAGCGATGTATGACGTGCTGACCGCAATGATCAAAGCTCATGAGATCCAAGGCTGCATTGCATTGGAGAATTCCTTCAATCGAGTGGGATTAGATCACGTGCTTTTGGTAAAGGTGGCATCAACGGCCGTTGTTGCTCACATGTTGGGTCTGACTCGAGAGCAGTCTTTGAACGCCCTCTCCTTAGCGTGGGTTGACGGACAGGCGCTGCGGACCTATAGACATTTTCCCAATGCAGGATCCAGGAAATCATGGGCAGCCGGGGATGCGACTTCACGGGCGGTTCGGTTGGCGCTGATGGCCAAGGCGGGCGAAATGGGATACCCCACTGCTTTAACGGCGAAGACTTGGGGTTTCTATGATGTGCTCTTTAAAGGCCAAGCATTCACATTCCAACGCCCTTATGGCTCCTACGTGATGGAGAACATTCTCTTTAAGATCTCCTATCCTGCAGAGTTTCATGCGCAGACTGCGGTTGAAGCGGCGATGCAACTGCATGCTCGCATGACTGAACTCGGTAAGTCGGCCAAGCAGATCAAGGCCGTCACAATTCGAACTCACCAGGCCTGCATGCGGATTATCGATAAGCAAGGCCCACTGGGCAACCCGGCTGACCGCGACCATTGCATCCAATATATGGTGGCCGTTGCGTTGATTTTCGGCCGCCTTACCGCAAGGGATTATGAAGACGATGTCGCATCAGATCCGCTCATCGACTCACTCCGCGCGAGAATTCACTGTGTCGAGGATCCGCAATTCACCTCCGACTACCACGACCCGAGCAAGCGCTCCATCCCCAACGCATTATCCGTCGAATTCGAAGACGGAACACGCTTTGACGAGGTGGTCGTGGAGTATCCCATTGGACATGCACGACGAAGAGAAGAAGGCATTCCGCTTCTTGTCGAGAAATTCAAGAAGAATCTCGCACGATCTTTCACCGGCGAACAACAGGAGAAAATTCTTGAAACCTGCCTTGATAGGGGCAAACTGGAAGAGACCAAGGTCAGCGAATTTATGAATTTGTTCGTGCCAGCTAGTTCAACAAATTGATAAATTATTCAAGTTAAATTTTGGTTCGTTACTTGATTATTTTCAGAGAAGGCTCGTTCTGATTGTTGACACCTGTGATAATCTCCACAAATGCTTGGCGACGATTGGACTGATTGAAATCGAGAGAGGCGATGACATGCTTACCGATATAGAAGATCGTTTGAGTTTGGATCAGCGAGCAGCCGCGGACTTCGTGCTGACTTTAAGGAAACGATGGTCTGATTCGCTCTATCCAGCCATCGTTGCTGAAGCAAGAGCCAACGGACAAAAAGTTGCAGACTACGTCGAGGCAGAATCAATGATGAAGGACCTCTCGCTTTATCCCTGGTTCAGCCACCTTGAGCGCGCTCAACAGAAGATGCTCTGGCGTTTAGCCAGCGATGTCGTGTTGGAAAACGAGTCAGATTTATTACAAGATCTTGCGAACGTCCCCGCAATCTTATTCGGGTCATTGACCCTCAACCCAGAACTTTCACTCCCCGACTACTACACGGCAGTGGATATCCATATGCAACCCGGAAGTTTCTTTTCCGATGACCTCTCGGCATTCATCTACCAATTTGGCGCGCGTATTGTTATGTTGCGAGATAACGACGGTTACAAGTTTCATAGTCTTTTTTCTCAAACCGCGCTTCCTGACCTTCCCAATGCGACACGGATCGTTGATTTCGGTTGCGGATTCGGGAAAAGCACGGCACCGCTGCCCGCCAAATACCCGAGTGCAGAGGTTATCGGTCTTGATCTCGCAGCACCCGGCCTAAAACTCGCACATATGCAAGCGGAAGCGGACCACTCGATGATCCATTATCGACAAGCAGATGCCGCCGAGACTGGAATTGAACCTGGCACATGTGACGTTGTTACTGGAACGATGATGCTTCATGAGATGCCATCTGATTACATCAAGAGCGTGCTTCTAGAGGCTTTTAGAATCCTTAAACCTGGCGGCACTTTTCACTTCCTAGAGTTTGCCCCAACTGGAGATCCCATCCGAGATGCAACGGTCTATGGACACGCTGAGCGAAATAATGAGCCATTTTTCAGAGACCTCTTCGCCACCGATACCGTTGCCTTTTCGGCTGCTCTCGGAATGACTGGGGTCTCCTGGACCGCCTTCGATGAGCGAAGCAAAGGTCTTAGCCCTCAAGGTTGGCCAAAGCGAAACGATTGGCACTTTCCTTGGGCGGTTCTTTCTGGCAGAAAGGAAGGATGATGAGTCTAGAATACGACTTCTTCAACGATCCTCACATTTCAAAGTTGGTTGATTTGGTACTTCAACTACTGGCTGAGGTTCATATTTCGAATCAGAGAGTCAGAATCCTTCAGTTGCAGCTTGAACGTCAGGGCGTGTTCGAATCAGGAGTACTCGAAAATTTCAGATCAGATGCTGTGGAACAGAGTATTCTCGATGGATCGCGTGAAGCGATGATGAGTAGGTTTATGCGGATAATGGGTGAGGCGGGACCTGCCGAGTTTCCATTGCGTGCGCAGTGGGAAGAGCAGTTGGGAAATCGCCCGAAGAAATAATTTCTAGTGGGTGAAGTGGAAGGACTTATATCTCGCTACGCTTGGGAATCTTTTGCGTCCAAGTTCTGCCCCCACTCCTGATTGCCTCCGCCAGTGCTTGAATAAATTGAACTTCAACATCAAGTTTATTCGCACGCATGCGGGCATATCTTAGAAGCTGTCCAGCCCCGTCGATTCCGATCACCGTGGCTCTGGCCATTGACGTTTGACCGTCACTGTTCCAGCTTCGATCGAACAGGCGAGATCCAATAAGTTATTTACGATTCTGTCCTGAGGTAGTGGCAATTCACAGATGCGCGCCTCCATTGCTTCATCCCGGTCATTGTTGCCACCATGGAAAACCTTTGTTCCATCGTGGTAAACGTAACCGCCGAGGTCATCATGGCGATACCCGCCAGGTTGGCGGTGATATTCGACGAGTGTGTAATACCGCGGATAATGAAAATCCGGGTCCCAATTGAGCATGCTCGATCCAGGTGATTCGGAAGTCGTGAGTTCACCTTCGAGTTCTTCGCGTTTAGTGCTGTAGGACTCGAGAATGCGGTTCCAACTCATGCCTTGCGTGTTGCTTAGGATGCGATTTCGGATGGCAATCACCGGAATGGGATCGGCGACGTTCTGTAGATTGGCGAGCTTTAGATCATTCTCATTACGATCTCCCTTAGGTGGGAACGCGGCTTCCAAGGCGCGTGAAGCAATACGGTTGAGCCTCTGCAACGCCTAGAGGCGAAATCCCTCAACGAAGTCCAGGTAACTTTCATCGTCATACTTTGGCATCGCGGTCATAGTGCCTATATGCCCACGACCTCCTGCACCTGGGGACACACTCATTTTGAGAGCCTCTCAGTGTGGGTGGTCCTGTGATACGACCGAAATTGGGAGGTTTTGGTATCCGTTCCTAACCAAAATTCAGTACACCTCGCCCAATTGGGAAGGGGCTTGGAGCACTCAGGTCGAAAAGAAACAAGATCGTTACTGCAAACCTATTGACACGCCAATGGCAACGCCCATTAGGATTCCGACACAAGGAACGCGATTCCGCACGTTGGAACAGTTCTCTGTAACCGCTACTCACCGCGTAGTCCTTAAGGAGTTTTCATGCATGTTCTCGCCGCTCAAACTAAAAATCGTCGGACGCTCATTTTCCGAAGCCTTATCGCAATAGCCACGACAGCACTCCTCGTGAGTGGAACTGCTGCTCAAGCAGCGCCGTCGCCAAAAGCAGGCGCGGCCTGTTCGAAAGCGAAAGCAGCAGTAACTGTCAAGAGCGGCAAGGCAGTAGTAAAACTCATATGTACGAAGTTGAAAGGTCACCTAATCTGGGTTGCAGCGCCTTCGCCGATTAAGAAGCCCGTAGTGGTGACAGCAAAACTGGGTGGCAATTTCCGCGTTGGTGTGGTTGCTCTACCCACAGGCAAGGGAAATCCATTCGTAGGTATCGGCACTCCGAGCATATATACGATGTCTGCAATCTATGATTCGCTCGTCACCGTCAATGAAGTGGGCGATCTCGTACCAAGTCTTGCAACAAAATGGACTCAAACGAGCGATACAAGTTGGACTTTCACTCTTCGTGATGGCGTCTCATTCTCCAACGGGGAAAAGTTTGATGCAAACTCTGTAGTGGCGACAATCAATTATTTGACGCAAGATCCTGTCGGAGCTAAAACTGTAGTTGCCGCTGAAATCAATACCATCTCTTCGGTTTCGGGAAGCGGTAATACCGTCACAATCAATACAAAGACAGCCGATAGCGTGCTTCCTCGCAAACTCAGTGTTGTTTGGATGGTAGCGCCGAAAGCTTGGGAAACCTTAGGTGCAGCCGGTTATGCATTAAATCCGGTTGGAACTGGGCCATTCGCAGTGTCAACTTGGGGTGCTACGGCACTGACCCTTCAGGCCAACAAGGCTTCATGGCGTAGTCCGAAGGTCGATTCGATGCAGATCCTGCAGATTCCTGATCCAACGGCCCGTATTCAAGCAATGCAATCCGGCCAGATCGATCTTGCAGTTCAAGTTGGCCCAGATGAAGTTAGCCAAATTGATCCGAAAAAGTTCCAGGTTGTTTATGATTCCTTCCCACAAGTGATGTCGTTGGCCTATATTACGACCAAGGGTGATTCACCGCTGTTGAACAAGCAAGTTCGCTTGGCATTAAATTATGCAGTCAACCGCGATGCGATCGTCAAGAATCTTCTTGGTGGCAAGGGCACTGCCGCAAACCAAGGTTCGACAAAGGCGGTCTTTGGCTACGACGCAAACCTTCCTAAGTATCCCTACGACCCAACTCAGGCGAAGGCGCTCTTAGCGCAGGCCGGTTATCCCACAGGATTCACCATTTCTGCGGATGTTACGGTCGGTTCCTTCCCTGCAGATGCAGATATCTACCAAGCTGTAGCACATGACTTGAAACGTATCGGTGTCACACTATTACTGCGTCAGGTTCCATTCAGTGAGTGGCTTGCGGAGTACAGCACCAATGGTTGGACGGGCCAAGCATTCGGACTCTCATGGAATTCGAATACGCTTGACGCGGGTCGTGCAATTGGACTCTTTTCATGCTCTGGCCCTGGCAAGTTCTTTTGCAACCAAGAGATGACACCAGTGCTTACTGAAATCAATAGCGCAACCACAGAGAGTGCTCGCAAAGCGGCACTTTTGAAGGCTGCACAAATCAACTACTACAACCCGCCGGCTCTTTACATCGTCGGACAGGTCGATATCAACGTACTTGGCAGCATGGTCAAGGGATTCAAAAATGTTAATCGATATTTTGAATACCAGAAGATCACGGTTCGTTAAATATAAGTGACTCTTCAAGTTGAGGGGATATCCCCACCGCTGGTTGCTCCGGTTAACCGGTGGTGGGGATACTCTTTTATTAGATTGATCCTGAGCAGGGCTGGACAATTAGTGATCCTCCTGTGGGGAGTCTCCACACTGCTCTTCTTCCTTCTTAGATTTTCCGGTGATCCCGCAACTATCATGGCGGGGGATAATGCATCCACAAAATTTGTGGATGAGATTCGGGTCCAATACGGATTGAATCGGCCCCTCTTCGTTCAGTACATCTTCTTCCTCTGGCACGCAGTAAAACTGGATTTTGGCCATTCTCTTGCCTCAGGATTGCCGGCGCTGGGTCTTGTACTAGCACAGTTACCCTGGACTATTAAACTTTCGGGGCTGGCAATTATGCTCAACCTGATAATCGCAATTCCTTTGGGGGCTTGGTTAGGGCAAGCACCTGAGAAGCGAACACGGAATGTCGCCTCCTCGATTGTGTTTATCCTTCAAGGTACTCCCGGATTTGTTACGGGATTGCTGCTTATACAACTCTTCGCCGTCAAACTTGGTCTATTGCCTAGCATAGGTTCCGTAGGCGTCTTAAGTTGGGTTCTCCCTACACTAACGCTCACGGCGTTTTTAGCACCACGGCTTACTCGAGTCTTGGCATCAAATGTTGCAGAAGCGATGCAAGCCGATTTCGTCAGAACTGCTCGCGCTGCCGGTGCATCAGAATTGGAAGTATTGACCCGTCATGCTCTTCCTAACGCATTACTCGGTACGGCCGCACTCGCCGGTAGCCAACTCTCGTACCTCTTATCAGGAGCCATCATTACGGAAACTATTTTTGCATGGCCGGGGCTTGGACTACTACTGATTGATTCAGTGCGCACATTAGATTTCCCTGTCGTCCAAGCCACAGTCTTTGTCGTAGCTTGCTTTGTTTTCTTTGTAAACACATCCGTGGAGTTACTCTTCAGGATACTTGATCCGCGATTGAAGAAGAGAACCAGATGACAATAGAGCTCAATTCAACGATTGGTCGTTTGACTCGCAAAAGGGGCTCACGTGCCGGCTCATCTACGAAATTGAAAGTAGGCACCAGCATCGCTGCTGTCTTGGTTTTGCTTGCTGTCGGAAATAGACTGTTTGGTTCTTCTGGCGAGATTGATATTGTTTCCAAACGACTACCGCCCTTAACCGATGGACACCTTCTAGGTACAGACCAATTAGGTAGAGACTTGCTATCTCGACTCCTTGCCAGCATGGGTTGGTCCTTTTCCATTGCCCTTATAGCAGCGGTCATCTCTTTGGTTATCGGCACTACCGTGGGAGTGCTAGCCAGCTCGTCTACAAGGCTTGGGCGAATAGTTTTGACTAGGTATATTGATTTAAGCATTAGCTTCCCCGAACTCATTCTCGCAGTCACCATTATCGCGTTAGTTGGCCGGGGTTTTTTCCCACTTGCCCTAACCCTCGGATTTGTCTCTTGGCCGCATTTAGCACGAGTTGTCTATGCCCAAACTCTCAGTTTGTGGACTCGGGAGTTCGTCCTTGCTGCCAGACTTTCCGGTGTCCGGCCGGTGAGGATTATCCTCAGTCATATTTTGCCTGGAATTCGAAGTACCTTACTCGTGATGTTTGCCTTTATTTTTGCAGATTTACTGGTTGCAGAGAGCGGGCTTTCATTTCTTGGCCTAGGCGCACTGCTTGGCAATCCGAGCCTGGGCAATATGCTCGCTGACGGTCGGCGGTTTATCTTTACTTCTCCACTTTTAATGCTCTTGCCATGTATTGCCGTAATTCTGGCAGTGACGAGTGCCAACCTTATAGGGGATGGACTCTCCTCTCGATCTAGGAGTGCATCGCGAT
>DASVIG010000113.1:0-5987 GCA_036382195.1 Candidatus Nanopelagicaceae bacterium
TATGCGGAACTCTCGGTGCCGCTGTTTCTGCCTCCCTGCTCTACGGTCTTGATGCAACCAAGATCGCTCATGCCATAGGAATTGCAGCTAGCATGGGGGCAGGCGTCATTGAAGCTAACCGAACGGGCGGATCTGTTAAACGCATCCACTGTGGCTGGGCAGCTCATAGCGGAATTATTGCTTCGTCAATGGCGCGAGAAGGGATCACTGGGCCTCCTACCATCTTTGAAGGACGCTTTGGATTTTTCAACGCCTATCTTGATGGGAATTACGACCAACACGCCCTTCTTGACGAGTTGGGAACTCGTTGGGAGTTACTACGTACGGCTTATAAGCCATATCCGACGAATCACTTTACCCATCCAGGTATCGACGCAGCCCTTGCACTACGCGCGGACGGTCTCACTGCCGATGATATTGAGGAAATCGAACTTGGGGTTGCCGCTTCAGTGATTCGCACCATTGGCGAGCCACTGGAAGAGAAACAGAGACCACGAACTGGTTACCATGCGAAATTCTCCGGACCTTACACGATAGCTGCGGCCCTTATTGGAGGTGGAGGGCTGGGTCTCTATCTGGAAGATTTTGCGGATGGTGTCTGGGATTCACCAGATCGGCTCAAATTGGCATGCAAAGTAAAAGTAGTCGCCGATGAACGTGCTACAGAAATTTTTCCCAATGCCTTTGCGGCCGTACTCCGAGTGAGAACAAAAAGTGGCGCCAGACTCGTAAAACGTGTTGATGCGAGCAGAGGCAGCACGGCCGCACCACTGTCGCGTGAAGAGATTCTGGTGAAATTTCGCCTCAACGCTTCTCGCTTACTGCCACCACGTGATGTCGAGGATCTCGTAAATGTTAGCGAATTGAAAACATCTGGAGATCTTGCAACCTTCTTTAGATTAATCCACCAAGGATAATTCCGTTCCCCATTTGCCCGATTCGACTATCGTTTTCCGAGCCGCTCACGCCATGAAGGTTGCATGTAAATCAAGAATTCTTTGCGCAGAGCGGGCAACTGCCATATCAATCATCTGTCCGCGAGAGTCTAGACATACGCCGCCTTCGGCGGTTTCAAACCTCTCCATGACGTCTGCGGCATTGTGGAGTTCTTCTGCACTCGGTGTGAAAACCTGGTTGGAGATTTCGACTTGCGCAGGGTGGATACAGGATCGTCCGAAATACCCCAATCTTTTAAATCCCAAAGTGGAATGACGGAATGCATCCAGATCGCGAAAGTTCGTCGATACTGGTGCAACTGGTGGATCAATCTGGATGGCCGCACACACAAGAACCATCAAGGAGCGAACATAGAGCAATTCACATTCATCGCCACCTAGGGTAACTCCTATATTTGTCTTAAGATCCGCTTCGCCTACTTGAAGCCTGGCTACGCGCGGGGAAGAAGCAATTTCCTGTGCACGAAGAACGCCGAGTGCACTTTCGATAAGCGGAACCACCTTAATCTGTCTGATCGGAATATCCCTCTGCAGCTCCAAAGTTGTCAGCAAGTGGTCTAGCCTGACGAGATCATGAGGATTCTCGCTCTTCGCCTGGATAAGCCCCGACACTTTCATGTGGACAGCTGAATATAGGTCTTTTTCGCGCATTTCACCGCTATTGAGTCGAACCCATATTTGCGCTTTAGTCTCGACATTGTTAAGCCAATCAGAGAGCACCGCGCGAGCATCGCTCTTTCGATCGGCCGCGACCCCATCTTCTAGGTCGACAATTAAAGCATCTGCGCCGCGGGTGACCGCTCTGGCTAGTCTCTCCGAATCATCGCCGGGGATATAGAGATGGCTCCGTGCAATCATCTGATGCTCCACTTTCTGCTATTGAAAAACTTTGCGATCAGCACAAAATGCGCCACTTTTCACGCGTCGACCCAATCTTACAATTATTAGTTCGATCCTTACCAATCCCCGGTGATGCTAGGCGACTATTTCGGAGATAATTCAAGGATGGCGCCGTCGGGTAAAAGCAAGTATTCAGATTCCTTGACTTCTGGTGCGTAGACGGTAACGATGGAAATTCCCGGTGGTAAATCTCCTTCCCTTCGTCGTCGAATCTCTGCATTCACCGGATACTGATCAGTCTCAATAACGCACTCGCCAGCCAGATGTAACGAAGAAATACGATGAAGAGTTTGCGCAGGTAAGTCGAACGCTTTATTCAGAATTCGGATAGGGAGATAGTGATCAGTGACTCGCCGCAGTGCAAATCTATTTTCCAGAAAATTGCGAGTTTCATCGAGATGGGAGGTAGCCAGTACCACTATGAAGATCCCTGCCACCGAGTGCTCTCCTTGAGGTAGTGAGAATCCCGCTGGATTAGAGTCGACTTGCGTCAGATACACTCCTTCGCCACTTGGCCCGCGCAGTTGTGCCGCCCGCAAAACTGAATCACTTCCCACGGAGACGGGAGGGACAAGCACCTCAAAGGGAGATTCGACACATTGGGCGACTAGGCCATCCACATTTGAAACTAAAATTTCTATTGCTCCCCAGCCGAGTGTGCGAAATGTTTCTGGTGGCTGATAATTTCCGCTTACAAAAAGAATCGAGCCAAGCTGAGGGTTGCCAGCTTGAACCTTGATCCATTGGTTACCAATAGTCTTGGGTGCAACAAGAGCGAGTGAATCTGAAGTCTCAATGGTTCCAGAATCGACAACCGAAAACCCCAGCAGATCGCAATAAGCCCTAGTAGCAAGTTCGATATCTGGAGTCGATATCGTGACCGATTTAATTGGTCCGATTCCCTCGCTAGACATCACTTGCCCTCGCTAGAAACAACTCTGGCCATCACCATGGCCCGATGCATACTGCGCCATATCTGGTGGAAGAATCGGATCATTAGGAGGTGTCCAGGAAAAATCGACTTCGTGATCTGTGTACACAGTGCTCAAGGGACCACCCTTTGTCCTAAAAAGCATGAGATTGCCAGTTAGGGAGCCGAAGGGGCCATGCCATTCTTCTTCCGGTCGCCAAAAGTATGCGCCTGCATGCATGACGCCTCGTGGTCCAACCAGCGACCCTGCTAATAAATACATCTCCTCCACCACCGGATGCTTCTCGGGACGACGACCAGAACGTAGCGGCATCGTTCCCAGAATCCAGGTTTCCTCACCGTCATGTTGGTCTTGGCGCATGTATTTGCGACCAGCCCCCGGTGGAAATTTTGGGTGGAAATTACCACCCCACTGATCTGCAAGGGCATCAACTTTATTTACCAGCCTCGATTCATCCATCGCGCTACTTCCCTCAAGACGGGTGCCTTCTCCACTGCGGAAAGTCAGAACTACAGTTTCTGTTAGCGTCCGGGCGGAAGATCGCTGGAAACCTGCCGGAAGATGACCGAAGGAGTATTTCTGATAAGAGGTATCTCCGATCTCTAACTCTCCAGAGAGCACCAAAAATTCGTCGTCAACATTGAGATGGTGCGGATTCGGGTCCGACCATCCAGCGGGATATTTGATCAACATCGAACTGGCAGTGCTCTCCAAGTCCATACTCAGGAGTCGACTTTTAACTCCCGCATGAGATCCACCTGGCAAACCATTTCGCCAAGGAACTGCCTGCGACTGTATATATTCAATAAATGGGCGACCCATCATTAACCTCCATATTCGGAATTACTATCGGTCATTGGCTTGAATTTCAACGAGCGGTGGATCCATCGCTCCCGGGAAGTGGCAGGCTACTTTTCGGCCATCTCCAATTGCAAGGAGTATGGGAGTTTCAGTAGTGCAACGTTCTGTTGCAATTGGACACCGCGGGTGGAATGGGCACCCACTTGGGCGATCAATCGGAGACGGCGGTTCCCCACCTAGGACGATTCGATTCTTACGCAAATGTGCATCACCGGGAGAAGCCGATAGAAGTGAAACCGTATACGGGTGCTGCGGCTCCCACGTAATTTGATCTGCTGTTCCCTGTTCGACAATGCGCCCTAAATACATCACTATAACTCGATCAGCGATGTGATTCACCAACCCTAAATCATGGGCGATGATGAGATAGCTCATCTGAAACTCTCGTTGAACATCCTGCAAGAGATTAACGACCTGGGCTTGGATGGAAACATCCAAAGCCGATACCGGCTCGTCAGCGATAATTAATCTTGGACGTAGAGCCAAGGCTCGTGCGATTGCTATTCTCTGACGCTGTCCTCCAGAGAACTGATCGGGTTTCCGCGAAGAAGATTCTGGTGACAGACCCACTGCAGCCAGTAATTCAGGAACCCGCTCCTCGGCCTTCTTTTGCATTCCATGAGCGCGTAATGGCTCCGTGATAATTTGCCTTACAGTCATGCGAGGATCCAGACTTGAGTAAGGATCCTGAAAAACCATCTGCATTTGTCGTCGTACTGAAAACAAATCCTTTTCTCGCAAATTGGTGATATTTTGTCCGAGGAAACTGACTTCGCCACCATCAATTGGAATCGCGCGAATGAGTGCGAGGGCCGTTGTCGACTTTCCCGAACCAGACTCGCCGACAAGTGCAAGGGTTTCGCCTTCATAGACTTCCAGGCTCACGCCATCAACGGCGATGAGTCGCCGACCGCCCACTGGGAAAGTTACCGATACATCTTTCGCCCTGAGGATGACTTCATCTGATTTCATGAGGTTTCCAATTGATTCCAGCACGCGACGTGAACCGATTCATCTACCGATTGAAGGAACGGATCTTCTGTTTGGCACTTAGCGAGTGCGCGCTCACATCTGGCTACAAAGGCGCAACCTGTGACAACACCGGTCAGACGCATTGGTTCACCCAGAATTACTTTCAAGGGCTCTCGGTTGCGCGTAAAATGCGGCATAGCAGCAATTAACCCAACAGTGTAAGGATGGCGCGGATTTTCTAAAACTTGCGCTGTCGGACCTCGTTCAACAACCCTTCCTGCGTAAAGAACGGCAATTTCATCACAAAGTTCTGAAGCAACGCCAAGATCATGAGTAATGAAAAGTATCGAGGCGTTCTTCACCCTCGTCTTGAGTAGAGAAAGTATCTGGAGTTGTGTGGTCGTGTCTAAGGCCGTGGTCGGTTCATCTGCCAAAATGACGCGAGGCTGATTTAAGAGTGCATGGGCGATCATTACGCGTTGTCTTAGACCGCCAGATAGTTCGTGTGGGTAAGCTCGAATTCGCTCCTTAGGTGAAGGAACTCCCACTTCACGCAGAGCTTCCAGCGCTACGACTTTCGCCTTCTTCCTATCAATGCTTCTGTGGCGATGCAACGTCTCAACAAGCAAAGAACCAATACGCCGAACTGGATTCAAACTTGTCATGGGATCTTGGAAAATCGTCCCGATTGAACCTCCCCGAATAAGTCGCAATCGAGGCGCACTTACGGTGCATAGATCTTCATCATCTAGGAGAATGCTCCCTTTCGATATCTGCCCCCGACCCGGCAGTAAACCTAGTACTGAAAGCAAGAGCATGCTCTTGCCTGATCCAGATTCACCAACTAATCCGAGAACGCCACCTTCAGGAAGTTGCAGGCTAATTCCTCGTAAAATCTCAACTTCTTGACCTTCAAATCCAATAGGGAAAGTGACATGTAGATCCTTAATCTCCAAAACGACTTTACCCGCCACTTCGTCTCCTGGGATACTCATCGCGATGCACTCCTAGATCGAGAGGAGAGTCCATCCCCTATAAGGTTGGCACTCGTCACTGCCAGAATTACGGCAATACATGGCAAGAGCATTAATAGTGGGGAACTGAAGATAAACCGCCGACCGTCAGCGAGCATATTGCCCAGGCTCGGATTGCCAAGCAGTGCACCTATGCCAAGAAATGAAAGCCCACTCTCTGCAACCAGTAAATCTGCAAAAATAAAGGCAAACATCACGAGTAAGGTACTTCGAATTCCAGGCAAAATATGACTGAGGATAATCCGCACCGGCCGGACACCGGAAAGTCTGGCAGCAAGGACGAACTCCCGAGTCCACAAACTGAGAGTTTGGGCATAGACAACTCGTGCTAA
>DASVIG010000114.1:0-10980 GCA_036382195.1 Candidatus Nanopelagicaceae bacterium
GCCGAGCGCCTTTTTGAATTGCTTGATGCCCAGGAAGAGAAAGCCGATGTGGATGTCGGCAACCATATCGATCGGGGCGAGGGCGAGGTACGTTTTGAGAATGTCTCCTTCCGATACATTCCTGATCAGCCGCTAATCCAAGATTTCTCCCTTGAAGTTAAGCCCGGCCAAACAATTGCGATTGTCGGACCTACTGGCGCAGGGAAAACCACCTTAGTGAATTTGATGATGCGCTTTTATGAGATCGATTCCGGCAAAATCACTCTCGATGGTATTGATATTCATACACTCACGCGTGATGACTTGCGTCGTCAATTCGGCATGGTCCTTCAAGATACTTGGCTCTTCAGTGGGACCATGCGCGAAAACATTGCTTTTGGCAGTAGTGATCCCACCCATGAGATGGTCGTGGCCGCGGCAAAAGCTGCAAACATCGATCATTTCTTGCGCTCCTTGCCCGAGGGTTATGACTCGCCCCTCACTGACGACAACTCGACGGTGTCCAACGGGGAACGCCAACTCATCACTATTGCCCGAGCATTTATGGCTGACCCTGCCATATTGATTCTCGATGAGGCGACGAGTTCGGTTGACACCCGGACAGAGGTATTGGTGCAGCAGGCTATGTCGAAATTAAGGGCGGGTCGCACGAGTTTTGTTATTGCCCATCGTCTCTCGACCATACGTGATGCCGACATGATTTTGGTCATGGATAAGGGTCGCCTCATAGAGCAAGGCCGACATGAGGAGTTGATGGCCATGAAAGGTTTCTATTTTGATCTATATGCCAGCCAATTTGCGCAAGCCCTTGAGTAACATCGAGAGTTAGAACGACAACTGCAGTTACGCTCCGTGAATCGCGGTTGCGATTGCTGCGGTGTGTGCGGGTGAGGAGCCGCAGCAAGAACCGATAATGTTCACACCAAGTTCCTGCATTTCCACGGCAAATTTTCCCATCTCATCTGGGGTGCCTTGATAGATAAAGGTGTCGCCCACCAACTTCGGCATGCCGGCATTGGATTGGGCGATAATGAAGATTCCTTCTGGTCTGGCTTCCACCATCTCCTTTGCGATTACCCGCATCTCATCCACGCCGCGGCCGCAATTAGCTCCGATGATTCGCACACCTAAAGCAGCAAGATGTTGCACTGCTTGAGCAGGTTTTACTCCCATCATGGTCCGTAAATTCGTGTCAAAACTCATTGTCGCGATGACCGGCATACCCGGTGCCACTGCATGGGCTGCATTAACCGCTGCCTCAACTTCTGAAAGATCACTCATGGTTTCGATGAGGATTGCGTCAACGCCGCCGGCTACAAGTCCTCGGATCTGCTCGGAAAATATTTCTTGGGCGCTCTGCGCAGTGAGGGTGCCCATGGGTTCCATCAAATCGCCGGAAGGGCCAATGTCGCCCATCACAAATGTCCCCGGGTGCCGGTCGGCCACTCGACGGGCAACTTCTGCTCCTGCCGCGTTGAGTTCCTCGACGCGTGTTTCAAGGCCGTGCAAAGCAAGTCGTCCACGTGTTCCGCCAAAAGTATTTGTTGTGATGAAACGTGCACCTGCGGCGGCATATGCCTCAAGAACGGCTTCGATCTCCTCTGGCTTCTCAACATTCCACAATTCGGGGGCGCCGCCATCACTCAGGCCACGTTCTTGGAGCATGGTGCCCATGGCACCATCGGAGACCAAGGCCTGTTGAGCCAGCTCTTCATAAATCGTTGACACTATTTCTCTCCAAATCCGGAAGGTACTGCTTCAGAAGTTACCGTAATAGCACTCGGAATGTTTCAAGCGAGGAATCTGTGGCATAAGCAATTCGAACTCCTTCAGCTTTCGCTTCAAGCAGGCCATCGACGATCTCTTTGGTAATTACTTCGCCGGGAGCAAGAACAGCAACTCCTGGGGGATAGGGAGCGATGAGGTCTGACCCAATTCGGCCTATTGCGGCTTTTGCGCTCACGAGTTCACTCTGCGCAAAGTATGCCTCTCGCATGGAGACTCCAATTTGCGGAATCGTTGACCAACTTACGGCAGCGCCACTTTTTCGAGCGGTCCCTTTGTGCTTATGTAGTATCGGAATGAGAACTTTGAGCAATTTGGTGAAAGTCTCAGCGTCGTCGGCGAGAGTTACCAGAAAGACGATTATGTCTCGATCGGCCATCTCGACTCGCACGCCAGCAGAGATCAGGTCATGTTCTATCTGTATGCCATCCCCTCCCAGAATATTGACACGAAGGACTAACTTGGCTGGATCAAATCTATTTATCTCGAAATCACTGGGCTTGAGCAGTATTTCATTACCAAATTCAGATGTGAGCCGATCGCGAAAATCTTTCACATTGAGAAGTAGTCGCTCTAACAATTCTTCCCCGCGAATCTGCAGTAACGCCCTGACCCCGTCGATTGAAGCCAGACATGCACCGCCCGGTGATGTTGTGTGGGTTGATTCAAAGCCCTGCTCAAGTCTGGCATGATCGAGCAATCCGGTGCGAGCAACGGCTATTGCCGCCGCACTGTAACCCGGTAGCGTTTTATGGATGCTTGTGACGAATGCGTCTGCACCAAGTTGCATGGGATGGCGAGGAAATGAGGGATGGATTCCGAAATGGCCGCCCCAAGCCGCGTCAATGATGACGGGGATCTTCTGTAAATGTGCCTCGTCAATCAAGGGCGGTATGTCTGAAAGGGTTCCCAGGTACCCCGGTTCAGTGAGGTGGAGCGCGATGGGTTTCTCTGACAAGACTCGTTTGAATTCTCCGACAGAGATTCCGGTGGGGACTCCTGTTGCAGAATCAATATCAGGCGAGAGCCATAACGGCTCTAGCCCCGCCAACACAAAGGCAGTGAGAAGAGAGCGATGCGCAGTTCGACTAATTGCGACTTTGTCTCCGGGTTTTCCAAGTGAGAATATGAGTGATTGATTGCCATGTGTAGAACCTCCGGTGGAAAAACGCGTCCAATCAGCTCCCCAAAAATCTGCCGCCAATTTTTCAGCTTTGGGCAGAAGACCTTTTGTAAGTTTTATCTCGTCAAGTCCGCCGTAGAGTGGGACGTCTGTATCAACAACTCTGCCCAGACCTTCATCAAGAAGGAATGCTCGCTGCTTGTGGCCAGGGGTCATGAAAGGTTGGTTGGGTTTCTCAAAGTAAGAAAGGTAGGCGTCAATTAATGGTGCTTGAGACCGTAGATCTGCCATAACCACATCCTTAATCTTTGACCTGCCTACTTGACTACATTAGCGCTTCTTCGGCGAATGTTTCCTCTTCACTTTGATTCGAGCGGTTGCAAGTTGAAAGACTCCGATGACAATCAGAACTACAACCAGACCTGGCAGGCTGAGGGCGAAAAGAATAGCCACAGAATAACGGTAGTACTCGGAATTGCAGGAGATATCCGAATCAAGGTTCTAAGCCTTATTTGTTACTGTTGAGGTAGTAGCCCTAAGCAAAGGAGAAGAATGGAAGCCCCTGCTGTTGAATTTTCTTTTTGTTCCGGATATTTTTATGATCGGATATGCGAAATCAACCAAGTTCGGGGCATTGATCTACAACGTCGGGCACAGTTACCTACTACCGACGCTGACTGCAATATTTGGCTGGTATCAAAACCACTATTTAGTACTTGCGATCGGATTGATCTGGTTGGCTCACATCGGTATGGATCGACTCTTAGGATATGGCTTGAAATACGACGACAATTTCAAACATACGCACTTGGGAGATCTCTCTAAAAAGTAACTATTTGCCACCGTCTTTGAATGCTCGAGCTATCGCGCCTGCAGCACCCGACAATTCGGCTGGAATCATCCAGACTTTGCTCGCTGTCCCATTGGCAATTGTCGTTAGCTGCTCCAAATATTTGTACGCAAGAACCTTCTCATCAGCGTCCCCGTCGTGGATTGCCTTAAAGACCTTCGTGATTGCAGTTGCTTCACCTTCGGCGCGGATGACGGCTGCTTGAGCCTCGCCTTCGGCTTTCAAAATATCTGCTTGTCTCGTGCCTTCAGCATTGAGAATTCGACTTTGCTTCTCACCTTCTGCGGTAAGAATGGCAGCCCGCTTATCTCGATCGGCCCGCATCTGCTTTTCCATAGATTCCTTGACGCTGGGGGGAGGCTCGATGGCTTTGATCTCGACGCGATTCACCCTTACGCCCCACTTACTCGTTGCCTCATCAAGAACCCCACGGAGGATGGTATTGATGTGATCTCGCGAAGTAAGAGCCTTCTCAAGATCTAGACTGCCAACTGAGTTTCGCAGTGTCGTGATTACCAGTTGCTCAATGCCTTGAATGTAGTTCTCGATTTCATAAGTGGCAGATTTGGCATTTGTCACTTGAAAGTAAATGACGGTATCAATATTGACAACCAGATTGTCTTCGGTGATTACAGGTTGAGGGGGAAAAGATACGACTTTCTCCCTTAAGTCTACGAGCGGTCGACGTCGATCTATTCCTGGGATTATTAGATTCAGACCTGGTCCGAGGGTGCGATGATACTTGCCGAGCCTTTCGATAATTCCGGCACTTGCCTGGGGGATGATCTTGATGGCACTGACGACAATGATTACCGCGATAAGAAGAAGCACCCCGAGGACAATGTTTCGTGTCATTTCAATTCTCCTTAAGAATTCAAAGTGGAAAGATTTGGAATCACTATGGCGACTGCTCCGTCGATGCGTGTGACGGTTACTTCAGTGCCTTTGGGGATTGGTTCGGATTCAGTTCGCGCCGTCCATGTCTCGTTTCGGAGGCGAATGGTTCCACCTTCGGAGGTTATCTTTGTCAGGGTTGTAGCAGGGCTCAGAATCAACGCGTCCATACCGGTGTGAGATTCTGGGTTCTTCTTAAATAGATACTTGCGAGCGAAAGGCCTCAGGAATCCAAGGGTAAGTACTGCCACAACGGCGAATGCAATCCACTGCAGACTCGAATCGCGCCAGATTGCTGCCCCAAGTGCCCCGGCTAGTGCGGCTATGGAAAAAGAGACGAAGATCAAACTGAGTGTGACTAACTCGAGCACCACGAAACCACCGGCGAGCGCGAGCCAAATCCAGATGTGCATCTGCTTCCTCTCGCCTTTCTGCTCACGCTACCACTGAATGGGATTCGGGGGCAGAGTTCAGGTTATCGGAAAGTGGGGGAGCCTATGAAGTGCCAGCCGAGCCACCACCATATTGCAATGAGTGCGATTCGATTCATCCGTCTTTGCATGAGGTACTGAATCAACTCTCCCAAGGGCGCAATACGTGAGGGATTCATCCGCGAGTATTCCCAGATAATTATCGAGGCAAGAATAAGTAAGAAATATCCTATGCTCGAAGATTCGATGCTCATCTCTTGCGCCAAAGTCTCAGGAGCTGAATCCCGATACCAATCCAGACCAGCAGGAAAATTCCCTTCCCTGCACTTGTTTTAAGGAGTGGCCTAGTAAGACCGAAATCGTCGGGTACGCATTGTCGTTATGTGCTCTATTGCTTAGGATATAACTTCCCAATTCCCAGAAACAGGCGATCAAGAAAATGCCAGTCCAAATTCTGGAAGAAGTTATCAATGAACGAGGAGGCGACTCCAACCTTTGATCGTCCTTCGTCCACGTGAAAGCCATGGCGATGGGCCCAATAACGAGGAAGGCAATCGTGGCGGGGACGCCGTGAATGGGCGAAGCGTATAAAGCGACGCTCGAAATGAGGATCAAGGGAATGCCAATTGACAGGCGCACTCGTGGATGTTCATCTGCTCCAAAATTGGCCATCACGGTTGAGTTGCCAATCAATAGGAGTGTTACGAGCCCGAAGATGATCGCATCATCTGGAGCTCCCCGCCAGATTTGAAAGACTGTTCCGATTGCAGAAAGAACGGGCCAAAAAGTTACTCGGCGGTCAGTAATAATTCCTCCGCATCATCAGATTCCGCGGATATATTGACTTTTGCCCCATCTCGAATTTCGCCAGTCAGTAACTTGGTTGCTAAAGGATCACCAATCGCTTTCTGGATTAACCGGCGAAGTGGCCTTGCTCCAAAAGCTGGGTCATACCCGTGCAATGAAAGCCACGATTTAGCACTGTCAGCCAGGATGAGGAGTATTCGGCGGTCTTCTAACCGACTCTGGAGGTCCTTGATCAGAAGTTCGAGGATGGAGGAGATTTCCCCAAAGCCCAGTGGGTTGAAGATGATGATGTCATCTATGCGATTGAGAAACTCGGGTTTGAAGGCTGCTCGGACTGAAGCCATCACGGCATCACGTCGTGCATCAACACCGAGTGAACCATCAACTAGGTACTGCGAACCTAAGTTCGACGTCATTACGATGATGCTGTTCTTGAAGTCGACCGTTCGACCTTGGCCGTCTGTGAGTCGACCGTCATCGAAAACCTGGAGAAGTAGATCAAAGACTTCCGGATGGGCTTTCTCTACCTCATCGAAGAGGATCACGGAGTAAGGACGACGGCGTATCGCTTCAGTCAACTGTCCACCCTCTTCGTAGCCAACATAGCCAGGAGGTGCGCCGACAAGACGTGAAACCGAGAATTTTTCACTGTACTCACTCATGTCAATTCTCGTCATTGCGTGTTCGTCGTCAAAGAGGAAATTTGCAAGGGCTTTGGCTAATTCTGTCTTGCCGACACCTGTTGGTCCTAGGAAGAGGAATATGCCCGTGGGACGGTTGGGATCGGAGATACCTGCACGCGATCTCCGAATTGCATTGGCAACCGCTTCGACGGCGTCCTTTTGACCGATAACCCTTTTGGAAAGTTCAAAATCCAGAGCTAGGAGCCGTTCATTATCGGCTTGAAGGAGGCGTCCGACTGGAATTTTCGTCCAAGCGGCAATGACTTCTGCAATGTCATCAGCGGTAACTTCTTCCTTCACCATCGCGGTCTTGCTATTGGCCTGTGTTCGAGTTTCGCTGAGAGCGGTCTCGATTTCACGCATCCGCCCGTACATCAGTCGAGCAGCCTTCTCTAAATCTCCCATCCGTTGCGCTCGCTCAACTTCACTGCGGATATGGTCCAATTCCTCGGTCAAATTGCCAATTCGATCGAGCAATTCCTTCTCTTCGTTCCAGCTGGCCGATAACGTCTTTAATTTACTGTCCAAATCTTTCATTTCCGCTCGCAAATTCGCAAGTCTCTCTTTGGAGGCCGTGTCCTTCTCCTTTGCCAATCCAAACTCTTCCATTCGCAATCGATCAACGGAGCGCTGCAGTTGATCAATTTCCTCAGGGGACGAGTCGATCTCCATGCGTAGTCGAGAGGCTGCCTCATCAACTAAGTCGATCGCTTTATCTGGCAGAAACCTATGTGTGATGTAGCGGTTGGAGAGCGTGGCAGCTGCAACCAGTGCACCGTCGCTGATAGTCACTTTGTGATGGGCTTCGTATTTCTCACGCAGTCCGCGAAGGATCGCAATGGCTTCCTCGACGCTGGGTTCGCCAACTAAGACTTGTTGGAATCGCCGCTCTAGCGCGGCGTCCTTTTCAATGTACTTGCGGTACTCATCAAGGGTTGTTGCTCCAATCATGTGGAGTTCTCCGCGAGCCAGAAGCGGTTTCAACATGTTTCCCGCATCCATGCTTCCGGCCATGCCCCCCATTCCGACGACCGTATGCAATTCGTCTATGAAGGTGATGATCTCACCGCTGCTGGCGACTATCTCATCGAGTACAGCTTTTAATCTCTCTTCAAACTCTCCTCTGAATTTCGCACCGGCTATTAGCGCTCCCATATCCAAGGAGACAACCTTTTTTCCTTTTAATCCTAGTGGGACGTCTCCGGCGGCAATCCTTAAGGCAAGGCCTTCGACGATTGCAGTCTTTCCTGTTCCGGGTTCACCAATGAGGACAGGATTATTTTTAGTGCGACGAGAGAGAACTTGAATCACTCGACGTACCTCGTTGTCGCGTCCAATTACCGGATCCAACTTCCCATCTCGGGCGCGTTCGGTGAGATCTATTCCGTACTGTTCTAATGCAGATTTCTGCTCTTCGTCAGCAGTACTCATTTAGCCCCTAACTTCAGTACAAATTTCTTTGTTGCAGTAATAGTGTATTTAGTTTTCGGGGCATTCGAAGAAATTATTAGGGTGTATTATTTGGTGCTTACCTTTATGACTTTGACGGCGCCTTTCCATGTAGCAGAAATGCCAGTAATGAGCGGTACTCCAGGAGGACCAGGTTGCGCCAGAGTCGGTCGAGGTATAAATCTGACCGTGTATCGCCAATGGTTCGTCGGATGTTGTTTGATTACTCGATTTCAATTAGATCTAAGTAGTTCTCATTCCAAAGATCTTCATCCCCATCGGGAAGCAGCAGAACCCTATCCGGCTTAAGTGCCTGGACCGCGCCCTCATCGTGTGAGACAAGAATGACTGATCCTTGATATTCACCGAGTGCACCAAGAATTTCATCTCGCGATGCCGGATCCAGGTTGTTGGTGGGTTCGTCGAGGAGCAGAACGTTGGCCGCGCTGACGACGAGAGTCGCTAGCGCCAACCGAGTGCGTTCACCACCACTCAATACCTTGACGGGTTTATGGACGTCATCACCGGAGAAGAGAAAGGAACCTAAGACGTTGCGGGCCTCTGGTTCGCGTAGATCAGGGGATGAGCTCTGCATATTTTCCAAGACGGTTCGTTCGTAATCCAATGATTCGTGCTCTTGCGCGTAATACCCGATGCGAAGACCATGGCCCGCAACAACTACACCAGTGTCCGGTTCCAATTCGCCGGCCAACATTCGCAGGAGTGTTGTCTTGCCTGCACCGTTGAGACCGAGAATGACTACTCGGGACCCCTTGTCAATAGCAAGATCCACGTCGGTGAATACTTCCAGGGATCCATAAGATTTGCTTAACCCAGTAGCAGTGAGGGGAGTCTTGCCACAAGGTGCGGGGGTGGGAAAACGTAACTTGGCGACCTTGTCGCTCTTTCGCACATCTTCCAGTCCTGAGAGAAGTTTCTCTGCTCGACGGAACATTCCCTGAGCTGCTTTGGCCTTTGTGGCCTTGGCTCGCAATTTTTCCGCTTGTTTTTCCAGGATTGCAGCCTTTTTTTCGGCATTTGCTCGGTCGATTTTTCTTCGATGCTCATCTTGTTCACGTTGTTGAAGGTACTTCTTCCAGCCCATGTTGTAGACATCAATGACGTTCCGATTCGCATCCAGGTAGAAGACCTTATTCACAACTGTCTCAATGAGATTGACATCGTGACTGATGACGACAAGGCCGCCAGAATATTTGGTGAGATAATCCCTTAGCCACGTGACAGAATCTGCATCAAGGTGGTTGGTGGGCTCATCCAGCAGAAGGGTTTGCGCCCCACTAAAAAGTATTCGGGCTAATTCGACGCGGCGACGCTGTCCACCGCTGAGTGAAGCCAATGGTTCTTCAAAGAGTCGTTCTGGAATTCCCAGACTGGTGGCAATAGCTTCTGCTTCTGAGGTTGCGCTGTAGCCGCCAGCGGCGGTGAATTCACTCTCTGCCCGGCTATACCTGTTCATTACGGCCTCCAGATCGGCGCCTTCTGCCACTGACATGGCATGTTCGGCCTGGCGCATCCGATCAACAATCTGATCCAGTCCGCGGACCGAGAGGATCCGCTCAACCACCGTGCCAGCCTCATCGCCGGTTCGGGGATCTTGCGGTAGGTAGCCGATGGCGCCGCTGCGGAGAACTTGACCGCCCGCTGGCATATTCTCGCCTGCTAGAACTTTAGCCAAGGTGCTCTTGCCTGAACCGTTGCGTCCTACGAAACCGATGCGATCGCCATGGTTAATTCGAATCGTGACTCCACTTACGAGCAAACGGGCCCCGGCCCGCAGTTCGAGGCTCTGAGTTGCAATCATGTAGGGCAGTTTCCCACAGATTTGTATGGGTCAAATCCACTTGTTTTACGAGTTCTGTGAACCAATCGATTGTGGGGCCCCAATGAGATCGGCCGAGACGATGTATCGCTTGGGCGCGTTGCCTATGTAAAAGAACGGATAACAGGTACTCAACGTCAAGACAGCTGTTTTTGTAGGGACTATGACGGTTCTGTCATTTTCACCGACGATCCGAAACCGTGAGATCTTGTATATGAATTTTCCATCTGCGGTGTTAATAAGGACTAGGTCTCCCAATTTTAATTTACCAAATTGCGCAAAGACGCCGTCCCGATGGCCTGCAAGCACTGAATTATCTTTTTGGCCAGGCAGAACGCTTCCTTCGTAATGACCGACACCTTTCTCTAACTGACTGTTCTCCGTACCTTGGTAAATTGGAAGAGTCTTCTTTAACGCTGGTATTGAAATTGTGCCTATGTAGTCACCTCGGACTGGCACGGCCCTTGCCATAGACGCGTGGGTTCCAGGGGCGCTGTGGCGGAATGCAATCTCTGGTAGCACTTGGCTACCAGAGATTGCATCCATCGCTCGAATATGTGTAACTGATAACCCGACAATTGCAATTCCCGACGCTATGAGAACTGTCGACGCAAAAGTGAGGACGGGTTTTTTTCTCATCTAAGAATCGTTACCTAAGAACTTTTCTCGATGTGAAACCAACGCCACCAAGGAGTATCAAGCCGGCACCAAGTGCCAGCAGATTAAACCAAGGTGAGGCTGTCTTGGGGAGTTTCCCACCCGTGACAGTGGTTCGGCTTGGACTTGGAGTTGGAGTTGGCGTTGCGGTAGGTGTTGGAGTTGGAGTTGGTACTGCAACAGCAGTCGCGATGTCGCTATTGGTTCGAGTAATAGTTACGTCCGAACCAGCCACCAAGGTGACAAATCCAGTGGTGATCCCTTCGCCAGAGAAGACTCCCGCGTATCCAGCAACGGCGTCTTCGGTCACGGCGTAACTACCAGCAGCCAGGGTGTATGCGCGTCCTGGGGCTGCCAGACCAACTGCCGGACTACCAGCTACATCAACGCCGTGAAGGGTTACGTGAAGAACGAAGTCGGAAGGGACTGCAGTTCCAGCGTAATGATTCTCGACGACCTTA
>DASVIG010000115.1:0-12745 GCA_036382195.1 Candidatus Nanopelagicaceae bacterium
TATTGGCTGTGAAGTTCCGTCACACGGCGATCTTTCCAAGTGGGCAGAACAAGGCGTCGCTTTGATCAACCGTGTGTTGACTGTTCCGACAGGGTCAAGCAATGGCCATGTAGGACTTGGTTGGGAAGATGTGACGAACGAGATAGCGCTCACTCTTGGCCAACGTGACGTTGTGGCGATTTTATGGGGAAACCCAGCAAGAGAACTGAATGTTTATTTCCGTGATGAATGGGTGATTGCGAGCGTGCATCCCAGTCCGTTATCAGCCTACAAAGGGTTTTCCGGCTCTCGTCCGTTCAGCAGAGCCAACTCCATCCTTATCAAACATGATTTACTTCCAGTGAATTGGTGTCTATAAAGTTTGAAAGCCGTGTGATGTACGCATCTTTCACGCTTGGCCCCATCCAGGAAGAGTTCTCTCTTACCCAAACCAAATATTGATCGGCGAGGTTAAGAAATAAACGACGAAGAGAGCAGACACGACCAAGAGCAAAGGATGTAGTTCTCGCCTTCGTCCTTGGATCACCCTGATCACAACATAAGAAATAAATCCTGCACCTATACCTACTGAGATGCTGTATGTAAAGGGCATCAAGATGATCGTGAGGAATGCTGGGATGGCAATTCCAAGATCCTCCCAGTCCACATGCTTGATCTGAGTCATCATCAAGAACCCAACGATCACCAGTGCCGGAGTTGCCGCTTCATAGGGGATTACTGCAACAAGTGGCGCCAAGAATGTTGTGAGCAAGAAGCAGATGCCTGTTACAACAGAGGCCAACCCGGTACGGGCGCCTTCACCTACGCCGGACGCAGATTCTATGTAAGAGGTATTCGAGGAAATTCCTGCGGCGCCGCCAGCGGCTGCTGCGATCGAGTCGATTAGGAGGATCTTGTTGGCGTTGACAACCGTGCCTTCTTTATCAACCAAACCCGCTTCATGACCGATTGCAGTCATCGTGCCCATGGTGTCGAAGAAATCAGCCAGCAGAAGGGTGAATATAAATAGGATTCCAGATATTGCCGTGATTTTCCCAAAGGAGCCAAAGAGGCTGAAATGCCCGAGCAATCCGAAATGAGGCATCTCTACGACTTTGGATGGGATTGTTGGAACGTTGAGACCCCAGCCCTTCGGATTACTTTGGGTGTCGGAAATGAAGGACGGTCCGATCTTGAAGGCTGACTCGATAATTACCGCCGCAACTGTTGCGGTAATTATGCCGATAAGCAGGGCTCCTTTGACTTTCTTGACCATCAAAGCAATCATCAGGAAGAGACCGAAAGCAAAGACAATTATTGGCCAGCCCACCAAAGTTCCGTTGTCGCCTAAAGTGACCGGAACCGGTCCTGTACCTGTTCGGCGTACGAACCCAGAGTCAACTAGACCGATGAGCGCGATGAATAGCCCAATCCCGACAGAGATCGCGATCTTGAGTTGAGTGGGTACTGCATGAAAGACGGCAGTTCTGAATCCCGTAAGAACCAAGACCGTGATGATGAGGCCCTCAATCACGACCAGTCCCATGGCGTCCGCCCATGACATCTTCGTCGCAATTCCAAAAGCGACGAAAGTGTTGAGCCCTAGACCAGTCGCCAGCGCGATAGGAAAATTGGCTACCAACCCCATCAATATTGTAAGAACCCCCGCCATCAAAGCAGTCGCAGCAGCGATCAGTGCCAAGTTGGGTGCAGTTCCGCCACCCAAGTACTTTCCATCTGCGTCTTTGCTCAGACCAAGGATCAATGGGTTGAGCGCGACGATGTAGGCCATCGTGAAGAAGGTGACAATGCCGCCGCGAACCTCTCGGCTTATCGTGGAACCACGTTCGGATATTTTAAAATAAGTATCGAGCATCACAATCCCCCTATTGTTTCGGTCTCGGGGGTACAGCCCCGTGCGGCTTCACGGCCCACAAGCCGGGGGAAGATGTCAGGACGCTATCGTGGCCCCTTCCTTATCGGTGGGTAAGACGCGCTAGAACTCCGCAGGAAATTGCAATCGCCTGTCCGATGAACAATGCAAAGAGGGCAGTCCCTAGGCCCGCCCGCCCGCCGAGTAAGACGCCCATCACCAGGACAAGGGCTTCGATGGCCAGGCGTACCCGGCCAACGCGGACACCGCTTGCGCGATGGAGTCCGGTCATGAGTCCATCTCTGGGCCCTGGCCCCAACCCGCAAGTGATGTACAGGGAGGAGGCGATTCCGACAGCGACGATCCCCAGGGAGACGAAAATGAGACCCTTCGCAAAACCATTCTGCGCAGGGAGAATATTGACGCCAATTTGTAGGGCATAGGCAATGACCACGATATTGGCAAGGGTTCCAAACCCCGGCCTTTCTTTTAGTGGAATCCAGAAGATCAAAACTGCGCAACTGATGAAAAAAGTAGACCAGCCCAAATCTAATCCGGTTTTCTTAGAAATTCCTTGAGCAAATACGACCCAGGGTGAATTCCCCAAATTCGATTGCACGAGGAGTGCTTCGCCAAGGCCAAAGAGGGAGAGCCCAATGAAGAGCACTACGACCCTTAATGGAGCTAAGTCCCAGCGATGGGACGCTCTCCACGGGGTAATTGGAATCGTGCGATGCGGACGGAACCAGTGGATCAAACTTTGAAGAATGGTTCGCTCAACGGACATTCGAGGAGGGTAACGCATGATTTTCCCAAGCCACCGAGAATTGCTCATATAGAATGGGCCCCCTCATGAATTTCTCTTATTTGCAGGCGGTCGTGGGCTCGTCCGATCGAGCGGCGTCGCTTATTAGGTTTGCATAATGTTTCCCGGAATCGGGACGGTGATCAACATTCTGGCCATTGTCGGCGGTGCGAGTTTAGGGGTCCTTGTCGGTGCAAAAATGCCCAAGCGCACCAGGGTTTTATTGACGGATGTCTTAGGACTGACCGTCATTCTTGGAGCTGCGGGGGCTCTGGCAACTCTCTGGTCCAAGCGCTATAT
Source organism: Candidatus Nanopelagicaceae bacterium (assembly GCA_036382195.1). Classification (GTDB taxonomy): domain Bacteria; phylum Actinomycetota; class Actinomycetes; order Nanopelagicales; family Nanopelagicaceae; genus QYPT01. Next base: position 2,958 of record DASVIG010000115.1, read on the forward strand.
ATCGGCACTACCAACCGGTTGGAGTCTGCTCACAGTGCTGGCAGCGCTCTTGATTGGCGGCCTCATGGGATCACTGTTGAGATTGGAAGACCGACTTGAAGGCCTTGGCGAGAAATTACGGAAACGTTTTCGAGCCGGACACGAAAGCACCTTTGTGGAGGGCTTCGTCTCAGCATCGTTGATTTTTGCAATCGGTCCATTGGCCATTTTGGGAAGTATCAGCGATGGGATGTCCACTGGCATTGATCAGTTGGTTCTTAAGAGCACTTTGGATTTTTTCGCGGCGATGGCATTCGCCGCTTCTTTAGGCTGGGGGGTCGCAGTCTCGGCACTTCCAGTGGGTATTTATCAAGGACTCTGGACTGTCGTCGGGGTCGGGTTGGGCAGTATTTTGACTGGATACCAAGTTGACGCGATGACGGTGACCGGGGGAGTACTGCTCGTAGCTATCGGGTTGAAACTTTTGAAGATTAAAGAGATAGCGGTCGGCAATCTCCTACCGGCTCTCGCGATTTCCCCACTTCTCGCCTGGGGACTCCACGCGTTTGTGCAGTAATCCCGAGAACGTTTTCGCGTCAATGACGAACCGATATTTAACATCGCTGGCTACCGTACGTTCGTACGCCGTTGGAACATAATCTGCGCTCACTACCTCTACATCGCTGACAATGTTATGCACCCCGCAGAAATCCATCATCTCCTGAATCTCAGGGATCCCTCCGATCATGGAGCCGGCCATGGATCGTCGCGCATCCAAGAGGGTTCCTGCGTTAACGGCGTAAGGCTTGCCTGGTAGCCCGATGACGACCAAGGTGCCATCCAATTTCAGCAACTCCAGATATAGGTTGATGTCCAAATCGGCTGACACTGTATTGAGAATGAGGTTGAACGCTCTCTCAAGCGATTTGAGTACCACTGGGTCTTTGGTAGCAACGAAATCATCTGCGCCCATCGCTCGAGCATCGCCTTCTTTGCTGGGAGAGTGAGAGAAAACCGTGACATGCGCACCCAATGCTTTTGCGAATTTGACGCCCATATGGCCCAGCCCACCGAGGCCCATGACGCCAATTTTCATTCCGCTCTTGGCCCCCCAGTGTTTCAACGGGGAGTAGAGGGTGATTCCCGCGCAGAGTAGTGGTGCCACGCCAGATAATTCGAGATTCTCGGGAATGTGGACCGCATAATTCTCATCGACGACAAAATTATTGGAATACCCGCCAAAAGCAATTGTTTTACCGTCTCGTTCGAGGGTGTTGTACGTTGCCGTCATTCCCGCCTCGCAGTACTGCTGTAGGCCATTTTTGCAATTGACACAGGTGCGGCAAGAATCGATAAAAACTCCCACGCCAATTCGCTGCCCTACCGTGAATTTAGTGGCAGAGTTGCCGACTTCCCTGACGGTGCCCACAATTTCATGTCCCGGAACCATGGGGAAAATTGACGGTCCCCACTCTTGCCTTACTTGGTGGATATCAGAATGGCAGATCCCGGCGTAGGCGATATCCAGGGCTACATCGTGAGAACGAAGGTCTCGCCTTTCAAAGTCAAAGGATTCGAAGGGGGAATCGGCGCTTGTAACAGCCAGGCCGCGTGATTTCATTGGAACCTACCTTACGGGTGGGGGAAACCGAGGATCAACCCTTAAATGGTAGTGGATCTGGAGATGTATGCGCTGAGCCAGATGCCCTTGCAGTCACATGCCGCATGTGGTGTCGACGACAGAGAACCTCATACACCACTTCATTTCCTTGGCTGACGTCTCCGACAACAACCTGCTCTCCTTCCGTGATCATTACCCCACCAACAGTTCGTGCATTATGCGTCGCACGGCGCCCACACCAACAGAGGGCTTCAACTTGGAGGGTATTTACCCGATCAGCCAGCTCGACAAGTCGGGCGGATCCCGGAAAAAGGGATGTCCGAAAATCAGTGAGGATTCCAAAAGCATAAACATCGATCCCGAGCCCATCCACGATTTTTGCCAACTGTTCAATTTGCTCAGGTTCGTAGAACTGTGCTTCATCGCAGATGACGTAATCGATTCTCTCGCCCATAGAGAGTTGCTCAACTACAAATCTATGGATATCCATCGCCGGATCAACTTCGAGAGCATCACGTTGTAGGCCTAGACGCGATGAGATGACTCCGCTACCAGCGCGATCTTGACTTGTAAATATAAGACCGGTGCGGCCACGACTTTGATGGTTGTGTGCAGTCTGCAGAGCGAGGGTAGATTTTCCACTATCCATCGTCCCACAGTAATAAATCAGCTCCGCCACATTGATGATCTTGCCATAAGGAGTATCGAGTTCTAAAGCTTGAAGAGTTTTGCAATTCGTGCGGCGCTCTCCTTGCCGTCGTGCCATTTACGGACGTAAGCAAGTCCCTGTGAGGCATCCCACGGGAAGCCTTCACGATCTCTGGAAATCCGCCGAAGAGATTGTTCCAAGGTCTCGGGGGTCGCATGCAGAATCGGCGGGGTAGTCTCGGCGTCTCTATAAGCCCACTTGGCAATGTTTGCAAGGACTATCCTTCCAGCAGCAAGTGCCTCCATGCTGGCCACCCCAGCAATTCCATCAAAACGGTCAATAACCACATCGGCCGAGGCAACTCTCTCTGCCATCTTCTCCTGCGGCAACTCACCATTGGGGACTAACTGGATGACCCCTTCCTCTGCCAGACGGTGCAATATCGGTTCCACCAATTGCGCTGACTTCAACCAACCACGACTAGGTTGAAAGAGGACTCTCGGCGCTCCCTTCTCGCTCCAAAGCGGTCTTTGCGCCCCCGCAGAAACAAAATGTTCGACGTCAATCGCGATAGGAAGCCATCGTGCTTTTGGAATGTCCAAGAGTAGATCCGGAGATGTGACGAAAACGGGAATACCCTTTCTGCAGGCCAACTTTCCTGCCCGCCTGAATTCATCGGCTCTGCTTTGAAGGGCTTTCAACTCCTCGGTTTCTTCGAGATAGGGAGAGAATCGCTCGCGTCGGGCGTGCGCCTTCGTGTCGCGAATGTCGCTGCCATGGAACACGATGCCGACTTTTACCCTTGCCCGTTTAAGTAAGCGGATGTCTTCGAAAGTCTGCATTGCTGAGTAGTCCCGCAAAGTATGAAGAGAGAACAACGGGCGCATCGATTCGATAAGGACCGCGTCAAAATTGGTGACAATCTCTTGTGCCAATTCGATCCGTCCTTCAAGTGCGGTCCACTCTAAACGGGGAAGGATGATGTCGCTCTTAAACCATTCACCCTCCGAATTATTGGAGATGCGTAGCGATCGAGAAGGATATTTGTGGTGCGACAGTGCTGTTGACCATTGGCGGGCCTGCCCGGCAGAATTAGTGGGGCCGATTAGAACTCTGTACTTGCGTTTTTTTCTACTGGCTTTCCCGAGTGAAACGATCATCTCATCCGTCTCTCGTAGCAGGTTCTCTGCTTCTCGCTTGACTCTTTCTGGCTTCTCCCTGAGAAGCTTCTCCTTATCTCGCAAACGCTTCTGTCTCTTGTGGCGAGAGATGACTTTCTTCAGGAGATTTAGCACAGTCAATTTCACCACGATATGGCGTAAATTACTACGACGAGATGATGTGCTTGGCAATAAGAATCTTCGTGAGATCCGGCGCTAGATGAAGGGCAAAATCGACGCTCATATGTGAGGCATCCCTATAGACGACAATATTGTCCTTCACCGCCGGACAAGTCGCACTGCAGAACCAATTTGCCGGATCTACGAAAATAACTTCATTACTTTCTAGCCCTTTAAGTAAAGTTGCGGGACGGGAGGTTGCACAGGACGACGGCTTGTTCTGCGTCAAACATGATGGAATGTCACGAGAGGGCCATGGGGTGTCAGCAATGAGAACTAACTGCTTTGTGGCCACCTTGAGTCGATTTACAGTCACCGTATTTCCCTGCATCCACCAGAGATTTCGATTCGAGACCTTCGTGGGTGGTTGGTAATGATCGTAATTGGAGATGAAAACTGCCCAGGGATGGATTTTTTCGATTCGCAACATGGAATTCTCGCGCCACACTTTGCAAGGGGCATTCTTGAACGCACCTTGATCCGGCAATTCCACACTGGCGGCTGGGCAACTGGATTTGGTCAGAACTACAAGTTTAAGAGAGTACTTCAAAGCAATTGCATTGAGGGTGGGGAACCATTGCGCAGCGTGTGAATCTCCGAAGAGGATGATTATTTTTGCAGCGGAAGTCTTTCCGTAGTTGCACGGGGGAGAGAGCGTCGCGTTCTTATCCAACTGGCAACCATCGGCGTAAATGGCTGGCAAGCGAGTCACGCCTTTTAGGGAGATGAGGCCGGTTACCGATGGAAGACTTAGATTCTGCGCAGAAGAGAACGAAATGGTGACCCCCAGAATTACGCTGACGATCGTAGCGACGGCAGCAAGGGAGAACACTCGACGAGAAGATGCTCTCGAAAGGCGAAGAGGATTCTCAATGAAGTGATGCGTCAATGCTGCTAAAACAAAAGTCAGACCGATAAAAAGAATTCGTTCTGGGGAAGAAAGTGAGTGATGGAAAAGGAAGAGTGGAAGCACTAGTGCTGGCCAATGCCAAAGGTATAAGGGATAGGAGGCGGCGCCTATCCATTGAGATACCCGGGTCCGAAGAAGATAGGCAATTGGTCTGGGCAGATCATGAATCATTAAGAGGAGAATTCCGGTAGCCACGGTTGGAATGGCGGCTGCCGATCCGGGGAACGGAGTGATCTCACTAAATTTCACAGTTGAATATGCGATTGCAGCAAGTGCGATCCACGGTAACCACAGGAAGCGCGTGAGGGATCTCTTGGAAAAGACCACCAGCGCTCCGATACCAAGCTCCCAAGCTCTCGTTGGCAGTGAATAGAAGGACCAAATCGGCCAATGGGATGTCGCGATGATGGAAAGCAGAAATGAGCCGAGCGTCACTGAGAGAACAATCTTGAAGATGCGTCGGGCACCGTGGTTACGGCCAGCCAGGAGAATGAGCAGAGGCCAGAGCAAGTAAAACTGCTCCTCAACCGCAAGGGACCAGTAATGAATGACAGGTGACGGAGTCGCGCCCAGATTCTGGTAATCGTTCTGCCACCATGCGAAAAGATAATTTCCAACGTATAACGCAGTTGCAACAACATTTCTACCCAAATCTGCGCGCATATTTGCTGGCATGAAGATAAAGCCAAAAACCGCAGTTGAAATGAGAACGAGAAAAGAGGAGGGGAGAAGTCGTTTGATACGGCGAGAATAGAATTTCCTAAAAGAGATTGTGCCAGTTTCATCCAACTCTCGAACGAGCAGCCCTGTAATCAAGTACCCGGAAATGACGTAGAAAATATCTACGCCAATGAAGCCCCCCTGGAGAAACTTGGCATGGAAAGCAATTACCAAGAGAACTGCCAGAGCTCTTAGCCCTTGGATCTCACCGATCCGCATCAGATTCGAAAGATCGAGTGGACCGACAAGTGAGGAAACTCCTGGGCAATCTTCTGACGACCCGCCAAGTAGGGGATCTCTATAACAGTGCCCAATGCGACAACCACGCCACCTGCCCGCTCGATCAACTTTGTAGCTGCACAGGCCGTCCCACCAGTTGCAAGCACATCATCGATCAGCAACACCTTTGCCCCAGGCTCGATGGCATCTTGGTGAATTTGTAGAACGTCAGAGCCGTATTCGAGTCCGTAGCTCTCCTCATGAGTTTTAAAGGGCAGTTTCCCTTTTTTGCGGATAGGGACGAAGCCTATATTGAGGGTGTGAGCCAATGCCGCAGCAAAGATGAATCCGCGGGCTTCTATTCCGGCAATCGCCTGACAACCTTCTGCCAGGGGTATGAGTTCGGCAATTACGGCGGAAAAAGAAGGACCATCGGCAAGAAGTGGGGTGAGATCTTGAAATCTGATACCAGGGGTTGGATAGCCTTGAATTTCTCGGATCAAATTCCTCGCCCGGAATAACGCTTCAGTCATGTCAGAACTTTAGCGCCCAAGAGATGTCGGCTGGTGCATCTCCTCTTCCGAGACTGGTGAGAGATGGTCGGTTACTCTGAGGTCCGTGCGCTAACGCCTAAAGGAGTTATTGATGACACAGTACAGTCTCAACATCAACGGTGACTACTTTACTGTCGACTGCCAGAATGAGGCACCTCTGTTATGGGTTCTCCGAGATCAACTGCAATTGACCGGCACCCGGTTTGGTTGCGGCACCGGTTTGTGCGGTGCTTGCACTGTCCTGCTCAATGGCGCCCCCGTTTATTCATGCGACACCCCTATGTGGTCTGTGGGCGATAAAGTAATTCAAACAATTGAAAACCAAATGAATCCAACCCTCAGGAAAGTAAAGGCTTGCGTCTCTTCTAATCAGGCCGGCCAGTGTGGTTTTTGCTTATCCGGAATCATGATGCGTGCAACGGCGATGATTGATTCAGGAGTTGAATTGACTCGCGAATCTGTTGCTGAAAATCTGGACGGAAACCTCTGTCGGTGTGGGGCACATAATCGAATTATTGACGCGGTCCTTCAGGCAGGGTCGTAGTCATGTCGATACCGGATTCGCTCATTAAGGCGCCCAATGTCTCTGATTGGTTAGATTTCGCACGCAATGATTACGTGGGGATTAAAACGGGGAAGGTGGAATTCGGCCAAGGCATTCTGACAGCCTTACGACAAATTGTTGCGGACGAACTCAATCTGCCTTTGGAGAATTGCCATCCCGTACCGGCTTCCACAACCTTTAGCCCAAATGAGGGTTTCACCGCGGGAAGTTTGTCGGTTCAAGAGTCCGGGTCTGCTCTCCGATTAGCTAGTGCGACGGCTCGAGTACACGCCGGCTCCCATAGTTACTGGTCTGTAGCGACAACATCCGGCTGGGATATTCCTATTGACCTTGATGTCTTCGTCAAAAGAGCCGAAGATTACCTCTTGGTCGGACACAACGCGCACCGCATTGATTTAGATCAGAAAATTCAGGGCAAGCCTTCGTACATCCATGATGTGCGCGTTGACGGTTTGCTTTATGCCAGAGTGTTACGGCCACCTACCGTGGAATCTCGTCTCGTCGACTTGAATGAAAATGAAGTCACTCTTGCCCCAGAAATTGTCAAGATTATTGTTGATGGCTCCTTTGTGGCCGTAATAGCCCAGGACGAATTCTCGGCCCAACAAGTAGTCACTAAATTGGCCGAAGTATCAGTTTGGAGCACGGCTGGACGCGGCTTTAGCGATGAAAATCTCGCCGATTTTCTTGCCACCGCACCGGCGGAATCTCACGTTCTGCACGAGCAGGGTGTAATTGATCCGGGTGCTCTATCTTTCAAGGCTTCGTACTCCAGGCCCTACATATCTCACGCATCCATTGGAACAGTAACCGCGATTGCTCAATGGGATGATGACCGTCTTCAAGTCTGGTCGCAGACCCAGGGGGTCTATCCGCTTCGCTCTGATATGGCTCGAGCTTTTAGGATCGATGTGGATCGCATTATGGTTACCCATGTGGAAGGAGCCGGTTGTTACGGCCACAACGGAGCAGATGATGTCGCCTTCGATGCGGCGCTCGTAGCCCGACATGTTCCAGGTAGGCGCGTTTTGGTCTCGTGGAGCCGCGAAGATGAATTAAGTTGGGCGCCCTTTGGACCAGCAATGAGCGTTGATTTGGCTGCCACCGTAAATGATGCGGGTCAGATTACGCATTGGTCTCATACTGTTCGAGGCAATGGCCACTCCTCGCGGCCATCGACGTTATCGTCGCCATCGCTCTTGGCATATTCACACCTCTCAAACGGTGCTCCAATCCCACCCGCGGGGGATCCACCAATACAACGCGGTGGCGGTACCGGAAGAAATTCCGTCCCACTTTATGATTTTGAGAATTCTCTTATCACCGCAGAGCGTCTGCTCGACATGCCGATAAGGACATCGGCGATGCGAGCACTCGGCGCCCACATAAACGTCTTTGCAATCGAGTCTTTCTTGGATGAACTGGCCCTTGGATTGGGAGAAGATCCCATCGAGTTTCGTTTACGTCACTTGTCAGATCCTCGCGGCCGAGATGTCATTATGAAAGTTGCAGAAATCTCTGGATGGGGAAAGAAACTTCCTGACGGATGTGGCCAAGGCATTGGTTTTGCGCGTTACAAAAACAAGAGCGCTTGGTGTGCAGTCGTCGCCCAGGTAGAGGTAGAAACGCGGGTAAAGGTGGCTCATCTCTGGATCGCGGTTGACGTTGGTCTGGTGATTAACCCCGACGGGGTAATTAACCAGATTGAAGGTGGGGCGCTGCAATCCATGAGTTGGACGACGAAAGAGCAGGTCCGCATTTCCCAAGGAAGAGTGACTTCCAATAACTGGGAGGACTACCCAATTCTGAAATTTTCTGAGGTTCCTATAGTTCAGACAGAGATTATTTCTCGTCCCGAAATGCCCGCCCTTGGTGCGGGTGAAGCTGCCATTGGGCCGACGGGCGCTGCCATTGCCAACGCCGTGGCAAGGGCGATCGATGTTCGAGTTCGCAATATGCCACTAACGCGCGAGAACATCATTGCCGCCATGGAATCCTAAGACGAGAAAAGCGACATAGAAAACTGAGCGGAAGTCAGGCTTAGGGTCCCGATTTTCGCAAGGTGGCTGGTCGAATTACGCAGAAATTCCACAGAAAGATGCCTCAGTCTTTAGATGTAAGGCACACCTGCCTTTCATGTACGAGGAGGTTTGAAATGAAAACGAAAAGGATTATTACAGCCACACTACTAAGTGCTGGCTTGATCCTAGGCACTACGAGTGCAGCATTTGCCGTGGACCCCACACCTGCTGCAACTGTAACTTTGGCCACGTACAATACTCAGTTGGCGACATATAATGCGTCGCTGGTTGCCTTTGACACCGCAACAGCCACTTTTAAGATTCAAGTAGCCACATTTGGGACAGCTGTTCAGACCTATAAGACAGCATACAACTCAGCCCTTGAGACTTATAAAGCAGTTCTCAAAGCACATTCTCCTGCAACCAGCGCCGCTGAATACGCAGTCTTGGTTGCCGCCTACAACACGGCAATGACTGCCTATAACAGTGCAACAGTCACATATAAGGCTCAGTTGAGCATTTACCAAACTGCAGTACAGAGTTATAACGCTTCCTATCAAGCCATAACTCAGAGTTATAAGGTCGTTCAAGGTATGCGTGAGCAGTTAAGCAAGGCAATCAGTCTTGCTTTTAATACTGCAATTCACAACGCGAATGCGGCCTTCGCCCTTGCCACGGAAAGTGCGACAACTGCAGTTCAAAAGGCTGCTGCTGTAACCACTCGTCAAAGTGCCGTAGTTACCGCAACTGCGACACGTAAGGCAGCTCTTGACGCTCTTGGCGTCAAGCCCGTAAAGCCTGCCAAGCAGATCAAGCACGATGGGATCGAAGCTAGTTTCAAGGCTGATAAGCCAGTCATGCCGATCAAGCCAGCGAAACCTGCAAAATCAAATAAGCATTAATTAATTCAGGTCCTAAAGAGGGACCCTCGGGTGCGTACAGCACCCGAGGGTCCCTCTTTCCTATCTAAAGTCAATTGGAAAAAAATATCCGATGAGTGGGTTGTAACAGGTGCCCACCCAAGCCCTCTGTCATCACATCGTGGATTTTTTGGGTCCCGCCCTTTTAGTAAGACAAAGACGCTTTTACGCGTCCACGACTTAGCCCCAGTCGATTGGTGCGGCCAAAAAGTAGAGAATAGAGGTGCTGGAACTTCGAATAACAGGGTATGGGGTTCTTTTCTTAGGCCCTGGATGGGTCAAATAGTGAT
>DASVIG010000116.1:0-11877 GCA_036382195.1 Candidatus Nanopelagicaceae bacterium
CTCGAAGTCGGCGTGATTTCGCCAGAACCAGTACCCAGCAAGGGCCTTGGAGTCGGCGAAGTCGGTTATCTCATTACTGGCGTGAAAGATGTCCGCCAATCGCGGGTAGGTGACACCGTGACAAATTTCAACAACCCGACGAAGACGCCTCTGGCTGGGTACAAAGATCCCAAGCCGATGGTGTTCTCCGGTCTCTATCCATTAGATGGCGCGGACTACCCTTTGCTCCGCGAAGCGTTGGATAAGTTGCAACTCAATGACGCAGCTCTGGTGTACGAACCAGAATCATCTGCGGCCTTAGGTTTTGGTTTCCGCTGTGGCTTCTTGGGGCTGTTGCACATGGAGATCGTACGTGAGCGTTTGGAGCGCGAATCCAACCTCTCTCTCATCTCCACCGCTCCTAACGTGGTGTACACGGTCAAACTCGATGATGGTCGCGCCATTACCGTGACAAACCCGAGTGAATTTCCCGAAGGCAAAATCATGAGCGTCGAGGAGCCCATCGTGCGGGCGACGATTCTGGCGCCCAGCGAATTTATCGGGGCGATCATGGAGCTCTGTCAGCAACGCCGTGGTTCATTGCTCGGAATGGATTACCTCTCCGAAGATCGAGTGGAGATCCGTTACACATTGCCACTTGCAGAAATTGTCTTTGATTTCTTCGATAAATTGAAATCCAGCACCCGCGGCTATGCCTCGTTGGATTATGAGGCAATTGGGGAAGAAGCCGGCGATCTCGTGAAAGTCGATATCTTGTTGCAAGGTGAGCCAGTAGATGCGTTCAGCGCAATCGTCCACCGCGACAAGGCCTATGCGTACGGCCTCATGATGACAGGAAAATTGCATGCGTTGATTCCCCGCCAGCAGTTTGAAGTTCCGATCCAGGCGGCAATCGGCGCACGTATCATCGCGCGCGAGAATATTCGCGCTATCCGTAAAGACGTTCTGGCCAAATGCTATGGCGGGGATATCTCCCGTAAACGTAAACTCCTGGAGAAGCAGAAAGAGGGCAAGAAGCGGATGAAGATGGTGGGACGGGTTGAAGTTCCACAGGAAGCATTTGTTGCCGCCCTTGCCACAGACGCTGATATTGAAAAGGCGAAAGCCGCGCGAAAGTAACCATGTCCCTCTCGTTTTACGTGCATATTCCTTATTGCAGCAGACGGTGCGGATACTGCGATTTCAATACTTACACTCCCAGCGAGTTACGCGCGGGCGGAACTTTAGAGACGGTCTCTGGTGATTACATTGACGCCGTTCTGCGGGAGATTGATATCGCCCAGGCAAGTGCAACTGGAAAAGTCCCGACTATTTTCTTCGGCGGGGGAACTCCCAGTCTCCTGCCCGCGAAGGATTTGGGTCGCGTGATCACTGCAATCAGGCAGCGGTGGGATGTATCGAGGGATTGCGAGATTACATTGGAGGCCAATCCCGATACGGTCGATGCCGCCAAACTCTCAGAGCTACGTGAAGCGGGTTTTAATCGTGTCTCCTTCGGGATGCAATCTGCCGTGCCCCATGTGCTTGCCACACTAGATCGCACCCACAAGCCCGAGAATGTCCTCCGCGCAGTGAATGCCGCCCGGAGTGTTGGGTTTTCCAGCATCAGCGTGGATCTGATCTATGGAACTCCAGGGGAGAGCCTGGATGACTGGAAGACTTCGGTGCAGAGTGCACTGTCATTACCTATTGATCACCTGAGCGCCTACGCGTTGATTGTGGAATCAGGAACCAAGTTGGCCAACCAAATAAAGCGGGGCGAGTTGGCGATGCCCGATGATGACCTGATGGCGGACATGTATCTGCTGGTTGATTCAGAATCCGAATTGGCGGGTTTGTCCTGGTACGAACTGAGCAACTGGTCAAAACCCGGGCATGAATCCCGACATAATATGGCCTACTGGCGCAATGCCAATTGGTGGGGCCTCGGACCAGGTGCACATTCGCATCTCGATGGCGTGCGCTGGTGGAACGTCAAGCACCCCAGCGCGTACAAAACTCTGCTCTTTGACGGATCGACTCCCGTGCAGGAGCGGGAAATTCTGACTGCGCAACAGAAAAGCGACGAAGCGATCATGCTCTCGATTCGGATGCGCGAAGGGATCGCGCTGAGCGAACTTTCGCTGGGCCAGATTGAAAAGGTCTCCGGGTACTGTCTAACCGGCCACCTGGATGTTGCGCGCTGGGGGGACGGCACCTTGCAATTGACCCCGCAGGGTCGGCTTATTGCCGATCGAATCGTCCGCGAATTAGTTGTGTAGTACCGTGACTCCTATGCATATGACGCATATTGTCCTGGTTTCGTTACTTGCCTTGGTTTTTCTGATCGCTGGCTTAGGCAGGGCGAGCGGGAATGCCAAGGTGCTAGCCAGCACGCGTAACGTCAATGTGAGTGATGGCTGGGCGCGCTTTATTGGACTCTGTCAGGCGCTGGCGGCCGTGGCTCTCATCGTCGGCCTTCGCGCGGTATTTATTCAATGGATCGGCCTGGTAATTCTCTGGGTGACAATGGGCGTGGCTCTTTACTTCCATTTCCGCGCCAATAAGGTGAGGGCCGCGGTACCGGTCTTTTTTCTCTTAACATTGATAACCATTGCACTCGTAACTATCTAGGATTTACTTTATGTCTTCCCGTCGATTAGAAATTCTCCGCGCCATAGTGGATGAGTATGTTGCGACCCAAGAACCAGTCGGTTCGAAGTCGATTGCCGATCACCACGGTCTTGGAATTTCACCGGCCACTATCCGCAATGAGATGGCAGTTCTGGAGGAAGAGGGTCTCATCACCCATCCACATACCAGTGCCGGGCGAATTCCCACCGATCTTGGCTATCGGGTCTTTGTTGACAAGTTAGCGACGATCAAGCCGCTCTCCGGTGCCGAACGCCGTGCGATCGAAACTTTCTTGGAAGGCGCACTCGATCTCGATGACGTCGTCATGCGAACTGTTCGTTTGTTGGCCGATGTCACCAAACAAGTAGCGGTTGTTCAATATCCCTCGATCGTGAAATCACGGGCCCGGCATGTTGAACTCGTTTCTCTCACACCAACTCGACTCATGATGATTTTGATAGACGATACCGGCAGCGTGGAGCAGCGAGTTATTGAATTTACCCATGACATTCCGGAGAACTTCCTGGTTAATCTGCGGGCGCAACTCAATCAAGCGATTACCGGTCAACCTCTCTTGGATCTGCCAGATCGATTGGTTTTCCTTTTGGACGCACATGGTGCTAGTGACCGGAAGGATGTCGGCATTATCATCTCCACTCTGACGCAGATGGCGATGCGAAAGCCGGAAGAGCGGGTGGTTCTAGCAGGTACCGCGAATTTGGCGCGTTTCCGTGAGGATTTTTCGGCGCAGATTCACCCCATTCTGGAGGCGCTAGAGGAACAAGTAGTCTTGCTCCGCCTGCTGGGCGATGTGAGTGACACAGTTCAAGTGCGAATTGGGCACGAGCAGGCCGAGCAGAATCTGCGTCAAACCAGTTTGGTCACCGTTGGTTATGGCAGCGAAAGCGCTCCCTTGGGCGCTCTGGGGGTTATTGGCCCCACTCGGATGGATTACGCAGGATCAATTGCAGCAGTCTCTGCCGTTGCTCGGTATGTCGGACGTTATATGAATGAGGGTTCGTAGTGGCTGATCTATATGAGGTCTTGGGAGTGGCACGAGAGGCCGACCAAGCCCAGATTAAACGTGCTTATCGTAAGTTGGCGCGGGAGTTGCACCCAGATGTAAATCCGGATCCTGAGATTCAAGATCGCTTTAAAGAGATTACGGCTGCTTATGAGACGTTGAGTGATCCACAGAAACGTCAAAGATATGACGCTGGTGGTGATGCCGGTTTTGCAAACTTCGGCAATGGCGGCTTTGGTTTCGGCGACATCATGGATGCGTTCTTCGGTGGTGGTGCCGGAAATCGAGGACCACGAACACGTATGCGTGCTGGACAAGATGCGTTGATCCGTATTGAAGTCGACCTCAACGAGGCATGTTTTGGAACGGAACGAGACATCAGCGTCGAAAGCGCGATTCGCTGTACCAAGTGCGAGGGAACCGGATGCGCCGAAGGCACTTCGCTGCAGACCTGCAATATCTGTCACGGTCGTGGCGAAACCCAGCAAGTCACCCGTTCATTCATCGGGCAGGTAATGACAAGTAGACCGTGCGGCAGCTGCCAAGGGTACGGAAGTGTGATTCCTCATCCATGTCCTGAGTGCGCCGGTGATGGTCGAGTCCGCTCGCGGCAGACTATTCCGGTCAAAATTCCGGCGGGTGTTGAAACTGGAAATCGAATTCAACTCACCGGTCGCGGAGAAGTGGGTCCCGGGGGAGGTCCGGCTGGTGATCTCTATGTCGAGATTGTGCAGACTCCGCACGAATTTCTGGTCCGCGAAGGAAGTACCCTTCATTTGGCGCTCGGCATAACAATGAGTGCCGCAGCCCTAGGCACCACGGTCACCGTCGAGACTTTAGATGGGCCGACTCCCGTAACGATCAAGGCAGGAACACAGAGCGGTGCCGCTATCTCGGTCAGAGGAAAAGGCGTCACCCGGTTACGCGGCGGTGGGCGCGGAGATCTCGTTGTCCATGTGGAAGTTCACACGCCGACCAAGCTCAATAAAGAGCAGGAGCAGTTACTCGCTAAGTTTGCAAAATTGCGCGGTGAAAAAGAGGGCGATGTGCAGATGGAGCGACACGACAGTGGCATCTTCAGCAAATTCCGCGACGCATTTGGCCGCTGATGTTGACACTTTTTCATGTCGCTGAATTGCCAACGCAGATCGGTGCCCGATATACATTAGATGGAGACGATGGCCATCACGCCGCTCGCGTTCTCCGCATATCTGTCGGCGAAGAGTTGATGCTCTCCGATGGCCGGGGAACATGGTCGAAGACCCGAGTAGTCGCTGTTGATAAGAAGACGGTGGAACTCGAAGTCCTAGTCTCGGGTTTCCAGAAGGTGCCCGCCATTTCTATGACGGTTATTCAAGCTGTGACAAAAGGCGACAAGAGCAAGGAAGTGATCGAATTGCTGACAGAGGCCGGGGCTGATCGCATTGTCCTCTGGCAAGCGATGCGTTCAATCGGCAAGTCCGAAAAAGGTGTGGAGAAATTGCGAGTCGTCGCCCACGAGGCCAGCAAGCAGTCGCGTCGTTTCTGGATCCCAGAAGTGAGTGACGTGGTTGATACGGATGGAGCGGTTGAAATTATCCAAGGCGCCGACCTGGCGATCGTCTTCCACGAGGAGGCAATGACAAAACTCTCTGATCTTCTAGCAAAAGTTGAGCAGCCATCTTCAATTGTTATCGTCATCGGACCCGAAGGGGGCATTACCGATGATGAATTGATGGCAATGCAGAGCGCGGGCGCAAAGGTGGCATTGCTGGGACGACCAATTCTCCGCTCAGCTCATGCCGGGATCGCGGCAATATCGGCAGTCAGCGCGGGTTTGCGGATATGGTGATGGCATGTCGCTAGATTCCACCTGTCTGTTCTGCAAGATCATCACAGGCGATATTCCCGCCGATATTATCTTTCGCAATGAGAACGTGGTCGCCTTCCGAGATATTCTGCCTCAGGCTCCGACGCATGTGCTGCTTGTCCCAACCATCCATGTCGAGAACGCTGCAGCCCTTGCCAAGATCTCTCCAGTGATAACTGCCGAGCTTTTTACCGTTGCGCAGGAGATTGCGCGCTCGGAGGGAGTCGATGGCTATCGCGTCGTATTCAACACCGGCGCCTCTGCCGGGCAGAGCGTTTTTCACGCGCATTTGCATCTTCTGGGCGGGAGGCCCTTTGCCTGGCCACCCGGCTAATCCCAAATCGCGTAGAATGAAGTAAATGGAAAGAACCCTATTTGCAGTTCCGGCCGCGATACCAATGGTTGCCTTGTTGGGTGTTGCCGATGCGCACCTTCGCATCATTGAAGCGGCTTTCCCGACCCTCTCGATCACAGTGCGGGGCAATGAGATTACTTTCTCGGGTGACCTTGAGGAGGGTTCGCGCCTGGAGGCGCTGATTAATGAACTTCTGGTGGTTATCCGCTCCGGTCAACATCTCACCAGCGAATTGGTTGCACGGGCTATCTCCATGCTGGCTCAAGTTCCACAGGATCATCCAGCGGAGGTTCTCTCCCTCAATATCCTCAGCAACCGGGGCCGGAGTATCCGACCCAAGACCGCCAATCAGAAACATTATGTGGATGCAATAGATGAGAACACAATTACATTCGGAATAGGACCGGCAGGAACAGGCAAGACCTATCTGGCCATGGCTAAAGCGGTGGCCGCACTACAAGCAAAAAAGGTCAATCGCATTATCTTGACCCGCCCTGCAGTCGAAGCCGGCGAGCATCTGGGTTTCCTACCGGGGACGCTCTCAGAGAAAATCGATCCGTATCTACGTCCGCTCTTTGATGCTCTCCATGACATGATTGATCAGGACTTGATCCCGCGTTTGATGCAATCGGGAATTATTGAAGTTGCGCCTCTTGCTTATATGCGTGGGCGGACTCTCAACGATGCATTCATTATTCTGGATGAAGCGCAGAATACCTCCCCTGAGCAGATGAAGATGTTTCTTACCCGTCTGGGCTTCGGGTCCACCATGGTGATTACAGGCGACGTCACTCAGGTAGATCTTCCCTCTAGTTCTAAATCAGGGCTTCATATTGTCAGAGAGATCCTGGCTGACGTTGAGGACATTTGTTTTGTGGAATTGACGGCTCAAGATGTCGTGCGCAATGCGCTGGTGGGTGACATCGTTGAGGCCTACGGTAAGTTTGACGAAGAGCGCGAGGCGAAATTGCAAGAACAGCGCGCGCCGCGTCAATTACGCCCTGGAAATTAAGCAATGCCCGTCGAAGTCATCAACCGCTCGGGCGTAGATTGTCCGGAAGAAGATCTTCTTAGGCTCTTAGTTTTCGCCATCGCTGATTTTGGATTGAACGCTGAATGCGAACTCAATCTGCTATTAGTTGACGAAGTCGAGATGACCGATTTGCATGTGAAATGGATGGACGAGCCAGGTCCTACCGATGTGCTCTCCTTCCCGATGGACGAAATTCGCCCGCAGTGGAAAGAGGTTGCAGTTTTGGGAGACATCGTCGTATGTCCTGAAATTGCACGGGCACAGGCACTTACAGTGGGGCACAGTTTCGAACACGAGTTGGCAATTCTGAGCGTCCACGGGCTACTGCATATTCTGGGGTTTGACCACGCCGTCGCGAGCGAAGAAAAAGCAATGTTTGCCCTGCAAGAGTCGCTCGTAGCGAGGTGGAGCAAGTGACTGCGTTGTTAATTCTTTACATTGTCCTGCTCCTGGCCTTCGCGGGCTTTCTGGCTGGAAGCGAGTCCGCGCTCACGTCGATTTCACGAGTCCTGGTTGAAGAACTTGCCAGCCGGCGCGGGGGAGACGTGCTGCGACGGGTCAGCCAGGATCCATCGCGCTATCTCAATGTCGTCCTCTTAGTCCGCAAGACATGCGAGTTGACTGCAACCGTCCTTCTTGCGGTCATCATGTTGCGGTATTTCGATGGCGGCCCAGCGTTGTTCTGGACTGTCGTCATTATGGTCGTCGTTTCCTACGTCATCGTCGGCGTGGGTCCACGCACTCTTGGCAAACAGAACCCTCACGTCTGGGCACGAAGTGGGGCTGTGGTTGCCTATTACCTTGCAAAATTTCTGGGTCCCATCACCATGCTCCTGATTGCGATTGGAAATGCAATAACGCCCGGTAAGGGATTTCGCCAAGGACCCTTTGCCAACGAGGCCGAACTCCGCGATTCTTTTGATCAAGCTCACGAGCGCGGTCTGGTTGAATCCGATGAGCACGAGATGATCCACTCCGTTTTGGAGTTGGGGGACACTTTGGTGCGCGAACTCATGGTTCCGCGCACTGACATGGTCTGGATAGAGAAAGACAAATCACTACGCCAGGGACTCTCGCTGGCGCTCCGTTCTGGTTTTTCGCGCGTTCCGGTTATCGGCGAGGATATTGATAATGTGATTGGCATTGCCTACGTAAAGGACTTGGCAAAACGCACGCTTGATCATCATGAGGCCGAACAGAGCGAGAACGTCGAACAACATATGCGCCCGGCCACCTTTGTTCCCGAGATCAAGATGGCGGCCGAATTACTCAAGGAGATGCAACGCGACCAGATTCACTTGGCCATCGTTGTGGACGAATATGGTGGTACGGCAGGACTTATTACCATTGAAGATATTTTGGAGGAGATCGTCGGGGAGATCGAAGACGAATTCGATGACGGCGAGGGCTCGATCACTTGGCTCAGCGATGACAAGGCCCGGGTTGTCGCGACGTTGCATGTAGAGGACCTGGCGCAAGAACTGGGTATCACCGTTGCAGAAATTGAGTACCACGATGTCGACACAATTGGCGGACTGATGGCCAAACAATTGGGGCGCGTGCCGATACCTGGAAGCACAATCAGCATTGAAGGTTGGAGTATCACAGCCGAACGTCCGCTAGGACGGCGACGACGTATTAGCAGCGTATTAGTGGTTCGCGAAGTTCCACTCTCACTTGAGAAGGAGAACGGCGAAATATCCGCGCTCTAAGGCACGATACCCTTGCCTCATGCGCATAGTTCGATTCTCACCGGTTACCGCGGATCCATCTTTGAAGTTGGGAAGGGATCCGCTTTTTGGTCTCCTTAATGACGATGACACGATTGCGATAATTGTCGGCGACCCTTTGTACCAAGGTGTGACACCGACAGGCGCTGCAGTGCCTTTGTCCCAGGTCCGCCTCCTGGCCCCCGTTCTGCCCCGTAGCAAGGTGGTCTGTATTGGAAAGAATTACGCCGATCACGCCAAAGAGATGGGCGGAGATGTTCCTGCCCAGCCGGTGATCTTCCTCAAACCGAACACCTCTGTCATCGGGCCTGGTGACACCATTGCATGGCCGGCAATGAGCGACCGGGTGGACCATGAAGCCGAGTTGGCCATTGTCATCGGCCGTATCTGCAAAGACGTCCCCAAAGAGCGGGTCAACGACGTGATTTTCGGTTACACAATCGGCAACGATGTCACGGCTCGAGATCTTCAGAAAGTCGATGGTCAATGGACCCGTGCAAAGAGTTTCGACACATTCTGTCCCTTAGGTCCGTGGATCGACACCGATTTCCTCCCGGGAAAACAGCGGATCACCGCAACGCTCAACGGTGAGGTGAAACAATCTGGACTTCTCTCTGAGATGATCTTCGATATTCCTACCATTATCAATTTTGTCTCACAGGTGATGACTCTTCTGCCAGGAGATGTGATTCTCACGGGGACTCCAGCTGGCATCGGTCCCATGCCCGAGAAATCGACCATCACCATTGCAATTGAAGGATTGGGCGAGTTGACCAATAAGGTAAGTGCCCATGGTTGACACTCCGAAGAAGGTCCGCGTTCGATTCGCGCCCTCGCCAACTGGTGATCTCCATGTCGGCAATATTCGCACTGCTCTCTTTGACTGGGCTTACGCTCGACATACAGGTGGCACATTCGTCTTCCGGATCGAGGACACCGATACAACCCGGGTTACGGACGAATACATCGCTGCTGCAATAGACACTCTGCGTTGGCTCGGGCTGCAATGGGATGAAGGTCCAGAAATGGGCGGTGACTACGGCCCGTACCTGCAATCCCAACGGATGGACATCTATGCATTCTGGGCTGAGAAATTTTTAGACCAGAAAGACGCCTACCGCTGTTATTGCACACCGGCCGAGCTAGAAGCTCGTCGCGATGCCCAGCGTGCTGCAAATGTCGCACCCGGCTACGACGGACAGTGTCGCGACTTAACGTCCGAACAGATTGCCCGATTTGAGGCTGAAGGGCGTCAATCCGTGATTCGGATGCGGATGCCCGATGGCCAGACCACTTTTGTGGATCAGATTCGCGGGGAAATGTCCTTTGATCATAACTTCGTTCCAGACTTCGTCTTGGTGCGCGGCGATGGTTCCCCGCTCTATACATTGGCCGTTGCTGTCGATGACATACTCATGAAGATCACCCACGTTTTACGTGGTGAAGACCTACTTTCTTCCACCCCACGTCAGATCCGCGTCTATCAAGCAATGGGTGTTCCACTCGAGGATTACCCCACTTTTGCACATTTGCCTTTTGTAATGGGTCAAGACAACGTCAAGTTGTCCAAGCGCAATGGAGAGGTGTCTATTGCTTGGTATCGCGAGCAAGGGTATTTACCAGAGGCGATCTGCAATTACTTGGCATTGTTAGGCTGGTCGCCAGGGGAGGATCGTGAAGATGTCACAATGCAAGAGTTAACCGAACTCTTCACGGTCGAGCGGGTTCACAGTTCACCCGCCAAGTTCGATATGAAGAAACTGGAATCTATCAACGGTGACAAGATTCGTGCTCTCACCATTGATGATTTTCTAACTCGTTCCCTTCCATTCTTGACGTCTGCCAATGTCATTACGGGTACTGATGATGAAGTGCGTCTTGTGAAAGCGGCGCTGCCCATCATTCAAGAGCGCATCACCAAACTCAACGAGGTTCCAGCGATGTTGAAATTCCTCTTCGCCAAGAATTTCGCAGTGGAAGCAGATTCCGTGGCAAAAGTCAGTGATCCTGCATCCAAAGCCGTTCTTACGCGCGCACTTGCAGATCTCACCCCGCTGACCGAATGGACCCACAGTTCCATCGAAGCGGTCCTACGAGCTTCACTGATTGAGGAACTTGGTCTTAAACCCCGGATTGCATTTGGATCCGTGCGGATCGCCGTAACAGGCAGCACCATTTCGCCGCCACTCTTTGAATCAATGGAATTACTGGGGAAAAGTACTTGTTTAGAGCGAATTTCTGCGGCTCTCGCGCTCTAATTTCTACGGTATTCTTACGCCTGCCTTATTGGGGTATGGGGTAATTGGCAGCCCTGCTGATTCTGGTTCAGTAAGTCTAGGTTCGAGTCCTGGTACCCCAGCGCTGTACAACTGAATAGTTTTACCTCAATGGGAATTGAGGAACTAGGGCCCCGTCGTCTAGCGGCCTAGGACTCTGGCTTCTCAAGCCAGCTACGAGGGTTCGAATCCCTTCGGGGCTACCATCGTTTATTTCGTATTTTCTTCTACACTCTGACCATGGAAATTGCTGATTACGCCCGTGAATATGAAGAATCCACCAAGTATTTTGCCGAGTGCGTCAAGGCGCTCTCGGATGCAGATTTAGATAAGAGCAAACCGGATGGTTGGTCACCGCGACAGGTGATACACCACCTAGCCGATAGTGAAGCACAGTCCTATGCGCGGCTCCGACGCTTGGTTGCCGAACCAGTGGGATCTTCACTTCAAGGTTATGACGAGTCGGCTTGGGCGCAGAATAAGGCTCTGGGTTATAAGGAACTTCCCATTGAGAACTCTCTGGCCGTGTATCTCTCTGTACGCGCTGGAAGTTTGGACATTCTTAAACGTCTTACCTTGGCCGACCTGGATCGCTACGGCGAACATTCCGAACGTGGCAAATTCACCATTCATGATTGGATCCGGATCTATTCCAAGCATCCGCGCGACCATGCGGGGCAAATTGTCGAAGCGCTGGCTAATTAAAGGGTAGTTAGGTAAATTTCCTAGATGGCGATTGCAAAATATTCTCTACCTTCTATTGATTGCCCAGACCCGGTTGCACTCGCCCTTTTCTATTCGAAACTCACCGGATTCGAAATGGAACCTCTTGGCGATCTTCAGCCCGAAGATGTTAAATGGTATGAGTTGTTACGCGGCGGAGTTGGAGTGATAGCTTTCCAGCGGATTCCGAATTACTTGCCGCCTACATGGCCAGATGGTCCAGTGCCACAACAGATGCACCTGGATTTTGAGGTGGCAGATTTGGATGAGGCCG
>DASVIG010000117.1:0-5046 GCA_036382195.1 Candidatus Nanopelagicaceae bacterium
GGATGGAAAGGCGTCGAACTGTGCGCAACGGCGAGTGGCGAGCCGATCAATACGACGGGAACAAGGGAGTCGATATGTACTCGTCCGGCTGAACCGACACCGGGTGTGGCCGAAAAGTCCGTCACCTTGTGAGGTTGGATCCCTTTTGTCATGACATAGTCAGAGATGGCAACAGCGACTGGATGGTTGCTCATGCTGTCAATGGACAGTGCCGAGGAGAGAATGGTCGATTCATTCAACAATTCCTGGTAATTATTTCCAAGTATGTCGCCTGCACCGGGAACGACCGTCGCATGAATGAGCACCATGCGGCCGCCGGTAAGAGTTCCCGTCTTGTCCAGTACAACGGAATCAACTTTCTTGGCAACTTCTAATACGCGAGGCTGACGGATCACGATGCCACGTTGCGCCCCTCGACCAGAGGCCACGAGCATGGCAACCGGGGTTGCTAGGCCGAGTGCACAGGGACAGGCAATGACTAATACGGCAATCGCTGAAGTGACGGATTGCGTGAGCGAATGATGTGTGAAATGCCACCCAAGGAATGTGCCGATTGCAATGGCGACAACGATGGGTACAAATACGGCAGTGAGGCGGTCGGCCATACGCTGTATCGGCGCCTTTGTTCCTTGCGCGCTGACCACCATTGCAGTAATTCGAGCGAGTTCGGTATCTGAGCCAACTCGGGTGGCACGAATTACCAAATGGCCGTTGCGGTTGAGGGATGAGCCAATGACACGTGATCCGGGAGCGACATCAAGCGGCATGGATTCACCTGTGAGCATTGCATTATCGACTGCGCTTTCCCCAGAGACGACAACGCCATCTGTGGCAATTCTCTCTCCAGGCTTGGCAATGAACTCGTCTCCGACAATCAAATGATCGATGCCAATGAGAACTGTCTTGCCGTCGCGGACAACCGAAACTTCTTTGCTGCCTAATGCCAATAATGTTGCTAGGGCGCTACTTGCACGCCGTTTAGCGAGAGATTCCAGAAACCTCCCGGTGATCACGAAGAGGATGACCGTGGCGGCGACTTCGGCATAGACGTCGCCTGCACCCGTAATATTTGCGTAAATCGACCAGCCAAATGCTGAGAGCGTACCTAGCGTTATCAAAGTGTCCATCGTCGGGTGTTTGATGTTCTGAATTGCAGCGCGGTGGATGGGCCAGGCGATGATGAGAACAACTGGCGCACTTAATCCAATGATTAACCAGGCTGTCGGTGAATGTTTTGGATGCATGAGATGGAAGTTGTCCAGTTGACCCAGGATCCATCGATCAATCGCTGGATGCCAACGCATGGTCATGGAGATAACAAGAATGGGCAGGGTGAATATCGCCGCAAAGAGAAGGGGTATGGCTGATTTCTTGTTATGAAGGGCGACTCGGTTTGGATCAGCGAGTTCGCTTGCCGAGTATCCAGTCGATTTAATAGCGGTAATAAGTTCTTTCGGGTTCATCTCCGCCGGCGCTATAACGTGCGCGGTTTCGGAGGCTAAATTGACGCTCGCGCTCACGCCAGGGATCGCATTGAGGGCCCGTTCGATGGTGCTCACACATGATGAGCACGTCATCCCACCCACGCGCAAAGTCAGAGATTCAAGGGCACCCTTACCTCGCTGGTCAGTTTGAGTTGCCATTGAGAATTTTCACCACCTGTCCATGGAGCAGTCCGTTGGTCGAAAGTCCACTTCCGTGCTGCGGCCCAGGTTGGCCTGAGACGCTGCTGAATTTTCCTCCGGCTTCGCGGACAATAATGTCCAACGCCGCCATATCCCAGAGTGCCAGCGACGGCTCGACGGCTATGTCTGCAGCACCTTCTGCAACGAGCATATGCGACCAGAAATCTCCGAAACCGCGGGTGCGCCAACATGCATCCATGAGAGAAACAAATGCGGTGCGCCGTTCATTCCAATGGGCGAAATCAGAGTACGTGATTGATGCATCTTTGATTTCGGAGACTTGAGAGACTGAAATTTTTCGGGCTGCACCACCATTGAATGAAACATACGCGCCCATTCCTTGGGCCGCGTGCCAGCGACGAGTTAAGGCAGGGGCGCTGGCAACTCCGACGACAACTTCGCCCCCATCCATGAGTGCAATCAACGTGGCCCAACTCGGAACACCTCTCATAAAATTCTGTGTGCCATCAATGGGGTCAATCACCCAATATCGCGATCCGAGATTCTCGCTCTGACCAAACTCCTCGCCGAGGAGTCCGTCGTTGGGGCGTTTTGTACTCAGGATCTTGCGAATCGCGCTCTCTGTTGCTCGGTCCGCATCGGTAACTGGGGTGTTGTCGGGTTTGGTGGTAACGAGTAAGTCGAGGGATTGATAACGAGAGGCGGCGATGCGATCTGCGGCGTCAGCCAATTCCATGGCCAATGCCAGATCTTCTGCACGAGTATATTTTTCTTCGCTCATTTGCCCCAAATCCTAGTCCAGCTTGATATCCAAAAGGTTGCGAAGGCTTTCGATGCGGGCCTGCCTTTCAGGAATTACTTTTCCCTGGGGCGCTGCCCAATCGTTGAGGGCACACCCAGCCTCGGAGTGGGAGCAGTTGGGCATGCACTGCGCAATGACCTCGCGGAGATCACCAAACGAGGCGATGATCCGGTTCGGATCGATATGTGCTAACCCAAAAGCTCGAATCCCTGGCGTATCAATAATCCAGCCATCGCTCAATTTCAATTCTGTCGATAGCGGTAGGGCAATTGCACTGGAGGAAGTGTGGCGGCCACGACCTGTGACCTCATTGACTTTGCCGATAACCCGTTGGGCGTGGGGTACTAGCGCGTTAATTACCGTGGATTTGCCGACCCCTGAATGACCGACAAGGACGGAAGTTTTGCCTTGCAGAATTGTTCGTAGTTGCGAAATATCTCCGCCCTTTTTTGTGGTCAGGACCTGGACGTTGAGATTGCGATATTCGTCTAAGAATGATGGTGGGTCTCCAAGATCGACTTTTGTGACCAAGATAAAGGGGGTGATTCCCTGATCAAACGCGCTCACCAGGAACCGATCAATCAGGCCACGTCGAGGCTCTGGGTTGGTTGACGCAACAACAATGATAAGTTGGTCGATATTCGCCACGATGATTCGTTCCACTTTTGCAGCATCATCGACCGTGCGACTGAGTGAATTCTTCCGCTCTTGTACTGTGACAATGCGAGCCAGCGAACCAATAGTGCCACTTGTGTCGCCGACGATCCCTACTTGATCTCCGACAACCACTGACTTCGGTCCGAGTTCGCGAGATTTCATTGTCACAACAATCGTGCCGTCATCAGTGATGCAAGTAGTCCGGCCGCGATCAACGGTTGTGACTAAAGCATTGATTGCGTCGGAATGGGATGGACGATCCTTGCTCCGCGGACGAGTACTCCGGCTGGGGCGGATTCTTACATCCGACTCATCAAATTCCCTAGCCCCCATTGATAATTCGCATCAGAGAATCAGACTTGACCAGAGAGTTGGAAAGTCCGGAAGGGTCTTCTGGGTTGTTTCAACATTTTCAACTTCCACACCAGGCGTCGAAAGACCAATCACTGCGCCGGCCGTAGCGAGGCGATGATCATCATAGGTATGAAAAATTCCTCCATGCAAAGGTAAGGGTGTTATGCGCAGACTCGTTGCCTCTTCCACAACGCTCCCGCCCAGCGCATTGATTTCCTTTGATAACGCGGTGAGTCGATCAGTTTCATGCAGGCGTAGATGTCCGATTCCACGAAGATGCGATGGGGAC
Organism: Candidatus Nanopelagicaceae bacterium; assembly: GCA_036382195.1. Taxonomy (GTDB): domain Bacteria; phylum Actinomycetota; class Actinomycetes; order Nanopelagicales; family Nanopelagicaceae; genus QYPT01. Next base: position 3,749 of record DASVIG010000117.1, read on the forward strand.
TGCGCCAGAGCAGCGAGTGCGGCGATGGCGGGGGTCAGTTCACCGACATCATGAAGATCAATATCGATGCCACTGATTTTCCCGCCGCCTTTCACCGTCAGGCCTTCTTCACTGAAAGAAATTTCTCCACCCATTGCCGTCAGAATTGATCTGAGTTGGTCCCCAGGTTGCGTGGTGGCCGACGGCCAATCTGCAATGGTGATGCTGCCACCGCAGACCATTGCAATAGAGAGGAATGGCGCGGCGTTCGAGAGATCGGGTTCGATAATCAAGTCTTGTCCATGCAATCTCGACGGGTGAACTCTCCAAATGCTACGTGCGGTATCAACTTCAACTTCCGCCCCGAAGCCGCGCAACATTTCAACGGTCATTTCGATGTGCGGCATGGAAGGCAACGTCGAACCAACATGGCGGGCAGAAATTCCCTTTAACGTGGCAGGCCCGATGAGCAGGAGGGCAGATAAGAACTGACTGGAAGCGGACGCGTCGATATCGATTTCTCCACCGCGCAATTCGCCGCTGCCGTGAATGACAAGCGGGAGGGCGTATCGCCCACCATGGTCAATTTCGACGCCCAACTCTTCGAGTGCGCGAATGACAGGAGCAAGTGGTCGCTCATGGGAGCGGGCATCCCCGTCAAAGGAGATCGCCCCGGTTGCAAGTGCCGCAACCGGCGGCAGAAATCGCATCACGGTCCCGGCGTTACCTACATCAACCAACGCAGGACCAGCCAACAACCCAGGCGAAACCCGCCAAGAATGTTCGCCGGCAGTCACTTCGTCTGAGACATCAATGCCCATCGAAATCAGCCCATTTTTCATCAGGTTGGTATCTCGCGAAATGAGTGGACGCCTGAGTCGGGATGGAGAGTCAGCGAGCGCAGCCAGGACAAGGGCCCGATTGGTGACTGATTTGGAGCCTGGAATGAGGATACGGGCATTGACCGGGTTCTTACCGCGCCAAGGTGCAGGCCAGAGCGGCCCCTCGTTCTCTGTCGGAGACATGAGACGAGCCTACCGTCGCGCTCGCGAAACTCGCTCGCGATCTTCTTCTAGGCTGGCCTGCATGTGTGGGCGGTTTGCGCAATCGAAGTTGGTAGCCGATCTGGTCGAGGAGTTCGGCATTAATGGAACGACCCCTGAATCACCTCTGCCGGCGAATTGGAACATTGCTCCGACTCGGATGATTTACATTGTCCGTCACACATCAGATCACATCGATCTTGCCACCGCATCTTGGGGGCTCATTGCTCATTGGAACAGGGACGAGAAAGACGCGCTGGCATCTCAATCACATGC
>DASVIG010000118.1:0-11810 GCA_036382195.1 Candidatus Nanopelagicaceae bacterium
GGCCGAAAACAAAACGGTAAGGAGGGCAGGTTCTGCTAGAAAACCAACCAACATTTCACGACGCGCGCCCATAGTCCCGAAAGCCGTACCTATATCCATCGCTGCCAGAGCAATGAAAACGCGGGCAAGCGCAAAGAGACCCACCAGGGCTATAGCGTCAGCCGCCGAAGAAAGGGGTAGGTCGGTTGAAAGAGTGGGAATAATTGCGCAGGCCAGCAGGAAGCAGCCGAAGATCGCATATGGAGCAAAGCGGAAGAAGGGTGAGGCGGTATCTGCGACGACCGATTCTTTATTGAACAGTTTGTGGAGCATACGGTAGGGCTGAAAAATCCCCGGGCCAGTTCGGTTCTGCAACCAAGCTCGACATTGATTTACCCAACCGATCAACGCCGGCGCAAGCACCAGGGCGGTAGTTGTCCCGATCAATTGAGAGAAGATGCTGGAGCTGTTCACAGTTTCACTCCTGGAACCAGAAGCAGCATCAAGAGAAGAGTCAGAAAGCTGTAAAGGAGGTAAATCGAGATTCTGCCCTGTTGCAACCGGCCGACCTGACGCGAAAGAAATTCAGTGGCCCGGACTATCGGCATATATAGCCCATCCCAGAACTTATCGCTCACCTCAACGCTATATTCGGGCTCGGTATCCGACGGAGAGGGAAGATGACGATCCATTCGGATGAAAGATTCGAATATCTGGCGGATAGGTTGTCCATATCCTTCGGCAGTATCGTGCATCCGCGGTGTTTGCCAGGCATAGCCGGTGCCCCATGGTGCCGAACGGCGGATGCGCCCGTGGTAGAAAATGCGGACCAACAAAAAGGCCAGAATGGAAGCGGCGGCGATACCCAGAAGGAAGAAAAGCGGTCCGTAGCTGGCCCGTGCAATGGACGTTGGCGTCAGTAGCCACCAGCCATTCGCCTTGGATTGGGCTGCCAATCCTTGGCCCACAAGTATTTTGGTAACTGGATCAATGAGGCGGATTATTACGTTGGGCAGCAGGCCCAGCCCGATGCAGCCGATTGCGAGCCAGAGCATTCCGGCCTTCTCTAAGAATCCTGCATCATGAGCTTCATGGAGTTTCTCCTCACGCGGCTGTCCTAAGAAGACGACGCCGAAGAATTTCACCATTGCGTATCCGGCAAGAGCGACGGTGAGTGCGATAGAAGCAGCGGCAATGGGAATGACCATGTTGAGAAAAGAGTGGGGCAAGCCCGGGGTGAATAAGAAACTCTGAAGAAGCAGCCATTCAGAGACAAATCCCGAGAACGGTGGAAGTCCCGAGCTGGCGAAGACCCCGATCAGCGCCAACCAGGCAACCCACGGCATAAAACGAATCAATCCCCCGAGTCGCCCTAGATTCCGTTCGCCCGTCGCATGGAGAACCGATCCCGTTGTCAGGAAGAGCAAACTTTTAAAGAATGCATGATTGACCACGTGATACAGACAAGCCGTAAGTGCGAGCGCAGCTAAAGCGTTCATTCCATAAGCTTTGAAAAGAAGTCCTAATCCCATCGCTGCAAAAAGCAGGCCGATATTTTCAATCGATGAATACGCCAGCAGCCGTTTCATATCCGATTGCACTGCCGCGAAAACAACGCCAAAGATGGCCGTAGTCAATCCCAGAACCAGTAAGAGAACTCCCCACCACCAAATGTGTAAGGGGAGTAGGTCGAAACTGACACGCAGTAGACCGTAGATCGCCATCTTCAACATGACACCGCTCATTAAGGCTGAAACCGGAGATGGCGCGGCTGGGTGGGCTTCAGGCAGCCAGATGTGTAGCGGGAGAATTCCCGCCTTTGCTCCGAAGCCAAAAACTGCCAACACAAATGCGACCGATGCCCAGAACGGAGAGAGATGTTGGAGGCGCATATTCGCGAAGGTGTAATCACCGGTATTGGCCTGCAAGACTCCGAAGCAGAGCAATATTGCGATGGCACCGATGTGGGCGATCAGAATGTAGAGAAAACCTGCCGCACGTATTTTCGGCATCTTGTGATTTGCGGTGACAAGGAAGTAGGACGATATGGCCATTACCTCCCATGCGACCATGAATGAATACGCGTCATCGGCCAGGACAACCAGGGCCATGCTGGCTAGGAAGAGGTGGAATTCAAAGCAGAGCAGACCCGGCGGGGTGCCCTCGCCCTTGCGGAAATAACCAGCCGCAAAGAGGGAGATGCCAAAACCCGCCGCACCAATGACAAAGAGGAAGAGGGAGGAGAGGGCATCCAGACGCAGGTGAAAGGGAAGTTGCGGCAGTCCGATCGGCAAGATCACCGTCTCGGGTTTACCCAAGAGTCCATATATGGCAGTAATCGCCAGGATGAGACCGCCGAGGCCACCGAGCGGGAAAAGGACTCGTGACACTAACTTGAATTGGCGAAGCGTGGCAATGCCAAGAATTCCCAGCACCAGCCAAGCATCAATGACCCAGAGGGCCCAATCGATTGTTGGCCGATTCAGCATTACGTCTTATCTCGTCCTTACCTAGGCCGCCGACTTACCGTCGGCACGAAGCCGCCTTCCTGTGTTCAGGAAGATCCAGTAAGAAGCATTATAACGGCCCGTACCCTATCCCCCTGCGATCGCCTCAAAATCGTTCTCTTATGGCGAAATTCAACGGGTTCAGGCTCTAAGGTCTCACAATGAACCTTCTCGATGAGACAACGGTCATCTCATATTTGAAGGACCGCAGAATCTTTTCGCCAGACTCGCACATAAAGGTCGAAGTTCTCACCGGAGGCATATCCAATGTCGTACTCGGGATAAGCGGGCAAGGAAAAGATCTCGTACTCAAACAAGCGCTGCCGCAATTGAAAGTCAGAGAAGAATGGACTGCCGATCAACGTCGGACTTTAGTTGAAGCTCGAGCCATTGAAACTCTCCACTCCGTCACGCCACTGAATGTTCCAACCCTCATAAGCCTGGATCCAGAGAGATTTGTCCTGATTCTCGAGCGGGCACCACGAACTATGAGGATTTGGAAAGATGATCTTCTATCTGGGGTGATTGACCCAAAAGTTGCAGGTGACTTGGGTTCAGTATTGGGGCAGTGGCATCAAGTGAGTTCGCAGGATGAGGAAATTCTTGACGAATTTTGCGAGGACACACTTTTCGAGCAGTTGAGGATTGAGCCCTTCTATCGCACCCTGAAGGCGAAGCATTTTGAGATTGCCGAGCGGATCGATGAGTTAATCAGGGATCTGGAAAGCTCAAAAAAAGCGCTGGTACATGGTGATTACTCCCCCAAGAACATTCTGGTTGAGAAAGATTCGGCCACGATCATTCTTGATTACGAAGTGGCCCATACGGGAAATCCCGTCTTCGATCTAGCTTTTCTTTTGGGACACTTGCTCTGCAAGCAGGAGCATTTCATCGACCGCGAGATAAAAATGGCGCTCGCTGCAGCGGCAAAGGAGTTTATAAGCAAGTACGAGGCGACATACCGGGACGGTGTTGCGCATACTCTCCCGTGGCACATTGCGGTGATTGCCCTAGCCCGGGTAGATGGCAAATCGCCGGTCAATTACCTAAGCGACGCGGCACAGTCCAGTATGCGTACTAGAGCGCTATCAATCCTGGCAAGTGATGAACCGCCTTCGCTTCCGGATCTCTTTCTAATCAACCAACTTAATCAAGGAAGAAATCCGTAAGGAAATCGGTAGTTCCTGGAACCACCGAATACTTCTCTAGATCAGAGATTCCCTCGGAAGCCAGAACTTCGTCATCTATAAAGAAATTACCGGTGCATTCCGTCGAATCTCGGTTGAGAATCACGTAAGCGGCATCTGCCAAGATTTCAGGTGTACGACAGGTAGATATATCAACGCCAGGAATCATCGCAAGTGCTGCGGTGTTGATCGCTGTGCGAGGCCAGAGTGCATTTACCGCGATCGCGTCTCGCCGGAACTCTTCAGACATTCCGAGCACGCACATACTCATCCCATATTTAGCCATCGTGTATGCCACATGGTTCTTGAACCATTTCGACTTCATCGACAAGGGAGGCGAGAGCGTCAATATATGTGGATTTCTCCCGGCTTTGGCTGACTCGCGAAGATGCGGGATGGCCGCTTGCGAAGTGAGGAAGGTCCCCCGAACGTTCACATCAAACATGAGGTCAAAGCGCTTTGCTGGAGTCTCTTCCGTACGAGTGAGATTGATGGCACTCGCATTGTTAATGAGGATATCCACTCCTCCAAATTCCTCAACCGTACTTTTCATTGCCTCGACAATTTGGTTCTCATCGCGAAGGTCGCATTGAATAGGGAGAGCCACTCCCCCTGCCGCCCGAATTTCATCGGCCGCGGTAAAAATCGTTCCGGGTAGTTTTGGATTTACTTCTGCCGTCTTGGCCGCGATTGCAACGAATGCCCCGTCGCGGGCCGCTCTCAGTGCAATGGCCAACCCGATTCCGCGAGAGCCCCCAGTGATAAAGATTCTCTTACCAGCCAGGCTCATTTCTTCTCCCCCTTCGATATGAATTTCATGAATGCCTCCCTCGCCTCGTCAGACTGAAGTGCCAGCCGAAATAGTTCTCCCTCGACTCCCATGACAGCAGCTACAGCGTCATGCGTTCGACTCTTGAGCAAGGCTTTGGTGTTAATGACCGCAGTGGGTGGTTGTGCAGCAATTCTCTTGGCGCATTGCATACCTTTCTCTTGCGCATCGTCGCCCACATGTATTACCAGACCCATCTCACGGGCGGTTTGTGCATCGAAGCTTTCGCCTGTGAGGAAATAGTAAGCGGCTCGTTGGTGACCCACTAAAGAGGGAAAGAGGAAACTCGAACCTGCCTCAGGAACCAAGCCCAGCGAGACAAATGGCATTGAGAATTGGGCATTTGGGGTTGCAAAGACAGCGTCACAATGCAGCAACATTGTCGTGCCAATTCCAATAGCATTTCCTTGGACTATGGCAACAATCGATTTCGGAAAATTGTGAAGTTCCTGAAGAAATTGAAAACCTTCCGCCTCAGGTCCAGCGGGAGGGGCATCCATAAAATCGTAAATATCGTTTCCCGCTGTGAAATTTGTGCCCTCGGCTCTGATTACCACGGCTCTCACGCCAAAATCCCCGGCAGCTTCACGTAAGTGGCGCACCAACTCTGCATACATTGCCCTCGTAATCGCATTCATCTTCGAAGGGCGATTGAGGGTAATTGTGACGAGATCAACATCTCTACTTGTAAGAATTTCATCCATTTGGCAATCTTAAGGGTGTCCAATAGGAAAAGAATGTAGGAGAATGTGGACAGACCCAGGGAAGGCGAAGGAAATGACCACGGACATCACCGTTGCGACGAGAGAACTCACTCCGTTCGAACGACTAGTCATGGACCTACTCTGCGAAGGTAATTCGAATTCTGCAATCGCGCATGAGACCATGCACACTGAAAAAGTCGTTGAAAATACCGTCAGTAGAACGGCTAAAGCTTTTGGAATTAAAGCAGATGGTGAAACGAATCTTCGAGTGCTACTAGCACTTGCATACCGGACTCATTATGGAGACAAAGCATTCGATAAATTGGAAATTCCGTGTCAACATTATGAAATTGGTCCCGACGGAAGAGCGTACTGCGCCCGTCATTTTGAGTGACCTGCATAACTTTTTGGTTGAGATTTTGAGTGACTCACCTAACTTATTACTAGGTGATAAGTGATTCACATAACTCTTTAATATTTATCACAGATTGCCGAGAGGTACCACTCGCCGTAATTCTGACGCGCAATTTTATTGCGAGTATCAATGGAGATGTTCCACCATCCCTGAATATTAAAGGAGAGAAAGAAAATGAAACGTCGCACATTCGACGGGATCGTCACCATGGTAGGTGTCGTCCTGAGTGTTTTCCTCTTTGCTGCAGCAGGTCTGCTCAACTGGGGCTACACCTTCACTAACAGTCAAGTGAAAAGTCAGTTATCAGCACAACAAATTGTCCTTCCAGCCGATACGAGAAATCCCAACGCTGACGCAGCAACCGTTGCTTTCTTCAAAACCAATGGCACAAAGATCATGTCAACTGGCAAGCAAGCACAGATGTATGCCGATCATTATCTCGGATTCCACTTGTCTTCCATGCCAACATATGCTGCCGCATCTGCTGCCAGCAGAGCCGCAGCTGGCGCCGCAGCCGCAGCTCCTAGCGATGCAACACTCGCAGCAGCCGCCGCAACTGCAGCCGGCACACTTGAAACAGTATTCAAAGGCACGACATTGCGAGGTACGTTGTTGACCGCATATGCATTCTGGCAAATGGGACAGATTGCCAAGATTGGTGCAGGAGTCTCGTTGGTAGGTGGACTTCTCTTGTTAATGCTCTCGCTACTTGGATGGGCTCACCTACGTCGCACACCGCACGAGGCAACCATCGGAGACCTTCCACGCACTCTGCAAGGGGCGAGGAACTAACCCTCAACTCTCCGTGAGGGTTAAGGGAAACGACCCCAGGTGTTAAAACCTGAGGTCGTTTTTCTTTGCAATTTTATTGAGATGATTACCGCTCGATAGTTCCGGCAATGAATTCCTCAGTGCGAACATGAGCCTGTTCATCCGTATATTGAATCGGAGGCGTCTTCATGAAGTAACTCGCAGGTGACAAGAGCGGACCGCCAATGCCTCGATCTAGGCCGATTTTCGCACAACGGAGCGCATCAATAATGACGCCTGCTGAGTTGGGTGAATCCCATACTTCCAACTTATATTCCAAATTCAATGGCACATCGCCAAATGCCCGACCTTCCAGACGAACATAGGCCCACTTGCGGTCATCCAACCAAGGGATGTAATCCGAAGGCCCGATGTGAACATTCCTTTCACCGAGATCATGATCCAATTGTGAGGTTACGGAATTTGTCTTCGAAATCTTCTTAGACTCAAGGCGATCGCGCTCGAGCATGTTTTTGAAGTCCATATTTCCACCAACATTAAGTTGGTAGGTGCGATCCAAGTGCACTCCGCGATCTTGAAACAATTTCGCCATAATCCGATGGGTAATCGTCGCGCCCACTTGACTCTTAATGTCATCGCCCACGATCGGCAGTCCTGCCTTGGTGAATTTGTCCGCCCAGACTGGATCTGAGGCAATGAACACTGGAAGCGCGTTAACAAATGCGCATCCTGCGTCGATTGCACATTGGGCGTAGAACTTACCGGCCTCTTCAGAGCCCACTGGTAAATAACAGATCAGCACATCTACAGCTTCTTCTTTAAGGACCTTGACGATGTCTACGGGCGCAGCATCGGATTCTGTAATCGTCTCTCGGTAATAACGTCCCAGACCGTCGAGGGTAACTCCACGTTGGACCGTTACTCCTGACTTCGGGACGTCGGCGAACTTAATTGTGTTGTTCTCGCTGGCCCAAATGGCGTCGGCTAAGTCGAGTCCAACCTTCTTGATGTCGACGTCAAATGCCGCGACAAACTTAACATTGTTGATGTGATAGCCACCGACCACTGCATGCATGAGGCCTGGGATCTCCTGGTCAGTCGGAGCATCTTTGTAATAGACAACTCCTTGAACGAGCGAATTAGCGCAGTTGCCAACCCCCACGATTGCAACACGGATGTCGCCTTTACCGGTAGTGATGTTCACACTATTTCCTTTCGGTTTTGATCATGTCTTCCAACCAAGCGATTTCACGCTCTGCCGATTCCATGGAGTGACGTCGCCACTCTTCAAGGTATTTATCGATTCCTACTGGGGACTTTTCAAGTTCGGTACGGAGAATTTCTGCCTTCTCTTTCAGGCGACGATGGCGACCTTCAAGAATTCGCAGACGATTGGCTCGTGATGTGGGGCTAAAGAATGCAAACCGCACTTCGAAACCTTCGTCCTCCCAGGTGTCTGGACTGACGGTTTCTGTCAGATTTTCAAAGCGGGCCTTTCCCTTTGTCGAAAGGCGGTAGACAATCCTGGAGCGGCGCGACAATCCCCCGTCTTGGGCGAAGGACTCTTCAATATAGCCAGCATCTAACATCTTGCGCAGTTGCGGATACAGGACAGAGAAAGAGAGGGCACGGAATGGACCATAAATCGCGATAAGCCGCTTGCGAAGCTCATATCCATGAAGGGGATCCTGCGAGAGGAGGCCAAGGAGAGCAAACTCCAGAGACTCACTTCGAGAGCGCATATAACCCCTGACTATCGGTGCGATATATCCATTCGATATATCGAGTGCTCATCTAAACGGATACATCCCCAGATGGCAAGTTGCAGATCGCCCCTCAGCGTGGCGTCGGTGGACAATGCTCACCCTTGCCCGAAAGGCCCATAGCCTTGAAACCGCCTTTCCCTCCACGAACACGCCTGATTCTGGGCCCCATAATCACCGGCACGAGAGTGATGGTGATCGGTATGAATTTAACTGGCTTTGCGGGGCCGGTCATCGGGTACGTCGTTGCCTATCTCATGGGCGAGGTGAATTTTGCCAATTCCACCAACCTCATCATTACTGCGGCTTCGCTCATTATTGGGATCTCCGACATGTCCTGGACGCGTGGCGAGTACACCTTCACGGGCATCGTCAACGCAACGTTGGTAGCCGTGATCGGGTACCAGGCACTCCATTCGATTGGGAAATCGCGCGGTAATTCGAAGTAGGGTTCCTTGTAGCATGCACCTGTGATCGTTCCGACGCGGATCTGGGAATATGTCGTCACCGCGATCCTTATCATTATTGCCCCGGGCCCCAGCGTCCTCTTTATCGTGGCACGCGCGATTGCGTGGGGCCGCAAGACCGCAGTCCTCACGGCAGCCGGCAATGTCGCAGGTGCGCTGCTGCTCTCGGTTCTTGTGGCCGTCGGACTCGGGCCGCTGCTACAGCGATCGGACCTCGCGTACTCAGCGGTGCAATGGGGTGGCGGCGCTTACCTGATCTATCTCGGCGGCGATGCCATTCGCCATCGCCGGATACATGCTGCCAAAATGCTCGAACGCGATTCAAAGGGACCGCATCCAATGAAATCTTTTCGTGATGGTTTCTGGGTGGGAATTCTCAATCCCAAGACATTGGTCTTCTTCGCAGCAATCTTGCCGCAGTTCATTGATCGAAGTCGTGGCTCGGTAACGGAACAACTTCTCCTATTGGGTGTTCTCTTTGCCATCATGGCGCTGCTATCTGACGGAAGTTGGGGTCTGTTGGCGGGTACAGCGCGCGAATGGCTGGCCACCGACCCCGATCGCTTAATCAAATTGCGCTCAACCGGCGGTGTGGTCATGATCGCGTTGGGAACTTTGGTGGTCATAGCAGCAATTCGCCACGCACTAGGGCAATAAAGCAATCGGCGCTCAATGTCAGATGACTTCGGCAGACTAGCGGGATGAGAAAGCCACCCGTTCCTGCCCGTGAAAATATCTCTCCTTCGGATCTCACATTTGGTCTGTCAACGTGCAAGAGATGCCTATGGATCAAGTACTGGCACAAAGTCATCATGCCTGGTGCATTCCCACTCGTCGGAACCTTCTCATCTCTCCAAGAAAACGCTTTCCGTGGGGTTCGTACGCAGGAAATCGACGGAAGTTTGCGCCCTGGCCGGGTGACAAAACTTGCAGAATGGGTGAAGAGCAAACCGCTTATGGTCAATGGCGAAATCACCCGTTGGCGCATCCTTGGAAAATATGACCTTGTCGCCGAGAATGACGACGGTACGGTCGCCCTGATCGATTGCAAAGTCTCAGACAATTCGAGAGATTCGGGCGAGTTCTACTCCCCCCAACTTGAAGCCTATGCATACGCCATGGAGAAACCTTCTGCCGGAAAGATTATGAGCGTTGCCACAATGGGACTACTGGTATGGAACCCTAATAAAGTCATTGGAAATGATGATGCCACCTACGGGTTTGGCGTCAGGCAATCCTACGTACCAGTTCCACGCGATGAAGAGAAGTTTCTCTCGGTGATCGGCGACTTCATCTCAGTCCTAGAAGGACCACTTCCTGATTCAGGTCCAACCTGCACCACCTGCAACTATCTGGTCGAGAGACTCAGGCTGGAAAATTAATTAGTAGCACTTACTCTTCGTCGATCACTTCGCTGGCGATTTCGTCGGTCAACTCCAATTTCCTACGAGTAGCAAAGATATCCACGTACTCCTGACCTGAGAGCTCTTGAATCTTGCGCATCAGGTTATCGGTGACATCGCGCAGGTGTTGGTTATCTGTTGAGTCCCCTGTCGCGTATATCGGTTCACCAAAGATCATCTTGACCCGCATGATCTTTGGAATCACCTTCCCCGTGGGCTGAATCTTCTCCGTGTTGAACATCGCCACTGGAATTATTGGCGCACCAGATTCAATAGCCAGACGAGCGATGCCGGTGCGGCCTTTGTACAGGCGGCCATCCGGTGATCGTGTTCCCTCCGGATAAATGCCGAGGCAGTTGCCCTCGGCCAAGACTTTAAGGCCCGTGATCAGGGCACCTTCACTCCGTCGCCCGCCCGAACGATCAACTGGAACCTGGCCAAGTGCAATGAAGGTCAACTTCTTTAAAAGCCCCTTAGGCCCGGGAGAGGTGAAGTATTCGCTCTTGGCCAAGAAGGTAACTTTTCTCGGAACGACAAGCGGCATGAATACCGAATCGCTGAACGAGAGATGGTTGGAAGCAATAATGACCGGACCGGTAACGGGTACATTCCTTAGCCCTTTTACTTTGGGTCTGAAAAGGATCATGAGAAAAGGCGTCAGGAATGCGCGCAGGACGCCGTACGGCAGATTGACCATCACCACTCCTCACTTGTCAGTACACCAATTTAGTCGCTCAGCGCTCTCTATGACACTATGGGAAAGTGACGAAGATCCCAAACCCGGAAAGTTTGGAGTTACCTGGCGGAGAGATCGGAATCCTCCTCCTGCCGGGTTTCCGTGGCTCGCAAGCGCCTCTGACCGCCTGGGCACATTCCCTCCATCAAGGCGGATTGACGGTCAACCTTCCTCAGGTGACGGTGAATGCAACCCGCTGGGAAGACCTCAATCGCGCGCAATGGCGAGAAGGCTACATGCATGCAGATAGAGAATTCCGCAAGGTGAAGAGTCGCTGCAGCAAGGTGTTCCTCTTTGGCTTTGGGGTCGGCGGTGCTCATGCATTGCATCTGGCTGAAATATATGGGGACGAAATCGACGGCATCATTCTGCTCGAACCTTCACTGCCGATTCATCACGTGGCATTTTCCAAATTGTGGCGCAAAGTGGAGGACGACCTCTATCTTGTCGATCAGCCAACACTATTGATCTACTCAGCTCAAGATGCTCTACTTAATGCAGATGATTCTTCTGCAGTTGCCCATGAAATTTCCTCCCACCTTATTCGAGAAGTTATTTTGAAGGATTCCTTTCATAGTTCATCGCTAGACCATGACGCACTACTCCTTGTCGAGGAGTCTCTGGCCTTCATCAACGAAGTTGCAAGTGGTATCTGGCTGGCCGATGTAGAGATTGACGATGAAGCCGACCTCATAGATGCCGAATTTCAATCGATCATCGCCGGATTAGCTCTTGATGAATCAGCACCTACAACGTATCTGGATGAATTGGACAGAGAACTCCCCGAAGAGCATTTCGCGATTCCCGATCCAGAACTTCTGCCCATCGCTGATCGAACGAAACGTAACGCGGTAGTTGCAATGTTCCTTGGTCCGGTCTGGGCAATACTCGCTGCAATCACAAATTTCAACCCCTTCGGTGTGGAACCCTGGCCAGGTGTACTCGCTTTCTTGGGAGGACTGACTGTTTTTCTTTACCGACTCCGCGATGATTACAGAGACGACGATGGCGCAATTCTCTGACACTCTTTAGAGTTATTAGTATGCATA
>DASVIG010000119.1:0-3117 GCA_036382195.1 Candidatus Nanopelagicaceae bacterium
ATCCGGAACTTCATCCAGCGCATCAATGGCCAGAGTGATGCATTGGGCAACTTTCCACGAGGGCAACTTGGCCGTGGCCGGATACACCGGGAGATACTTGCCGGCAAAGTCATCTATTGCGCTATCCACATCGCCACCATCTGCAATGAGTTCATAATCAGGATGAGAGAGTTGACGCTTTCCCTTGAATGCACCCACCTTGCCGGCAAATAGACCTTGCCGGCCCACCCGTAATTCACGTTCGCGCCAAGCCTGATTAAAAAAAGTAAGAGAGAGTTTCGAGGTGCCATCAGTCACGACGACTTCTAGAATCGTTCCTTTGCGCCCTTGTAGTGTTCGGGTGTTGGTGCTGAAAATTTCCGCCAAGATTGTGACGTCGTCGTCCTCTTTCAATTGCGAAATATCACTGAGTTCGCCCCGCACGACGTAGCGCCGTGGATAGTGGCGAAGAAGATCGCCAACTGTTCGAACCCCCATCCCCGATTCCAGGACTTTTGCGGTCCTATCGCCAACAACGTCGATCAATTTGGTGTCGAGGCTGGCCATGCGCCCATTCTCTCCTGAAAATGGGCAAATCGCAGTTACCGTCGGATGTCGAGGTTCTGATCTCCTTGAGCCCACCCTGAATGCGTGATCACGATGAGCATTTTCTCTAGTGCAATCACTCGTTCCTCAATTCGAATGGCAAGTTCGGCATCCAAGTGCTCGGTCGGTTCATCCAGCACCAGAATTTCTGCAGGAGACAGAAGGACTCTAGCCAAGTTGAGTCGCTTGACCTCTCCCCCCGAGAGTGCGCGCCCCATCTGCCCAACGATGGTGTCGAGGCCATCAGGAAGTTGGGCAATCAGCGAATCCAATTCCACAACTCTCAGTACTTTTATCAGGTCTTCATCAAGTGCTTTAGGAGATGCAATCTTGAGATTTTCTCGGATGGAGGTGTTGAAAACATGGGCATTCTGGATGACCCCGCTGATATGAGTATTCAACGCGGAGATGGTTCGAAGTTCAACGCCATCCAAAGTTATCTCACCCTCATAATCCAAAAGCCCCAAGAGCGCCATTGCCAATGTGGACTTGCCGCTTCCGCTGCGCCCCCTAATAACCAGGCATTTACCTGTTGTGATATGGAATGAGAGCGGTTCCATAAAGTGATCTGCACCCGACCATTTCACCTGGACGTTCCGTGCATCGATATCGGTAACTCGGGTACGGATGTCAACAGACGGGGCTACGCGAGAAATCCCCATCTCCTCCAGTTTTTTTATTTCGCCATTTGCGAGAAGCATCTTTCCGGCAGAGAAGAGATTGGGATAAAAAGCAGTTATTCCTTCAAACATAACCAGAGGCAGGAAAATCAACATCGTCACTTGAACTGCGGGAATCGTGGATGTTGTGCTCAGGTGTGTTGCCAGTTCTGCAAGCGCCACCAATGTCAGTCCGAAAATTGCCACCGTGAGAAATTGAAATCGACGAGTGAGCTTCAACAATGTCTGCTCTCTACTCCAAATTTCCGCTTCGATCGCTTTCGTCCGCGAAAGACGCTCGTTGAGATAGCCGTAGAGTTTCGCCTCTGCCACACCGTGTGCCGCCTGTTCAATGAGCGCTGCATAATCACCTTCAGAACTTTCAACTCCACGAGCGACGATCGCGCACCTTTTTTCTACAAATTGCGGGACAAGAACCAGGAGAATGACGCTCGCAGTCAGCGTGATAAAGAGTGATTCGGGACGAATCCACCACCCTAAGGCGGCACCAGTGAGGACAGAAATCACTGCTGCGACGCGGGGCAAGGTGATGCGCAGTTGATACTCCTGCGCCCTCTCAACATCATCCACTACCCGTTTGATAAGAGCCCCTGAGCCCAGATCGCGGAGCAAATAAATGGGGTTGGCAGTAATTTTTTCAAAAAGACGCACTCGCAATTGAGCCAGACGATCAAAAACAGCTTTATGACTGGTAATTCGCTCGAAGTAGCGGGCGACGGAGCGAGAAATACTGAAGAAGCGGACCATCACAATTGCAATGCTCAATGTCAGAATCGGGGGCTGGAATGAAGCCATCGTGATCAGCCATGCGCTGGTAATTATCAGCCCCATGCCAGCTATATATGCGGTGCTACTCAACAGATACGGAAAAGTGCGCTTCATGGCATAGCCCGCTCTACTGTCACGACCAAGTCCTCTGGTTGTAGCCAGCCACGATCATGAGTTATGCAGATAACAATGGCTCCATCGCGTTGAGCCTGGCGCAATAAGGAAATAACTTTGATCGCGCTCTGGTGGTCCAAATCAGCGGTCGGCTCATCGGCGATGACGACGCTCGGCTGGCGAATCAGTGCCCGGGCCACCGCGATTTTGCGGACCTGGCCACCAGATGCTGCGTTGCCTTGCTCACCACTGCTGCCAATTCTGCTCTCCAGTCCCATCGGCAAGTCAGCCAGATCCAGTCCGGCAGCGCCAAGTGCCGTTTCGATCTCCACGTCTTTGAATGTCGGAGAGAGCAGGAGAAATTGATCGCGCACGCTTCCTGTTGCCAACTGCGGATTCTGTGGGATCCATCCCAATAACTTCTGCCATTGCGTTTGAAGCCGATGATCCAGAGCGATGGTGCCGTGATCAGTCTCTACTTCCACATCTGCGGTAAATGTGCTCCCCAGAAGATTGTCCGCGAAATGGGTCTTGCCAACTCCAGATTCACCCACCAAAAAAAGTATCTCTCCTCGACGGATGTGACCGGCTGGGATAACGATCGTTTCGACGGCATTGCGTTGAAATCTCCACTCTCCCCATGAAAGTGCTTGCACGGAGCCGATCGGAGTATCGGCTTGGATGAAATGATCTTCCAGATCACGGTGCACCCGGGCCAACTCACGCAGGGCCTGCGTGCCATCTTCAGAGGCATGGAAAAGCGTTGCGGCGTTGCGCAAAGGGAAGTAAACCTCGGGTGCCAGAAGAAGCACGACCAATGCCGACCTAAAGTCGATAGACCCAGTCACGAGGCGAAGTCCAACCGAAACCGCAACAACCGCAACGGAGATGGTCGCCACTAATTCAAGCGAGAAGGCAGAGAGGAAAGAAATACGTAAAACCTTCATCGTCTCATCCGAGTACTTCTTGC
>DASVIG010000120.1:0-6820 GCA_036382195.1 Candidatus Nanopelagicaceae bacterium
CTGGCGTTGATTGTCGTGTGCTGTTGTTTCGTGAAGCTCAAGCTACCCGTCAACCCAGGGAAATTCTTGATCTTATTGAGCTGGGTCTGTAGTGACTTGGCGGCAGTCGACTTTCCTGCGTTGATTGCCTGAGCCAAGATCCCAATTGCGTCATAGCTGAGTTCTGCAAATGGGGTTGAAGCTACCTTGAAACGAGCCTTGTATTTTTTCTGGAAAGCTTTTAACTTGGCTGTTGGGTGAACTTCAGTGGTCAACAGCGCAGAGATCATTCCATTCCCATCAGCCTTTGCAAGGCTTGAGAAGGTTGGATCTGCATCTGTTTCGTCATTTCCGAAGAAGGTGAACTTAGCTTTTACGCTATTTGAGACCTGCATAAATGCAGCTTGATCTTGAGGTGTCAGCCACACATCTACGCAATCTGCGCCGGTTGCTTGGATCTTTGTGATCTCTGATTTAAGGGCAACGGTTGCGCCAGTTGACCAGTTCTCAGTGATCGCATCATTGAGTGCCAATTTCTTACCAGCAGCTGCATAAGCCGTTTGGATACCGGCTAAACCGCCCATTCCGTAACTGCTTGGATCGTGCAGTACAGCTAATCCTTTGCACGTTGCGGCAGCGTACTTACCGATGGCCCCGCCCCATGCCAGAGTGTTCAAGCTGGTGCTCCAAGCCCATGGGAATGGTGGCTTCTGTGGACCATTTGGATAAATGGTCAGGCCACCATCATCGACTGCGCCGAGGACGGGAATCTTCTTGGTACTGGAAAGTGCGGCGGTGGTTGGGCCAGTATCTGGCGAGCCAATGATCGCAACAGCTCCTGCACTCAAGTACTGATTGAAAAGTTGAGCCGATGTAGTAGCTGATGCACCATCATCGTGCCATTTGAAAACCAGTTTCTTCCCGAGAACTCCGCCAGCGGCGTTGATCTCATCCACTGCCATCTGGGAAGCATTCACAACTGCTTGCCCGGTCGAACCATAAGCACCAGTCGTGCCGGCGATGCCGCCGATGAGGATGGTGCCAGAAGCGGCATTTGAAGGAGCAACGGCGGCCAGGGTCAGGGCAATTGCCGCACCCGTCGCAACTGAAGCCAATAATTTAATTTTCATTGCAAATAAACCTTTCTTTACGGAAGGGGGTAAGGCTGGAGACCACAGGAAGGGCGCCCAAGTCCGATACTTCTACCCGATTGCTGAACGATATGCTTGTCATACAAACATGCCTCATTACAGCCCGTTAAGCCCCACTTGTCAACCAAGTTTGTATAACAATTTGGAGGCCAGATCCTCTGGGCTGGACCCAGGCAGAGGCCCAGAGGCCAAGATTCAGCGCCCGGAAGACCCTTTGGATCAAAGAATGGAGGTGGGAAAAAACTCGGAGCGAGTCAACTCAAATTCAGTAATTTCATCAATGTACTGCATTGAGATTCCGATATCGTCTAGCCCTTCCATCAATCGCCAGCGCACATAATCATCGATTTCAAAATCGGCTACCAGGTCAGCAGCTCGAACTTGGCCAGCCACCAGGTCAATAGTGACTACGGTTGTTGGATCAGCAGTGACAAGTTCCCACAGTCGTTCGATTACCTCCTGGGGAACCTGCGCCGCAAGCATTCCGCTCTTCCCAGCATTTCCTCTAAAGATATCTGCAAACCGCGGTGACAGAACTACCGTAAAACCGTAATCCTGCAGCGCCCAGACCGCATGCTCGCGCGATGAGCCGATTCCGAAATCTGATCCGGCGATTAAAATTGACGCCCCGGCATATGCAGGTTGGTTGAGTACGAAATCCGGATCGGTTCGCCAAGCGGAGAAGAGTCCGTCCTCAAACCCATGTCGGGATAAACGCTTGAGATAACGAGCCGGGATGATCTGATCGGTATCAACATTGTTGCGTCGCAATGGCAACGCCGTACCTTGGTGAACTGTGAACTTCTCCATCATGGACTCCTTTACTTCAAGTCGGCAGGCGAGGCGAGATGTCCCGCGACGGCAGTGGCGGCAGCAACCTGAGGTGAGACCAAATGGGTTCGACCACCTGGCCCTTGACGACCCTCAAAATTCCGGTTGGACGTGGATGCGCTCCGTTCCCCCGCCATCAATTGATCGGGATTCATTCCCAGACACATCGAGCATCCAGCGTGGCGCCAATCCGCACCCGCGGCAATGAAGACTTTGTCCAAGCCTTCGGCCTCTGCTTCCAGGCGCACTCTCGCCGATCCCGGTACAACTAACATCCGCACGCTGGATGCAACCTGGCGTCCGCGAAGCACGTTGGCAGCCGCGCGGAGATCTTCGAGACGACCGTTTGTGCACGAACCTAGAAATACCGTTTGTACCTCGATCTCCCGAAGAGGCGTCCCTGCAGTCAATCCCATGTACTCCAATGCACGGGCGGCAGAATCGCGCTCAATTTCAGTGGAAAAATCCTCTGGCGCTGGAATTCGTTCGGACAATGGAGCGCCTTGGCCAGGATTGGTTCCCCACGTGACGAAGGGCGCTAACTTATTAGCGTCGAATTTTACTTCGAGATCGAAAACAGCATCAGCATCACTGGCCAGCGCAGACCAATGTTCGACAGCCGCATCCCATTTCGCTGCCTTAGGTGCATGCGGACGTCCTTTGAGGTAAGCAAATGTCGTGGCATCGGGTGCGACCATGCCTGCACGAGCGCCGGCCTCAATCGACATGTTGCAGACGGTCATGCGCCCTTCCATCGACATTTTGCGGATTGCTTCACCGCGATACTCAATAACGTATCCCTGTCCTCCTGCTGTCCCGATCTGTGCAATAAGAGCCAAAATCAAGTCTTTTGCCGTTGTGTCGGCAGGGAGTTCTCCAGTTACGGTAACTGCCATTGTCTTGAACCGCTTCAGCGGAAGAGTCTGAGTGGCAAGTACGTGCTCGACTTCGCTTGTACCGATGCCAAATGCCAACGCACCGAAGGCCCCATGGGTGGAGGTATGACTATCGCCGCACACAACCGTCATGCCGGGTTGAGTGAGTCCAAGTTGTGGACCAACGACGTGTGCTATCCCTTGTTCGATATTTCCCAGTGAAAAAATCGGTATTCCATATTCAAGACAATCACGACGCAGGGCGGCCAGTTGTGCCGCAGAAATTGGGTCAGCGATCGGGAGGCTTGTGTCGGTCGTTGGCACGTTGTGGTCTTCGGTTGCGAGCGTCAAATCAGGACGGCGCACGGTGCGCCCAGAAGTACGAATTCCTTCAAAGGCCTGCGGGCTAGTTATGTCATTTATTAAATGGAGATCTACATAAAGCAGATCAGGGTGACCTTCGGCCGCCCGCACAACATGCGCGTTCCACACCTTCTCCGCCAGGGTTAAACCCATGAATCCTCCAATTTAGTCACTTCTGTGTCGAGTGTGAAAGTGAAACCTTATTACATCCACACATATTTCAGAACCCTAATCAGAGCCACTTCCATGAGTACGTCGATAGATCGCCTCATTTGGAAGAAGGCTTGAGCAGTTGGGCCCGTTCAAAATTGTCGCGCAGTAACGCGAGGAAGCGGAAGACGACATGAACAAATTTACTGTAAGGAGCCGCTGCAAAGGCCAGAACGATTGCTGAAAGATGGATGAGAAAAACGATTCCAAAGGCAGAAGTGCTTCGAGTCAGCAGCGTTGCTAATCCTGAGAGCGCCAGAAACTCCAGTGCTATTAGCAGACCGTAATCCTTGATGGTCATTTCAGCCACGCTGGTCACATGCGAACTTCGCACCTTGAGTAGGAGCAATCCCAAGCATCCAATGACCAGCCCAATGCCACCGATCACGCCCGAGATTACTGGCACCGAAATCCACGGATACGGTGGCTCTATGCCAAGAATGTCCTGCGATATGGCGGCTGCGGTCGTCGAAACAAAACAGAATCCGAAACCATATGCCACCAACATATGCAGAGTCCGCCGAGATTCTTCAGGCTTCTCGTCGTCTGGGTAGTAGCAGCCGGCGCCTCCACCTCCAAGATAACGGAGGGTGGCGGCGTACCAGATGGATTGCCCGATGATCTTCAAAGTAAGACCGTTTGGTGTGCCACCGACTTCTCGCCAATACTTTCGTCCAGCAACAACCATCACCACCACGGAGAAGAGGGACGGGACTGAAAGAAGAATTATCAACACACCCGAGGAGATAAGAAGATACGGTGACAGAGGGCCACTGTCTTTGGTAATGAGTCCACTCAAGCCTACGTGAGATATCGCGATTAGAAAGATGAGGAGCATCGACATGAGTGCTCCCGAGAAGACTCCAATCCAACCGGAGAATAATCTCGGTACTTGACGCGGCCAGACGTAACGCTTGTAGTCGAGAACACGAAAGGACGATAGCAACTTAGGAATGTTGACATCAAACTCGTGCGGAGCGGTGTACATGCATGAATCAAAACATGCTCGGCAATCGTGGCAAAGGTTTGCCAACTGACTAACGTCACCAATTTCAAAAAGTGTCCGGCGCTCGAGGGCAGGAAATACAGCACATAGGCCTTCGCAATAGCGGCAGGAATTACAGATGCCCAGTTGTCGCGTTGCCTCTTCCATAATTAGGGGCAGTAAGACCAAACCTGCTGGAAGACTTTGAGTTACGTCATTTGTACCGCTATTCATGAGCATGCTTGGCTGCCTCTCTGCCGGCTTGCCGTCCCCAGATGGCGCCGATGGCCATTCCAAAACCGGCTAAGTAGCCGGTGCTGAGAATATTTCCAGACATAATTTCACCGGCCGCAAATACGTTTCGAAAGCAACTTCCATCTTCACGCACGACGCGCGCATCTTCTGCAACGGCCAATCCCAAATAAGTAAAAGTGATTCCAGGGCGCATAGCCACGCCAGAAAAAGGAGGTTTATCCAAACGCTGAGCCCAATGGCTCTTGGGTGGTATTAAATCGTCGGTATGACAGTTGTCCAAAATAGACGGATCAAAAGTTCCGTCAACCACAGAATCGTTGTACTTTTTTACGGTTTCGACCAATGCAGCCGGGGACAAATTGAGTGCGCTAGCAAGTTCACTGATTGTGTTGGCTGATGTGACACCGAACATCGGAGGAAGGAACTCTCCACTGACTTTTGAGTCCCATAACGATACGGCTAACTGATTTGGTTGCTCGGCGATGTGACGACCCCAGACCGCGTAACGCTTGGGCCACAACTCTTCGCCTTCGTCTTGGAAGCGTTGACCAGATTCGTTGACCACGATCCCAAAGGGGATCGAATCCAAGCGTGTGGCTAGTCCGCCATCAAACTTCGGGGACCGCGCATCGACTGCCACCGAATGGAAGCCGCGCTCTTGACCGCTCGAGGCCGCATGAGCTTCGTACAATTGCGCGAGAACATGCCCGTCGTTGTAAGGCGTTCCACGGATAATGTAGTTGTCGACAGCAGATCCCCAATATCGTCGGAGCCATTCAAGGTTGGCCTCAAAACCGCCGCTGGCACAAACCACTGATTTGGTTCGTACTCGATATTTAGCGCCGCCATAACTCACAATCACTGCCGTGCATTGATCTGCGCTAAATTCAAACTCCTCAACTTTCGCATCGTAAACGACGCTCATTCCGAGGGATTTATCAATGCGCCGGTAATAGGAGTTGAGAAGGTTCTTACCGCCTCCGAGAAAGAATCGGGCGGTACGTCCCAAGTGAAGTGTTCCCACTAATGGCTGTTGCCAATGCGCGCCGTGACTGGACATCCAGGCAATGATTGTCTCGGACTGGCGGACAGTAAAACTTGCCAACTCTTCGTTGCTGGGACCCTCGCCGACTTCGCATAAGTCGCGCCACATCTCTTCGTAGAGGTAGTCCCCCGAGTTGAACTCATCCTTAAGGTGTACGGCGCGAATGTTGCGAGTATGACGACTGTTTCCTCCACGCATATGTCGTGGTGCTCTCTCCAGAATCAGCACCCGTGCCCCGCCATCGTGTGCGGACATTGCGCTGGTTAACGCGGCATTGCCGCCGCCGATGACAACCACATCCCACGTAAGGTCGGCCCATTCTGGAGCAGACGGTGCGGAGAGATCGCTCTTTGTGGGAGCAAGAAGGGGAGGCGGCATCTCAAAGCCCAGCCCAGAAGCAATTTTTCCCCTAACGTCCATGAGCCCTTCCCGGAAGACCACGCTGCGCGAAACGAGATGATTGTATACCGTATCATACGATTGTGTACAGAGTGAGGCACACTCATCGCTCCACCGCTAACTCGATTGCTACAGGCCGATAGCAGAGACTGTGGAGAACCCAACCGAAACGATCTAGTTAGCTGACGTACTCTCCGTCGGCAAAAAGTGTCATCTTCAAATCGCGAGCGGTCATAAAGTGCTTCGTCACAATCTCATGGGCGCGTTTAGAATCGCGGACCTCAAGGGCATCGAGGATTTGGCGGTGCTCTATGAGAGCCTCTTGCCATCGCCCCGGAGAAGCCAACGTGCTCCCTCGAGATACCAGCGAGGCACCTCGATATCGACCCAAATGCAGTTGGAGGCGTTGGAGTAAATCTGTAAGGCATTCATTGTGGCTGGCCTGCCAGACTGCTTGATGAAATCGTTCATTTGTATCGACCATGGAATCCAAGTCAGTCTCTTCCACCAGCATACTGCGATCTAATTCAGAACGGATAAGACGCAAATCGTACGTAGTTCGCCGATCGGCTGCCACGCGGGCAGCATCTGCTTCAAGAATGATCCGTGTTTCGTAAATATCGAGAATCTCCTCGGGACGTCGGATCATGACCGCCAGGCCTCGATCTATCTGCTGAACAAGTCCATCTTGTTGGAGTCGCCGCAGCGCCTCGCGAATGGGGGTTCG